>NZ_JBGLZF010000080.1:0-13374 GCF_047304405.1 Pseudomonas sp. Pseusp11
AAATACAAAACGCCCGATGCGGTGCATCGGGCGTTGGGGTGAAACAGGTGTAAACCTATTTCAGGACTAGACATGGGATTCAGCTCTGGCAGGTAGCGCAACACCTGAGTTTGGCGCGTTTTTTGTGGCGAGGGGGCTTGCCCCCGTTGGGCTGCGGAGCAGACCTGGATAGGACGGCTTCACTCATCGTCGTACATCAATTCCAGGCTTTTTATCCATTCATCCGTAGCCTCAAACCTTGCGTAGTACTCCTGCTTTTCTGAATCACTCAGCTGAGTGAAGAAGGGGAGGAAGTAGTTGTCGTTGTAGTAACCCTGAGCGCCTTGCATATCGCCTCCCCACCAGGAAGGGTTGTATCCCTCGAACGCTACCCAGGGCGGCGGAACGGCCAATTTTTCATCCTGAATGACGTTCAGAAAAACGACGCTGTTGGTAACCATCCGAATCGTTGTGGCGTTAAACTCTCCACTGGATTTGAAATAGATCAGGTGTTCGTTTTTCCGGATGTCTGAGTAGCGCTTTACGGGATGGTCGTTGAATGGCTTTTCAGCCTCGAATCTGAAATTCGATTCGACGAGTGTCGAAAATTTATGAGCGTATTCATGGTCGATTAGTAACGCAGAGTAATAGGCCGAGACACCGAAACCCTCCAAAGACACCGCCTGCGGATAATCGGTCAGAGGCCGAGTGAGGTGTCGTAACGGGACGATAAAAACTGACTTCAATTCCGGTATGGAGTAACCGACGATTTGCTCCTCTTGGTCGCGCCTTACGAAGGTCTTGATGCGATTGAAAATGCTCATTCCCTGTCCTCGATCCTTGAGATAACCAATCAACCTTGTCCGTTCTTGAGCGCTGACAGATAGGCGTGCTGCTCCGCTATCCACGCGTCCGGGTAGGGCTCCGAGTCCTCTGGAAACTCGGTTCGATACGTTCCGAAGTCCAGAAAGTCGTAGTAAATCTGCATTGCTTCAATGTGGGAAGTAGCCCAGAAAATCCATATGCATTCACTGCCGGACTCGTTGAGGTTTCTGGCGGCATCACCGGATGGGCCGAGGGAGATGCAGGAGGGGAGTTGCTGGCCGTCTTCGTCAGGGCATAGCCAGATTTCGTGGTAGTAACGGTTGGGCATTGAGAATTTTTTACCGATTAGGGCTAGGCCATTGTAAGCGTTGGATTTAGCAAGCAATTCGTAGGTCAGCCCTTCCTCACGAAATGAGGTACGCCATTCGGGATAGTCGGGTCGGGGCTCACAAAGTAATCGAACGAAACGTCCTTGCTCAGAGATTGAAGCTTCTTCCACTACAGCCATATCCCCTGGCGCGGCTTGGGGGCGTTGGTTCAGCGTGTTGTGTAGTAAAAAGCCCTGTCCCATTTATGTGGGGCGGGGCTTTTGTGTTTTTAAGATTGAAAGATCAAAAGATTGCAGCCTCCGCTCCTACGTGTTCGTGGTGTTCGCGTGTCGCAGATATCGCCGATACAAAACGACACCCATGACAACCGAAAGCAACCCAACCCCCGCATTACCCAAAAGCCAAATTGCAAAGTTCCGACTTTGGTCTGCCTCACTCTCGTAGAACGGCCCAAAGTAGCCAGACACTGCCACGAATATCAAATTAAACGCCCCAACGGCCAGGGCAACAACAAGGATGACGAACAATGCCCCTTTAACAATTTTCATATGACCTTCCAAAACCATATTTCCTTCGACTCGCGGTAGTCGGAGAAGCTGCCCTCAATGGAAAACCCCAACTGAATACGAGGGTAGCTCATCCAGTCCGTGAGTCTACGCCCGTTCCATAGATCGATATGATCGCCGCTGCGATTGCCGAAGGTCTCGTTTCCTCGGCGCCAGAAATCCTTGAAGAAAATGATGCCTTGTTGCCCTTCAAGATCATCTTCGAAGTCCTTCGGCTTTATCTTTTTGACGGCGTGCAGCCCGGGTATTTTGGCTTGGCTTAACGCCTGCGCGATTTCTTCTGCTGCCGTCCCGGCGCGACTGTATATCCGGTACGTGAAGCAGCATTGCCAGTCGCTCACCGTAACTTTGCCTTTGCCTTCTTCAAACATTCATCCATTGCTCTTTCTTGCACTGCTAATATCTTGTTTTGAGGTTGATAGAGTCCCGACACGGTTGTATATCCGTTACGTGAAGCGGCATTGTCAGTCGCGCTCTGTAACTTTTCTTTTTCCTTTTTCAAGCATTCATCCAGTGCTCTTTCTTGCTCTGCCGATACATCGATTTGAGGTTGATGGTTTTCCGGGGTGGCTATATATCCACTGCTGTCATCATTGGGCTCATCGTTTTTAATGGCCCCATCCTTCAAGCGCTCCGATGAACTAGCTATTTCGCTTGAATTACTATCGTCTTTCTTATTTTCAGTCGCAGCCTGGCTTGAGTTCTGACTGACAGGGTGGTCACTCGATGTCACGGTGTTTGCGGTGGGTGTGTCGCTAGCTTTATTAGATTCCAGAGGGCGGGCGGCGGGAGCGGAGACGGTGTCTACTTTAACTTTTGGTTTGTTTTTCTTTGTCGACTTATTACCATTTTTTTGCGTTTTCTTAGCCATTGAAAAAGCAGAGTTTAGTTCTTTTTTGTTCTTGTGAATAAGAGTGTCGATCGGCACATAGCTAATAATTTGGTTGGGTTTTCTTTTGATATTTGAATTATAAAATTTCACTTGCTTCTGCGTTAGCTGGATATCGGCAACAGGCGACAATCGAATGAGGCCAGAAATCGCCTCGCGAGCAATAGCGTATGTCAGTTGATCAAGGCTGTAAGAAAAGCTATTACTGGTTTTGGGTATGGCAGAGGGTGGTGCTATTAATTCAATGGCACTGTCATGCCGGGAGAGCAATTTTCCTGCCGCTAAATCTTTATATGTGTAAACAACATTGCATTTCGATCGAGTCCCGCCTCGGGCGTTGCTTATAGATACTGAAGATATTTCTGTACTTATTTCAATGCGGCCGCTGTATTTTCCAAATTCGATAAAGCGATCACTGTTATGAATTTCTTTTTGGGTCGCATTCTTGATGGAGTTTCCCCAGTTTGAAACTTGTAATTCACCTGAAAAGTTGTTGTCTGTATCTGCATTTTCTTTGGCTTTTATTTCTGCAGGAAGCACAATAATATCTACATTGTATGCGAGGTCATAATAGTCAATATCAGGAACAATGCTATTATTTCTTTCGCTTGAGACTTCTGAATAATTTCTTATGTTGGCACAACTCGTCACTCCGAAAAAGCTAAAAGCCAGCACGAGTAAGGCAGTTATTTTTTTTGTCGACATGTTACCCTCCCATAATTATTGATCAAGGGCTTGCGTTGTCGTTGACGCATAACAATGATTGGGCCGAATTCGGCGGTAACGAAATAATAGAAGCCTCTAGATAACTCTGCGCTACCAATTCCGACTTTTTTAAAAGTCTATATAAATCATAGGTCTATATTTCACGCCCAACCCCTCAGCTGTAATCGCGCGACTTCTGTTTTTTGACGTCAATATACTGTTGGGTCAGATTGATCCGCAGGAGTAGATGAGGTTCAGGACGGTATCTACGATCACCAGCTGCCTGTGCTTAACCAGTCCAGGCATATAACTGGTAGCCATGAAGTCAAGGCTCACCACTGGTCTTTCGGATCATTCTTTCCTGACAAGGGATCAGAGGACTGGCAGCCGTGTTCAAACTGAATGTCCGCCCCCCCCCCCAGGAGAGATGAATCCGGTCCCATTATTCTGGCTTCAACAGCATCTCTACCCATCACCAACTACACTTTCTCCAGCCAGTCCGGGCAATCGTCCGGGGGCACACTCCAGGAGGAATCATGACAAGGAAAAATGTCTCCAGCCCTGAACCCTCAGCTACCGAAGCCAACGTGCTGTTGAGCCCGCCCGACATAGCTGCTCTCGCCGAGATATCCATCACTGATCCTGACAAAATGCACCCTGCGTGGATCAAGGAGCAGTTTCCCGAGTACGTGGACCCGCATGCAGGCCATGAGGCCAGGACGGTTCGCGAGATTAATCACAAAGGGCACGTTGTCCGGATCGTGACCACCTACCAGGTGGAGGTGGATGGGACCCCGGTCCAGGCGCATCTGTTTGTGGACGATGCTGGGCAGGTCCATACGCACGCCACTCCATTCGTTTCTTACGGATCGGCTCTCGATTTGATGACAGCGGTAATCGATGCCTATCCCGAGTCTTTCGCCAAGAGCGATGGCGACGGGGAAGAGCACTCCGACCATCCCGTCCACCATGATCACGGAGCACATCATGATCAGGTCTAACGCTGTCAAAGATCTCGCGGCGCTTCAGAAATACGTCGAAGGGGTGAAGCTGCTCAAGGATCCTGCGCTGAATCCCTGGCCTGGGCAGGCCAATCTCTCGATTTATGACTCCTTGGTGGCCTGGCACCACCGGGCCATGATGATTTCAACGCCTGCCGGGCAGATGGCCAGGAATGCTGCGCATGGAGGCCCATCATTTTTGCCGTGGCATCGCTACTTTCTCGTGCGGCTGGAATCGTTGCTTCGCAAAGCGGTAAACGACCCACACTTTCGAATTCCGTACTGGGACTGGAACACTGACGCGGAACTTCAGGACCCCAGGACATCAGTCATCTGGTCGAATCAGTACCTTGGACAGTTCGTGGACGGGAAGTGGCGGGTACGACTGATGGGTGACGGCCGCACCATGGAACTGGGCCGGGTAAACCGCCCCCTGGTGCGTTATCTGGGGGGAGGTGGGGCGCTGCCCAGCCGAGCCAATGTACGCAAGGTCATCCAGGAAAATACCGTGTATGACAAAGTGCCCTACGACGCGGCGCAATCCACCGGTGGTGCGCGCAACTACATCGAGGGATGGACTGGCAA
This sequence comes from Pseudomonas sp. Pseusp11, assembly GCF_047304405.1. Taxonomy (NCBI): domain Bacteria; kingdom Pseudomonadati; phylum Pseudomonadota; class Gammaproteobacteria; order Pseudomonadales; family Pseudomonadaceae; genus Pseudomonas; species Pseudomonas sp. Pseusp11. Next base: position 4,880 of record NZ_JBGLZF010000080.1, read on the forward strand.
AGAACGCATTCACAACAACGTCCATGTGTGGGTCGGCGGTGACATGGGGTTGTCGTCTTCGCCAAACGACCCGGTGTTCTTTCTGCATCATTGCAATGTCGACCGACTCTGGGCTGCATGGCAAGCGAAGCATCCCACCGCCGCTTACGTACCTGACGGAGCCGCCCCAGATACTTTCAAATTCCACCGGATCGATGATCCGATGTACAGCCCTTTCCCGGAAAAGGTGACGCCGCGAGATGTCCTGAATTACAGCCAATATTACAAATATGACAAGTTGGAGGATCTGCTTTAGATCGCTATTACTACCGCACCAGGGTGGCGGACGGGATAACTGGTTTTCAGGATTTACGCTTGGTCCTGTATTCCGTAAATGTGGGCTATCTGTGTCTATCGGCAGCGTGGCCCGATTGATAGGGTCCGTACTCACTCCACGTTGATGAGGCAATAATGGACCTTACCGCCATCCCCTTTGGGACTACCGATTGGTCGAAGATCGAACCGGTCGAACATGCTGGCCAGACGGGCATGGCCTACTGGCGGACATGCCAGTTTGGTTCGACGCGTGTGCGGATGGTTGAATACAGCCCCGGATATCTGGCCGATCACTGGTGTTGGAGAGGTCATATCCTGTTGTGCCTGGAAGGCGAGTTACACACAGAACTGGAAGATGGCCGCCAGTTCACGCTGACTGCCGGAATGAGCTATCAGGTGGGCAACGATGCCGAGGGGCACCGCTCGTTTACCACTAGCGGTGCGAAGTTGTTCATTGTGGATTGATGTCTCGGATCTGATCCGTATTTTTCTTGGTTATCTGCATCTGTAATGGGATCAGCCCGCGGCTCACAATGACAGCACGGTCAGCAGTTACGCCAACCGCTGCACCGCAAACTCATAGCGTAGGAGGCCCCATGGGCAAGATGGCAATTTTCCTGGGTGGATTTCTGGTGTTGACCATTTTGATTGGCGCGCTGGCCACGATCTCTCCCGTTTAGTCTCGTCCTGCGATCAGCAAAAAGCACAACGCCTCCACACTGGGAGGCGTTGGTTTTCTTCGGACAAGCTGATAGCACGGGGAATCAAGACCGCTTCAACGAATATGCTTGGAATAGGCCGCCTTAAGTGCCTCGGATACAAGGGCAATCAGTATCGGGGTAGAGCTGGACTGCATGTCTCTGCCGATGTCAGTTCGCCGCTCCAGCACTTTGCCAGCGTATTTGGATGCCTGGCCTTCAGACGTGAGTGACAACAGCTCTTCTTCAGTAAAAGACTTCTCATAAGCCGCAGCAAGATTTTGATTCCATTTCGGCTGGTACTGCGGAAGTAGCGCGTCAATTTCGCTCGATACGGCACTGTGTGCTTTTTCACTCCCTAACTTTTCAATGAGCATTGCAAAGGTTTGTGTTTGCTTTGCCGCCAACAGGGCCAGTGTTGGCAGGCTGTCACCGACATGGGTTTGAGCAACAAAAGCGAGCGCTGTCTTATGCGCAAGTACTTCAGCCGTGACTGTGGTGGACAACACGATGGGCGCTACGAATGCGACCGCGACACAAAAAGACCTCATCAATTGATCTGGCTCCTTCGGTTCGCCACGTCGGTGATGCGCTATTGAGAACCCTAGTTGGGAAAAACCTATATCGCTAGTGATTCGGTTCCACTGGGTTTGAACCTGGGGGCCCAAGCAATAAAAAGCCCACTGAACCAGTAACGGTCAGTGGGCTTTTTTCACGCTGGATTGAGCGCTTGCATCACCTCAGGTCAAACCGATCCAGATTCATCACCTTGACCCAGGCTGCCACGAAGTCTTTCACAAACTTCTCCTTCGCGTCGTTGCTGGCATAAACCTCAGCCAACGCCCTCAGCTGTGCATTCGAGCCAAACACCAGATCAACACGCGTCCCCGTCCATTTGAGGTCGCCGGTTTTGCGGTCGCGTCCCTCGAACTTTTCATTGGCCTCAGAGACCGGTTTCCATTCCACGCCCATGTCGAGCAGGTTTTTGAAGAAGTCGTTGGTCAACGCTCCCGGTTGTTTCGTGAACACGCCGTGTTGGGTTTGGCCGACGTTGGTGTTCAGCACGCGCAGGCCACCAATGAGCACGGTCATTTCCGGCGCGGTGAGGGTCAGCAGTTGCGCCTTGTCGATCAGCAGTGCCTCGGCCGGTACGCGATAGCGGGTTTTGAGGTAGTTGCGGAAGCCATCGGCGGCGGGTTCGAGGTAGCCGAAGGATTCAACGTCCGTTTGCTCTTGCGAGGCGTCCATGCGTCCCGGTGTGAAAGGCACCGTGATGGTATGGCCGGCATTTTTTGCCGCTTGTTCGACGCCGGCACAACCGGCCAGCACGATCAGGTCGGCCAGGGAGATTTTCTTGCCGCCGGTTTGCGCGCTGTTGAACTCGTTCTGGATGCTTTCGAGTTTCGCCAACACGCTCGCCAGTTGCTCAGGCTGGTTGGCCTGCCAGGATTTCTGCGGGGCCAGGCGCAGGCGTCCGCCGTTGGCGCCGCCGCGTTTGTCGGAGCCGCGGAAGGTGGAGGCCGCTGCCCAGGCGGTCGACACCAGTTGCGAGACGGTCAGGCCGCTGGCCAGGAGCTTGCCCTTGAGTGCGGCGATGTCGCTGTCGTTGACCAAGGCATGGTCGACCGGCGGGATCGGGTCTTGCCACAGGAGTACTTCGTTGGGCATTTCCGGGCCGAGGTAGCGGGAGAGGGGGCCCATGTCGCGGTGGATCAGTTTGAACCAGGCGCGGGCGAAGGCGTCGGCCAACTGGTCCGGATTGGCGAGGAAGCGCCGCGAAATCGGTTCATAGATCGGGTCGAATCGCAGGGACAGGTCCGTGGTCAGCATGGTTGGGTTACGCCGCTTGGACGGGTCGTGAGCATCCGGAATGATGCCCGCGCCGGCACCGCCTTTCGCCGTCCACTGGTTGGCACCCGCCGGGCTCTTGGTCAGTTCCCACTCGAAGCCGAACAGGTTTTCCAGGTAGTTGTTGCTCCACTTCGTGGGTGTGGTGGTCCAGGTCACTTCCAGGCCGCTGGTGATGGTGTCGCCACCTTTACCGCTGCCGAAAGCGCTTTTCCAGCCCAGGCCTTGCTGTTCGAGGCCAGCGGCTTCGGGTTCGGCACCGACGTTGTCGGCAGGGCCGGCACCGTGGGTTTTACCGAAGGCGTGGCCGCCGGCGATCAGCGCCACGGTTTCTTCGTCATTCATCGCCATGCGCCCGAAGGTTTCGCGGATGTCTATCGCCGCAGCGACCGGGTCCGGGTTGCCTTCCGGGCCTTCCGGGTTGACGTAGATCAGGCCCATTTGCACGGCGGCGAGCGGGTTCTCCAGGTTGCGTTCGCCGGGTGCTTGCATGGCTTCTGTGTCTTTGCCGTAGCGGACGTCACCGCCCAGCCACGTGCTTTCGGTGCCCCAGTAGACATCTTCATCCGGTTCCCAGACGTCTGGCCGGCCGCCGGAAAAACCAAAGGTCTTGAAGCCCATGGACTCCAGCGCGACGTTGCCGGTGAGGACGATCAGGTCGGCCCAGGAGATGTTTTTGCCATACTTTTGCTTGATCGGCCAAAGCAGCCGCCGCGCCTTGTCGAGGCTGACGTTGTCCGGCCAGCTGTTGAGCGGTGCGAAGCGCTGCTGACCGGAGCCGGCACCGCCACGACCGTCACCGACGCGGTATGTGCCGGCGGCGTGCCAGGCCATGCGAATAAACAGTGGCCCATAGTGACCGAAGTCCGCAGGCCACCAGTCTTGCGAATCAGTCATAAGCGCATGCAGATCTTGCTTGACCGCCGCAAAGTCCAGTTTTTTGAACGCTTCGGTGTAGTTGAAGCCCTCGTCCATGGGGTCGGACAGGGGCGAGTGCTGGTGCAGGATCCTAAGATTCAGTTGGTTCGGCCACCAATCGCGGTTCGTCGTGCCACCGCCAGCGGCGGCGTGTTTGAACGGGCATTTCGATTCATTTGCCATGTATGCGCTACCTTTGGTCGTGTTCATCCGGCTATCCGGCCCGGGGTTGGGCACGCAATAGCGACGAGCGGAATCAATGACATAGGCTGTAGCCGTGCGATCAATTGATCGTCGTGGTCACACGGGAAATCCGGATAGCGGCAATCGAGTTGCCAGCACGGTGGCCCACGGCAAGCCTAGTACGCTTTCTGACTCATTCGTATCTCTTCTCAGGTCTCAACCGGCCGGCTGACGCCAGCGCTCCAGTAAGGGTAGACGCCTATAAAGCAGTCAGCTAATAGGTGGAGTATTGGGGGGTGATAGGGATAGTCTTTTATCTGAGCCGTCGAGATGGAGCCGATCAAAAGGTATGCTGGGCCTTTTCCGTTGACCGCCACCCAAGGATCCACCCGATGTCTTTAAGCAAACGCGATCAGGCACACATCGAACGTCGCCTGGTCGCCACCCTGACCGAGGCGTGCGAAACAGCCAAAGCAGAAATAGTCGGGTTTTGCTGGTTGACCCACGAAATCGATTACGACGCCTTTCCATCCAGCCTGCGGGTGATCTGGGTCTTCGATACGCAGGCCCATAAGGATCAGGCGCTGGCGAGCGGGCAGGGCGAGCGCATGGTTGAACTGACGGCCTTGGCATTAAATGAAGCGGACGTTCTCGTCAGCCCGGTCGCGGCCCATGTGCAGTTTGATTCTGAGGAGCAATGTCAGCGCGCCAATGGCGGCAACTGGCAGCAACGCTTGGCGCCCAAGCGCTCGACGCGGGGTTGAAACGTGGCCAAGGATATCGAAAATCCGTGTATTTCCGTTTGCCAGCTCAGTGGTGAACTGTGTGTCAGTTGTGGTCGCACCAAGGATGACATTAGAAAATGGAAACGGATGAAGCGCCCGGAAAAAATGGCGGCGGCGCAGCGGGCGAGTGTGCGGTTGAAGGGGCTTCAGAAAAGGAAGGTTTGAGGGGAGATGCCTGTTGAAGGTCGTATGTGATCTGTAGCAGCTGGCGAAGCCTGCGTTCGGCGGCTGCTACAACGAGTGCGTGTCTGGACACGTACCAAGCATCAGATTAAACGCTCAGTTCAGGCGTAAAACCTTGAGCCCACTGGCGTCTGGCTGAGCATCAACACCACCTGCTTCCTCTGGTTGCCCTTTTCGGTTACCCATCAGGTTTTTTCTGGACGCGATGTGCCGATCATCACAAAAAGTGCTCGGGCTATCCGCTCGCTTTTGTTCCGCCAGGCGTGCCGGGTGCCGTTCTGAATAACGATCTCGCCTGCCTTTACCAGACGGCTCTGCCCGTTATCCAGCTCCAGCCACATCTCTCCCTCCAGAATGATTCCGTAATCAATGGTGGCGGTGGTGTGCATGCCCGGATTTTCCGGCTCGAACGTTTCGATCAGGCCCGGCAGTGCGGCGCTCAGCTCTTCAAAAGCCTTAACGCCATCGACGAGATTCTGCATGACGGTGTCAGGCGGGAAATCAAACACGGCGATGCTGGTGCCACCCTGAGGAGGAATCAGCGACGCATAATCGAGCGTGGGATCGCGTTCCTGTGCAAGGAGTACCGGATTGGCGGGAGTGGTCCACAGCTGTGCCATCGCTTGCCCCGGGATCGAGGCAAAGGATTGCGCCCTTGGGGCATAGTCGTCGGAAACGAACACGGAATTCCCTTGTTCGTCGTGGCCGGTCACGATTCTTCTTATCTTCATTCTGGATTACTCAATGAGGCAGCCCGTGGTGAACCAGGCCGAACCGCTGATCTGGATATCGTTGTCCATGATTCAGTGTATGTCGACGAGGACTTTGCCGACGTCCGAACCCCTAAGGTTGCGCGCACACCGCCCGAAGGCAATCACGCAGCCACCGATGCGCCGAGTCGGCATCCATCCGTGGATGCCAGAGCATCGAGATGGTGATAGGCGGCAGCTCGAACGGCAGCTCGAAACTGTGCAGGCCGGTGCGCAGGTTTCGGGTGTGTCGGGCGGGCACGGTGGCGATCAGGTCCGAAGCGCGAGCCAGTGCCAGGGCGGCCGAGAAACCGCCGACGATGGTGACGATTTCCCGCTGCAGTCCCAGCGCTTCCAATGCTTCATCCATCGGCCCCTTATCGAGCCCGCGCCGTGAGACCAGGATGTGCCGGCCAGCGGCGTAACGGGAGGCGCTGACCTCGCCTTGGCTCAGCGGATGCCCCGTGCGCACGACGCCGATGAAACGGTCCTCGAACAGCGCGCGGGTGCGCACTTCCGGGCTGGTCGTGCCGCCGACCACACCGGTTTCCAGATCGACGGAACCGTCGCGAAGTGCGGCGCTGTCCTTGCTCAGCTTCTGCACAAAGTGCAAACGCACGCCGGGGGCTTGCTCACCGGCGCGGGCGATCAGCGCCGGGCCGAAGTTTTCGACGAAGCCGTCACTGGTGCGCAGCGTGAATGTTCGAACCAGTTGCTTGAGGTCGAGCTGTTCGGCGGGGCGCAAAACCGCCTCGGCGTCTTGCACCAATCGACTGACGTGCTCGCGCAGTTCCAGCGCCCGGGGCGTTGGCACCAAGCCGCGTCCGGCCCGGACCAGCAGCGGGTCGCCCGTCGTTTCGCGCAATCGTGCAAGCGCCCGACTCATGGCCGACGGGCTCAGCCGCAGTCGTTGGGCGGCGCGGGCGACGCTGCCTTCGGCGAGCAGCACGTCCAGGGTAATCAGCAGATTGAGATCGGGAGTGGTCATGCCGCAACGTTAGCACGGCGCGGGGCTGACATGGCGTCAAACGCATCTATCAAGTGCAAATGCTGCGCCTTCCGCCTTGTCACGCACGGGCATACGCTGCTGATCTACCTTTCAGACGTGGCCAGACAATGAAATCCATCACTCAATCAGGTTCGGTGCGCTGGGCGCTTGCCAGCCTTTCGCTGTCGATGTTGATGCCTTCACTCGACACCAGCATCGCCAATGCCGGCTTGCCGACATTGGCCGAGGCGTTCGATGCTTCTTTCCAACACGTGCAGTGGATCGTTCTGGCGTACCTGCTGGCGATCACCACGCTGATCGTCAGCGTCGGACGGCTCGGCGACATGGTAGGCCGTCGGCGCTTGCTGCTGGCGGGCATCGGCATTTTTACCCTGTCATCGCTGGCCTGCGGTGTCGCGCCGTCGCTTGGGTGGCTGGTCGGCGCCCGGGCAGTGCAGGGGCTTGGGGCGGCGATCATGCTGGCGCTGACCGTGGCGTTTGTCGGTGAGACGGTGCCGAAAGCGCAGACCGGCAGCGCCATGGGGTTGCTCGGAACGATGTCGGCGATCGGCACCACGTTGGGGCCGTCGCTCGGTGGGATGTTGATTGCCGGCGTTGGCTGGCAGGCGATTTTTCTGATCAACGTGCCGCTGGGTGTGCTGAATATCTGGCTCGCCTATCGCTATTTGCCGGCGGATGTTCAGCGGGCGAAAGCGGAGCGGGTGGGGTTCGACAAGGCCGGCACGTTGCTGCTGGCGCTGACGCTCGCGGCGTATGCGCTGGCCATGACGATCGGGCGCGGTGATTTTGGTCCGCTCAATATCGCGCTGCTGCTGGCGGCTGTTTTCGGCGTTGGGCTTTTCATCTTCGTTGAGGCCACGGTTGCATCGCCATTGATCAAATTAGCGCTGTTCCGCCAACCGGGATTGAGCGCCAGCCTGGCCATGAGCGCGCTCGTTTCGACGGTGATGATGGCGACGCTGGTGGTCGGGCCGTTTTATCTCTCGGGTGCGCTTGGCCTCGGCACCGCACTTGTCGGTTTCGCCTTGTCGGTCGGCCCGTTGGTGGCTGCATTGACCGGCGTGCCGGCCGGTCGCCTGGTGGACCGTTTTGGCACTCGGCGCATGACCCGTCTCGGGCTCGCGACAATGGCGCTCGGCGCGAGTGCTTTATCAATGATGCCAGCGGGGTTCGGCCTCCTCGGTTACCTCGCCCCCATCGCGGTGATCACGGCCGGCTACGCGTTGTTTCAGGCGGCCAACAACACCGCGATCATGACCGACATCCGCCCGGACCAGCGCGGCGTGATTTCCGGCATGCTCAGCCTGTCACGCAATCTCGGCCTGATCACCGGAGCTTCGGTGATGGGCGCGGTGTTTGCGCTTGCCTCGGCGACGACAGACATCACCAGCGCGTCTCCCGCAGCCGTCGCCAGCGGCATGCGGATAACGTTTGCCGTCGCCGTGGCACTGATCAGCCTGGCCCTTGCTGTGGCCCTGTTGCCGAGGGTTTCGGACTGCTGCACTGTGTGCAGTAATGAACTGCAATAAGGCTATATTGTTCGCTGGAAATCGAATGCTGATACTCCCTGCACATCGCGCAGACGGGCTGCGCTGAAATGAAGGAGTCAGGCAATGGTTTCTGTCGTTCGTATCGCACACACCGGCGCACCTGAGGTGATGAACATCGAGCAAGTCCCGGCGCGTGAGCCGGGGCCGGGTGAAATCTGGCTGGAGCAGGAGGTGATTGGCGTCAACTTCCTTGATGTGACCCAGCGCAACGGCGCCGTACCGTTGCCATTGCCGTCGGGGCTGGGCCTTGAAGGGGC
>NZ_JBGLZF010000081.1:0-11968 GCF_047304405.1 Pseudomonas sp. Pseusp11
GCCGAAGGCTGCGATCTTTTGATCTTGATCCTGAAAAGCAAAATCAAAAGATCGCAGCCTTCGGCAGCTCCTACGGGGGATACATCAAGCTAGAAAGAATCCCCCGGCACGCGAACGTAACCTTCCATCAACACCCGGGCACTGCGGCTCATGATGGCTTTTTTCACCGTCCACTCACCGTTGACCTGAGTGGCCTCGGCGCCCACGCGCAAGGTGCCGGACGGATGGCCGAAGCGCACGGCGTTGCGTTCGATACCGCCCGCCGCCAGGTTGACCAAGGTGCCGGAAATCGCCGCCGCCGTGCCGATCGCCACCGCGGCCGTGCCCATCATGGCGTGGTGCAGCTTGCCCATGGACAGCGCGCGCACCAGCAAATCAATGTCGGTGGCAGTGATCTTCTTGCCGCTGGACGCGATGTAATCCGCAGGTGGGGCAACGAACGCCACCTTCGGCGTGTGCTGACGCTTGGCGGCTTCGTCCAGATGCTGAATCAGCCCCATGCGCAGCGCGCCGTAAGCGCGGATGGTTTCGAACATCGCCAAAGCCTCCAGGTCACTGTTGATCGCGCCCTGCAACTCGGTGCCGGTGTAGCCGATGTCTTCGGCGTTGATGAAAATGGTCGGGATGCCAGCGTTGATCAGGGTTGCCTTGAGCGTACCGACACCCGGCACTTCGAGGTCATCCACCAGATTGCCGGTGGGGAACATCGAACCACCGCCACCCTCTTCTTCCGCCGCCGGGTCCATGAATTCGAGCTGCACTTCGGCCGCCGGAAAGGTCACGCCGTCGAGTTCGAAATCACCGGTTTCCTGCACCTCGCCATTGGTGATCGGTACATGAGCGATGATGGTCTTGCCGATGTTGGCCTGCCACACGCGCACCACCGCCACACCGTTGTGCGGAATGCGGCTGGCATCCACCAGGCCATTGCTGATGGCGAACGAACCGACCGCCGCCGACAGGTTGCCGCAGTTGCCGCTCCAGTCGACGAAAGGTTTGTCGATGGCGACCTGACCGAACAGGTAATCGACGTCGTGATCGGCCTTGATGCTTTTCGACAGGATCACGGTTTTGCTGGTGCTGGATGTCGCGCCACCCATGCCGTCGATTTGCTTTTCGTACGGATCGGGGCTGCCGATCACGCGCAGCAACAAGGCATCGCGGGCGGTGCCTGGCATCTGCGCCGCTTCGGGCAAATCCTTGAGGCTGAAGAACACGCCTTTGCTGGTGCCGCCGCGCATGTAGGTGGCAGGGATTTTTATCTGAGATGCGTGAGCCATATTGATCCTGTATGGCCAGCGCGGGACTTGAAATCCCGCGCGGCTCGTCGTGTTAAACGGCAACCGCCGACTCTTCGAGGAAGTCCTGAGCGAAACGCTGCAACACGCCGCCGGCCTCGTAGATCGACACTTCTTCGGCGGTGTCGAGGCGGCAGGTCACCGGCACTTCGACGCGTTCACCGTTCTTGCGGTTGATCACCAGCGTCAGCGTCGCGCGCGGGGTGCGATCGCCGATCACGTCATAGGTTTCGCTGCCGTCTATTCCTAAGGTTTTACGATCGGTGCCCGGCTGGAACTCCAGCGGCAGCACGCCCATGCCCACCAGGTTGGTGCGGTGAATGCGCTCGAAACCTTCGGCGGCAATCGCTTCCACCCCCGCCAGACGCACGCCTTTGGCCGCCCAGTCCCGGGACGAACCCTGGCCGTAGTCGGCGCCAGCAATGATGATCAGCGGCTGCTTGCGTTCCATGTAGGTTTCGATGGCTTCCCACATGCGCATCACTTTGCCTTCCGGCTCCACGCGGGCAAGAGAACCCTGCTTGACCTTGCCGTTTTCCTGCACCATTTCATTGAACAGTTTCGGGTTGGCGAAGGTTGCGCGCTGCGCGGTCAAGTGGTCGCCGCGGTGCGTGGCGTAGGAGTTGAAGTCCTCTTCCGGCAGGCCCATTTTCGCCAGGTACTCACCCGCTGCGCTGTCGAGCATGATCGCGTTCGAAGGCGACAGGTGATCGGTGGTGATGTTGTCCGGCAGCACCGCCAGCGGGCGCATGCCCTTGAGCGGACGCGCGCCGGCCAGCGCGCCTTCCCAGTACGGCGGACGACGGATGTAGGTGCTCATCTCGCGCCAGTCGTACAGCGGCGTGACTTTCGGGCCGGTGTCTTCGTGGATGGCGAACATCGGAATGTACACTTGGCGGAACTGCTCCGGCTTGACCGAGGCCTTGACCACCGTGTCGATTTCTTCGTCGCTCGGCCAGATGTCTTTCAGGCGGATTTCCTTGCCATCGACCACGCCCAGTACATCTTTTTCGATGTCGAAACGGATGGTGCCGGCGATGGCATAAGCCACCACCAATGGCGGCGATGCGAGGAACGCCTGCTTGGCGTACGGGTGAATCCGCCCGTCGAAGTTACGGTTGCCGGAGAGTACGGCGGTGGCGTACAGGTCGCGGTCGATGATCTCTTGCTGGATCACCGGATCCAGCGCACCAGACATGCCGTTGCAGGTAGTGCAAGCGAAGGCCACGACGCCGAAGCCGAGTTGCTCCAGCTCTTTGGTCAGGCCGGCTTCATCCAGATACAGCGCCACGGTTTTCGAACCGGGTGCCAGGGACGACTTGACCCACGGTTTGCGGGTCAGCCCGAGTTTGTTGGCGTTACGCGCCAGCAGGCCAGCGGCGATAACGTTGCGCGGGTTGCTGGTGTTGGTGCAGCTGGTGATGGCGGCGATGATCACCGCGCCGTCCGGCATCTGGCCCGGCACGTCGTCCCACTTCCCGGAGATGCCTTTCGCCGCCAGATCCGAAACCGCTACACGGGCGTGCGGGTTGCTCGGGCCAGCCATGTTGCGCACTACCGAGGACAGGTCGAACGTCAGGCCGCGCTCGTATTGCGCGCCTTTGAGGCTGTCAGCCCAGAGGCCGGTCTGTTTGGCGTAGTTCTCGACCAGTTGCACTTGCTCGTCTTCACGGCCGGTGAGTTTCAGGTAGTCGATGGTCTGCTGGTCGATGTAGAACATCGCTGCCGTAGCGCCGTATTCCGGGGCCATGTTGGAAATGGTCGCGCGGTCGCCGAGGGTGAGGTTTGACGCGCCTTCACCGAAGAACTCCAGCCATGCGCCGACAACTTTTTGTTTGCGCAGGTATTCGGTCAGCGCCAGCACCATATCGGTGGCGGTGATACCCGGTTGCAGCTTGCCGGTAAGCTCGACGCCAACGCTTTCCGGCAAACGCATCCACGACGCGCGGCCGAGCATCACGCTTTCCGCTTCCAGACCGCCGACGCCGATGGCGATCACACCCAGTGCATCGACATGCGGGGTATGACTGTCGGTGCCGACGCAGGTATCAGGGAAAGCCACGCCGTCGCGCACCTGGATCACCGGCGACATTTTCTCCAGGTTGATCTGGTGCATGATCCCGTTGCCCGGCGGGATCACGTCGACGTTCTTGAAGGCTTTCTTGGTCCAGTTGATGAAGTGGAAACGGTCTTCGTTGCGACGGTCTTCGATGGCGCGGTTCTTTTCGAAGGCCTCGGGATCGAAGCCGCCACGCTCGACGGCCAGGGAATGGTCGACGATCAATTGCGTCGGCACCACCGGGTTCACTTGCGCCGGGTCGCCGCCTTGCAGGGCAATGGCATCGCGCAAGCCGGCAAGGTCCACCAGGGCGGTCTGGCCGAGAATGTCGTGGCACACCACGCGGGCCGGAAACCACGGGAAGTCGAGGTCGCGTTTGCGCTCGATCAGTTGCTTCAGGGAATCGGTGAGCGTGGCCGGGTCGCAGCGACGCACGAGGTTTTCCGCCAGCACGCGGGAGGTGTACGGCAGGGTGTCGTAGGCGCCTGGCGCAATGGCATCGACCGCCGCACGGACGTCGAAATAATCCAGAGAGCTGCCGGGCAGCGGTTTGCGGAATTCAGTATTCATCGTCAGGACTCGGTCACGGTAATTTCAATAGGTGGGCGCCTGGCACCGGGCTGAACCCCGACCTGCAGGGTTCCCGGTTCCTTCAGTAACCAGTACCGGCGCCCTCCCCGGTCAGCGTTGTTCGATTGGCACGAACTTGCGCTGTTCGACGCCGACGTACTCGGCGCTCGGACGGATGATGCGGTTGTGGGCACGTTGCTCGAACACATGCGCCGCCCAGCCGGTCAGGCGCGAGCAGACGAAAATCGGCGTGAACAACTTGGTCGGAATGCCCATGAAGTGATACGTCGAGGCATGGTAGAAGTCGGCGTTCGGGAACAATTTCTTCTGCTCCCACATGGTCTTGTCGATGGCTTCGGAGACCGGGAACAACACCGTGTCGCCCACTTCATCAGCGAGTTTTTTCGACCAGCCCTTGATCACCTCGTTGCGCGGATCGTTGTCCTTATAGATCGCGTGACCGAAGCCCATGATCTTGTCTTTGCGCGCGAGCATATCGAGGGTGCCTTTGATCGCCTCCTCCGGCGACGAAAAGCGCTCGATCATTTCCATCGCTGCTTCGTTGGCACCACCATGCAGCGGGCCACGCAGGGAACCGATGGCGGCTGTGATGCAGGAATACAGATCCGACAGCGTCGAGGCACACACCCGGGCGGTGAAGGTCGAGGCGTTGAATTCGTGTTCCGCGTAGAGGATCAGCGAAACGTTCATCACCTTGACGTGCAATTCGCTCGGCTTCTTGTCGTGCAACAGGTGCAGGAAATGGCCACCGATGCAGGCTTCGTCGGTCACGCAGTTGATGCGCTTGCCGTCGTGGCTGAAGCGATACCAGTAGCACATGATCGCCGGGAACGCGGCCAGCAGGCGGTCGGTTTTGTCGTGCTGCTCGGAGAAATCTTTCTCCGGCTCGATGTTGCCCAGGAACGAGCAACCGGTGCGCATCACATCCATTGGATGGGCGTCCGCGGGGATGCGCTCCAGCACTTCTTTCAGCGCTTGCGGCAGGTCGCGCAGCTTGCTCAGTTTCTCGGTATAGCCGGCCAGTTGTAACTGGGTCGGCAGTTCACCGTACAGCAGCAGGTAAGCCACTTCTTCGAACTGTGCGTCAGCCGCCAGTTCGCGCACGTCGTAACCGCGATAGGTCAGGCCGGCGCCCGACTGGCCCACGGTGGACAGTGCGGTTTGCCCGGCAACCTGGCCACGGAGCCCGGCGCCACTGAGTACTTTTGCTTCGGCCATTGCTGTCTCCAGTTTTCTTGAATTTGTTAGGGAATCGGCAAATTGTGATTCATCAGGTTATTAGAGTGATTCGCAAAAGATCGCAGCCTCGTTTCACTCGACAGCTCCTACACAGCTCCTACAGGGGCTGCGCGATCTTTTGATCTCTATTTCATTTCTTTGCCGCAAACAACGCATCGAGCTTCTGCTCGAAGGTGTGGTAGTCGATGCGATCGTAAAGCTCCATGCGCGTCTGCATGGTGTCGATGACATTCTGTTGCGTGCCGTCGCGGCGGATCGCGGTGTAGACGTTTTCGGCAGCCTTGTTCATCGCGCGGAACGCCGACAGCGGGTACAACACCAGCGACACATCGGCACCGGCGAGCTGCTCGGTGGTGTACAGCGGCGTCGCGCCGAATTCAGTGATGTTGGCCAGGATCGGCGCTTTCACGCGGCTGGCGAACAGTTTGTACATCTCAAGTTCAGTGATGGCCTCCGGAAAGATCATGTCGGCGCCGGCCTCGATGCACGCGGCGGCGCGATCCAGTGCAGACTCCAGACCTTCCACCGCCAGGGCATCGGTGCGGGCCATGATCACGAAGCTGTCGTCGGTGCGCGCATCAACAGCGGCTTTGATGCGGTCGACCATTTCCTGCTGCGAAACGATCTCTTTATTGGGACGGTGACCGCAGCGCTTCGCGCCGACCTGGTCTTCGATGTGAATCGCCGCCGCGCCGAACTTGATCATCGACTTCACGGTACGGGCGACATTGAACGCCGAGGAACCGAAACCGGTGTCCACGTCCACCAGCAACGGCAGGTCGCAAACGTCAGTGATACGGCGCACGTCGGTCAGCACGTCATCCAGGCCGGTAATGCCCAGGTCCGGCACGCCGAGGGAGCCGGCAGCCACCCCGCCCCCCGACAGGTAGATAGCCTTGAAACCGGCGCGCTTGGCCAGCAGCGCGTGGTTGGCGTTGATCGTGCCGACCACTTGCAGCGGATGCTCGCTGGCGACCGCATCGCGGAAACGCTGGCCTGGAGTGTTCTTGTTGGAACTCATGACTCACCTCGTTCAGTGGCTGTCGGGTTAGCGCCGTCCTGGTAGTGACGGGCGATATTGCGTTTGGAGGCGCCGATATGACGGCGCATCAACAACTCGGCCAGTTCACCGTCACGGTCGGCAATGGCATCGAGAATGCGGTGGTGCTCGGCAAACGCCTGGCGTGGCCGATTGGGCGTGGTGGAAAACTGGATGCGGTACATGCGCACCAGTTGATAGAGCTCGCCGCAGAGCATCTGGGTCAGGGTGCGGTTGCCGCTGCCCTGGATGATCCGGTAATGAAAGTCGAAATCGCCTTCCTGCTGGTAATAGCCGACGCCTGCCTGAAACGCCGCATCGCGCTCGTGGGTTTCCAGCACCCGGCGCAGGTCGTCGATTTCTTCAACGGTCATGCGTTCAGCCGCCAGACGGCACGCCATGCCTTCCAGGGATTCGCGGATTTCGTAGAGTTCCAGCAATTCGGCGTGACTCAGCGACACCACCCGCGCCCCGACGTGCGGCACGCGAACCAGCAGGCGCTGGCCTTCCAGACGGTGGATCGCCTCACGCAGCGGCCCGCGGCTGATGCCATAGGTGCGCGCCAGCTCCGGCTCGGAGATCTTGCTGCCCGGGGCGATCTCGCCCTTGACGATGGCCGCCTGAATGCGTCGGAAGACGTTTTCGGAAAGTGTTTCCGAGTCGTCCTGAACCGTGACCGGGGGATCGAGTTGATCCAGCATATTGTCGACACCTTTAAAAGCAATGCCGCAAAAACTAGCGAATAAGGCCGGTTACGTCAAAGGATAAATAGACATTGTCGACAATCGTCTAATAACCGCTTGCACCATAACGAAGCAGCACCCCCGGTTACAGCCGTCCGCCAGCGCTGGCGCCATAAAACCACCGTGCTAGAATGCCGCCCGCATTTGCTTGTCATCTGCATTGCCTGTCATAAAAAAGGATAGGCATACGAGGGAGCTTGTGCAGCAATGCCAGGGCCTTGAATTGAAGAACGGACCGCTGCGCATCAGGATTTATGAGACTCAAGCTCTTCACCACATTTCTTTGTCTTCTTGGCCTGTCAGGTTTTGCCGCGGCAGGGGAAAAGACTGTGTACGGCCTCAATGAGTACGCGTCGCTGGATGGCATCAACCTGGAAGTTGCCGCCAAACTCGACACCGGGGCGAAAACCGCCTCGCTGAGCGCCCGCGACATCAAACGTTTCAAACGCAATGGTGAATCCTGGGTGCGCTTCTATCTGGCCATCGACGCCGCGCATTCGTACCCGATCGAACGACCGCTGGCCCGTGTCAGCAAGATCAAGCGCCGGGCCGGCGACTACGACCCGGAAGAAGGCAAGAAGTACACTGCCCGTCCGGTCATCGAGCTGGATATCTGCATGGGGTCGGCTTTACGCAGTATTGAAGTGAACCTGACCGACCGCAGTGCCTTCCAATACCCGCTCTTGATCGGCTCCGAGGCACTCAAGCGTTTCGATGCGCTGGTCGATCCAAGTCTTAAATACGCTGCTGGCAAACCTGCCTGCGCCACCGACGCACATACCGCAGAGTAATTCCAATGCGCTCTCTTACCCTCCATCTGAAATTGCTGATCGCCATCCTGGTGGTGCTGGGCATTTCAGTTACGGCCTATCAGATTTTCGTGCTCGGTATTCCGGTGACTGAAGACGCCACCGATGACTTGTGGAACATCGACGCCAAGGTCGAGTTCGTCGCCAACGCCAAAGACCCGATCAAGATCCAGATGTTCGTGCCGCCGCTGAGCCGCGACTACGTGAGCCTTAACGAGAGTTTCATTTCCAATAACTACGGTGTGGCAGTGAACCGTGTCGACGGCAACCGCAAGGTCACCTGGTCGGCGCGTCGGGCCAAGGGCAACCAGACCCTTTATTACCGCCTGGTGCTGACCAAGCGCTACACCGGCGAAAAATCCAAGATCAAAGGGGCGACCTTCCGCGACAGCATCGCCGTCGAAGGTCCGGAAAAAATCGCCGCCGAAGCCTTGCTCGCGCCGATCCGCCAGCATTCGGCTGACGTCGAAACTTTCATCGGCGAAGCCATCAAGCGTGTCAACAACCTCAACGACGACAACGTGAAACTGCTGCTGGCCGGCGATCCGTCCACCGCGAACAAAGCCAAAATCGTCGAGCTGGTTCTGTCCATCGCCCACGTGCCGGTGGAAAAGGTCCACACCATCCGCCTGGTGGCCGATCAGCCGCAAACGCCTGAACTCTGGTTGCGCAGTTTCAACGGCACCGACTGGCTGTACTTCAACCCGGAAACCGGCGAACAGGGCCTGCCCACCGACCGCTTGCTGTGGTGGACCGGCGATGAAAACCTGATCACCGTCGATGGCGGCAAGAAAGCCAACGTCACCTTCAGCCTGAACAACAGCGAAATGAACGCCATTCGCCTGGCCAAGCTGACTGACGAGAACTCCGACGCCAATTTCCTCGATTACTCGCTGTACGGCCTGCCGCTGCAAACCCAGCAGACCTTCATGATCATGGTGATGATCCCGATCGGCGTACTGGTGATCCTGATCCTGCGCAACCTGATCGGCATCCAGACACTCGGCACCTTTACCCCGGTGCTGATCGCCCTCGCCTTCCGGGAAACCCAGCTCGGCTTCGGCATCGTGCTGTTTACCATCATCACCGCGCTGGGGCTGTCACTGCGTTCCTACCTTGAGCACTTGAAACTGCAAATGCTGCCGAGATTGTCGGTGGTGCTGACCTTCGTGGTGGTGCTGATCGCAGCAATCAGCCTGTTCAGCCACAAACTCGGCCTGGAGCGCGGGTTGTCGGTGGCGCTGTTCCCGATGGTGATTCTGACCATGACCATCGAACGCCTGTCGATCACCTGGGAAGAGCGCGGCGGCGGCCATGCCATGAAAGTGGCGATCGGCACGCTGTTCGCCGCCTCCCTGGGGCACCTGATCATGAGCGTGCCGGAACTGGTGTACTTCGTGTTCACCTTCCCGGCGGTCCTGCTGATCCTGGTGGGCTTCATGCTGGCCATGGGTCGTTATCGCGGTTATCGCCTGACCGAACTGGTGCGTTTCAAGGCTTTCCTGAAGGAGGCTGACGCCTGATGTTCGGTCTCTGGAAGACCTGGAAAGCCCTGGAGGCCCGGGGCATCATGGGGATCAATCGGCGTAACGCCGACTACGTGCTCAAGTACAACAAGCGCAGCCTGTACCCGATCGTCGATGACAAGATCATCACCAAGGAGCGCGCCATCGCCGCCGGCATCCACGTGCCGGAGCTGTACGGCGTGATCTCCACCGAGAAGGAAATCGATAACCTCAAGGAGATCATCGGCGGGCGCACCGACTTCGTGATCAAACCGGCCCAGGGCGCTGGCGGCGACGGCATCATTGTGGTTGCCGACCGGTTCGAGGGGCGCTATCGCACAGTGTCCGGCAAGATCATCGAGCATGAGGAACTCGAGCACCATATCTCGAGCATCCTCACCGGCCTGTATTCCCTGGGTGGGCACCGCGACCGTGCGTTGATCGAATACCGCGTGACCCCGGACCAGATCTTCAAAAGCATCAGCTACGAAGGTGTACCGGACATCCGCATCATCGTGCTGATGGGTTATCCGGTGATGGCCATGCTGCGCCTGCCGACCCGCCAGTCCGGTGGCAAGGCCAACCTGCACCAGGGCGCCATTGGCGTCGGTGTCGACCTGGCCACCGGCCTGACATTGCGCGGCACCTGGTTGAACAACATCATCAACAAACACCCGGACACCACCAACGCGGTAGACGGCGTGCAATTGCCCTACTGGGACGGTTTCATGAAACTGGCCGCCGGCTGTTACGAGTTGTGCGGGCTGGGCTACATCGGTGTCGACATGGTGCTTGACCAGGAGAAAGGGCCGCTGATTCTTGAGCTCAATGCCCGGCCCGGGTTGAACATTCAGATCGCCAACGATTGCGGGCTGACGTCCCGTACCCACGCGGTCGAGGCGCGACTCGAAGAGCTGAAGGCGCGCGGGATCACCGAAACGGCGCAGGAACGTGTGGCGTTCGTTCAGGAATTGTTTGGGCATATTCCGGCGGTTGAGGGCTGATCCTTGTGGCTCTTTGTGGCGAGGGAGCTTGCTCCCGCTTGACTGCGCAGCAGTCATAAAACGGCATACTCGGTTTCTCTGAAAACCGAGGGGCTGATTTTTTTGGGCCTGCTTCGCAGCCCGACGGGAGCAAGCTCCCTCGCCACAGGTAAACTTCCCTCGCCGTAGATGTATCTCTTGCCGACATCCCCTCTAGGAGCAAATCCTGCGGAGGACTACAATCGCTCCCCCGCCTCGTTGGCTGATCTGCCCCGCCCATGTTGACCTGTTCTGTACACCCGCTGCCCTATCGCGCCAACCCTGCCGAGTACTTCGCGGCGATTCGTCATGCCCCTGGTGCCGTGCTGCTCGACAGCGGCCGGCCGAGTGCCGAACGTGGGCGTTTTGACCTGCTCAGCGCCTGGCCGCTGGAGCAACTGGCCGTGTTGCCGGCTGAAAGCGGCAGCCATTTCCTGCAACGCCTTCGCAACAACCTTACACGGCTCGGTGAAGCAACCGTCTCTGACGATTTGCCCTTCGCCGGCGGCCTGATCGGCTACCTGAGCTACGACTTCGGTCGGCATCTGGAAAACCTGCCGAGCCAGGCGCGGGACGATCTGCAATTGCCCGACGCACGCTTCGGGCTGTATGACTGGGCGCTGATCAGCGATCACCACCAGGCCACCAGTCAACTGGTGTTCCACCCGACACTGATCGAAAGCGAGCGACAACGGCTGATCGAATTGTTCACTCAGCCCACCACCGAGAACATCCAGCCATTCAAACTGGACAGCCCGATGAGCGCCGACCTGAGCGCTGACGACTATCGGCAAGCCTTCGAACGCATTCAGCAGTACATCCAGGCTGGCGACTGCTATCAGGTCAACTTCGCCCAGCGCTTTCGCGCCCAATGCCAGGGCGATCCGTGGGCGGCCTATTGCGCGCTGCGGGCGGCTTGCCCGACACCGTTTTCCGGCTTCCAGAGCCTGCCCGACGGCGGCGCGGTGCTGAGCCTGTCGCCGGAACGCTTCGTCAAAGTCAGCGAACGCCACGTCGAAACCCGCCCGATCAAAGGCACCCGCCCTCGCGGCCTGACTGCTGCTGAAGATGCGGCGAACGCCGCCGAACTGCTGGCCAGCCCCAAGGACCGTGCGGAAAACCTGATGATCGTCGACTTGCTGCGCAACGATCTGGGTCGTACCTGCCGCATTGGCTCGGTACGGGTGCCGGAGCTGTTCAGCCTGGAAAGCTATCCGAACGTGCATCACCTGGTGAGCAGCGTTACCGGCGAACTGGCGGATGACAAGGACGCACTGGATTTGATCGCCGGCAGCTTCCCCGGCGGCTCGATTACCGGCGCGCCAAAGATTCGCGCCATGCAGATCATCGATGAACTGGAACCGACCCGTCGCGGGTTGTATTGCGGTTCATTGCTGTATCTGGACGTGCGCGGGGAGATGGACAGTTCCATCGCCATTCGCAGTTTGTTGGTCAAGGATGGGCAGGTGTGCTGCTGGGGCGGCGGGGGGATCGTCGCGGATTCGGATTGGCAGGCGGAGTATCAGGAATCGATTACCAAGGTGAAGGTGCTGCTCGATACGTTGCAGAACCTGTAATCCTTTTACTGGCCAACACCATCCTCTGTAGGAGCTGCCGCAGGCTGCGATCTTTTGATCTTGTTTTAAAAGCAAAATCAAAAGAT
>NZ_JBGLZF010000082.1:0-11325 GCF_047304405.1 Pseudomonas sp. Pseusp11
GGGGTATAGCGCAGTCCGGTAGCGCGCCTGCTTTGGGAGCAGGATGTCAGGAGTTCGAATCCCCTTACCCCGACCATATTAAAAATCCTCGTATCGAAAGATACGGGGATTTTTTTTGCCTGCGAAAAAGCAGATCGTTTCAAGTCATCGTACAACTTGCCGATAACGAGCTAACGGGGCACGGACAGGGCCTCCACTCCAGCCAATAAAAACAAAGGCGCTCGTTATGTTTCTTCGTCAGCTGAATATTGCCCCTCGCGCCGCGCTGGGTTTTGCCTTGATCGCGGTACTGGTGGCGTTGCTCGGGGTATTTGCACTGGGGCAGATGTCGAGCATTCGCGACAGCGAGGTGGCGGTGGAGACCCAATGGTTGCCGAGCATTCGCGGCGGTGACGAGATCCGCGAGCTCATGCTGCGCATCCGTACCATTTCCCTGCGCATGGCCCTGGATCAGGATCCGACGAACATCGCCACTTACCGCAGTCAGATGGACACGCGCGACAAGGAGTTGAGCGAGAAAATCGCCGCTTACGACAAATTGGTCACTACCCCTGAGGGCCAGGAGTTGTATGACCAGTTCAAAAAAACCTTCGCCGCCTACCGCAACGGCATCGCCCAATCCTTCACCCTCGCTGAGCAAGGGAAGCGTGACGAGCTGACCAAACTGCTGCTGGTCGACATGAAGACCGTTGTCGACGGTTCGGGCAAACAGCTCAACGATCTGGCGGAACTGTTCACCCGGCAAGTGGCTGCCGAGAGCCAGAAATCCCAAGAGCACTATGCCAGCTCCCGGATGATCGTCAGCCTGTTCATTGCCCTCGCGGCGTTGGCCACGGTCGGCCTTGCGATGCTGTTGACCCGCAGCATCGTCAAACCCTTGGCAGAGGCGTTGAACGCTGCGGAAAACGTGGCACGAGGCGATCTGACCCGTCCTATCGAAACCCATGGCAACGACGAAGTGAGCCGCTTGCTCAAGGCGCTGGCGACCATGCAACACAACCTGCGTGAAACCTTGCAGGGCATCAGCGGTTCGGCGGCGCAATTGGCGACGGCAGCCGATGAATTGAACGTGGTCACGCTCGACAGCACCCAGAATCTGCAACAGCAGAACAACGAGATAGAACAAGCGGCGACGGCCGTCACCGAAATGACCACGGCGGTGGAGGAGGTCGCACGCAATGCGGTTTCTACCTCCGATGCCACGCGCCAATCCAGTGAGTCGGCACACGTTGGTCAGCAGCGAGTGAGCGAAACCGTGAGAGCCATCAGCGCCCTTGCCAGCGACGTACAGACGACTGGCGGCTTGGTGCAATCGTTGGCCAACCAGTCCCAGGACATCGGCAAGGTGCTGGATGTGATTCGTGCCATTGCCGAACAGACCAACCTGTTGGCTCTTAACGCCGCCATCGAAGCGGCGCGAGCAGGCGAAAGCGGTCGAGGTTTCGCGGTGGTTGCCGACGAAGTGCGCGCCCTGGCGTACCGCACGCAACAATCGACTCAGGAAATCGAACAAATGGTTCAGGGCATGCGTACTGGCTCAACCCAGGCGCTGGACTCCATGCAAGCCAGCTCCTCGCGGGCAGCCAGCACCCTGGCGTTGGCTGAGCATGCGGGTGAGGCGCTGCAGACCATCACCGCCTCGGTTCACCAGATCCACGAACGCAACCTGGTGATCGCCAGCGCCGCCGAAGAGCAGGCGCAAGTAGCGCGTGAAGTTGACCGCAACCTGGTGAACATTCGCGATTTGTCGGTACGCTCCGCTGCTGGCGCCGATCAGACCAGCGCCTCCAGCCATGAGCTGTCGCAGTTGGCCAACGCGTTGCGGACCATGGTGCAGCGGTTTCAGGTGTAAATCCGCCGGACGAAAAAAAGCCCCGCTTCTCGATGGAGAAGCAGGGCTTGGTCTTCATTGGCTTAGCTGTTGTCTTTCAAGTGCTCGAACAAGCCCTTCGGCATTTGTTTGCCGTTGGCTTCGTAGTTGGCTTTCACGTTATCGAAAGCCTCTTGTTCCGAGATTTGACCATCGTGGTTAGTGTCGATCTTGTCGAAGTCGCCCTTGGGCGCCACTTTCAGGAACTCCGCACGGGACACCTGACCATCGCCATCGGTGTCTGTCTTGGCCATCGAGGCATCGCCGCACTTGCCTTCGCCACATTTGCCTTCTGGGGTTTTTACCGAAGTTTCGGCCGAGGCGACCATGTAGCCCTGGGTCAGTGGCTGCGCGGCGAATACGGAACCGGACAACATCAGGCCGCCGGCCAGGACAGCGCCGAGCAGGCCAACGGTGTTTTTGCTGAGAGTAGTGGTACGGGACATTACAAATCTCCTGGGTTGCACGACACAACCGTTCGATAAAGGACGCCACGCAAGTGCGGCGATGACCGAAGCAGGCGGTGCCTTGCTCGGGTGTGGCCATTTAGCGGGCGCGGTGTATCGCTACTGTGTCGCGCAAGGAGGGAGTTTGTAAGCGAAGGGGTGAAATCGTGGGGGAGATACAGTGAGACACAGAAGTGTTCACGGGGGTAGACCGAGGCGCCTGCATCGCGGGCAAGCCACGCTCCCACAGTTAATCTTTGTTGGCCGCATATTTGCTTACGACGCAGATCCTGTGGGAGCGTGGCTTGCCCGCGATGAGGCCCTGACAGACGCCGAAAATTTAGTGCAACTTGAGCCGCGGCTCGGTCCCACGCCCAATCTTGCTACCCAGCATCAACATCGCCGTACGGAACGCGCCATACAGCGCCATCTGGTGCATGCGGTACAGCGACACGTAAAACATCCGTGCCAGCCAGCCCTCGAGCATCACGCTACCGGTCAGGTTGCCCATCAAGTTACCCACAGCCGAAAACCGCGACAGCGAGATCAGCGAGCCGTAGTCGGTGTATTTGTATTCCGGCAGGGCCTTGCCTTCGATCCGTAGTTTCAGCGATTTGGCCAGCAACGAAGCCTGTTGGTGGGCCGCCTGGGCACGCGGCGGCACATTGCGGTCGCTGCCCGGTTGCGGGCAGGCCGCGCAGTCACCGAAGGCGAAGATGTTCTCGTCGCGGGTGGTTTGCAGGGTCGGCAACACTTGCAGCTGGTTGATGCGGTTGGTTTCCAGGCCATCGATGTCCTTGAGGAAACCCGGCGCACGAATCCCGGCGGCCCAGACTTTGAGGCTGGCGTTGATTACCTGGCCGTCGGCGGTAATCAGGCTGTCGGCGGTCACTTCGCTGACCGCGGCATTGGTCATGACGTTGACCCCGAGTTTCTCCAGGGTTTTATGCACAGGCCCGCCGATCCGTTCCGGCAGCGCCGGGAGAACCCGTGGCCCGGCTTCGATCAGGGTGATGTGCATGTTTTCCGGCTTGATCCGGTCCAGGCCATAAGCGGCCAGTTCATGGGCGGCGTTGTGCAGTTCCGCTGCCAGTTCGACCCCGGTGGCACCGGCGCCGACGATGGCCACGCTGATCTGTTGCACGGTGTCGGTCTGTCCGGCGTGCGCGCGCAGGTAGTGATTGAGCAGTTGCTGATGGAAGCGCTCGGCCTGTTTGCGGGTGTCGAGGAACAGGCAGTGTTGCGCCGCGCCTTGAGTGCCGAAGTCGTTGGTGGTGCTGCCGACCGCGATCACCAGCGAGTCGTAAGGCACTTCGCGCGCCGGCACCAGTTCCAGACCAGCTTCGTCATAAGTGGCGGCCAGCTGGATTCTCTTCTGTGCGCGATCGAGCCCGCTCATGCGCCCCAGCTGGAACTCGAAATGGTTCCATTTTGCCTGGGCAACATAGTTGAGTTCGTCTTCGGAAGAGTTGAGCGATCCAGCGGCCACTTCGTGCAACAGCGGTTTCCAGATGTGGGTCAGGTTCGCGTCGACCAGCATCACACTGGCCGTGCCGCGCTTGCCCAGAGTCTTACCCAGACGGGTAGCCAACTCCAGACCGCCGGCGCCGCCGCCAACGATGACAATACGATGAGTCATGGGGATATCTCGCAAGGCTAAAAGAAATCGGTGCAATTACCCGAGCGAGCGCCAGGCAGCTCATAGCGTCAGGTAACTGATCAAGCGGCTCAACAGGCCCAGGCCAATGGTCACTGCCAACACCACCACCAGGAGCATCCACGGCCGGAAAGGCCGGCGCTCGACTCGGTGCTGGGACAGGTGCAGGTACTCTTCGACATGCTTCTGGTCGTCGGGGTTCAGGCGGCTGGTCATAAAGGCCTCGTCGGGTAGACGTTGCTGAATGTGCAGACGTTACAGCAGATTGTCTGCAAGCGTTGAACGGTGCATGTGGTTCGGGTGAACGATTGCGCTTTGTAACATTCGGCCAGTGATTGCGCCATCCTGTGCAGGGTTGCCGGTATCTGTGGCGGGACTCACAAGCTGATCCCGACATCGAAGACGATGCTGCGTCCCAGGTTGCTGCGCAGGAAATCCGGGGCATCCGGGTGGGCGAAGAGCACGCGGGCGAAGGTCGGGCCGACCAGCGACAGCGAACGCCAGCCTTGACGCAGGTATTCGGTGGGGGGCGGGAAGTGGCTGTTGAGGTCCAGCACTTCGCGCTTGAGGCTGGCGAAGGCGATGATGTCCAGATCCCCCAGGTCCATGCCGCGCTCTTTGTAGTTGTGAGCTTTTTTGCGCAAGGTTGGCGCCAGTCTCAGCAGAAATTCATTAGCCGGGATCCGCCGGGGCTTGGCCTCGCGGCGCACCAGCTGGCTCAGGGAGAACGCGCTGCGCCGACGTTGCAGCTCATCACGCCATTCATCATTGAGGCGCCGGCCCTCGTCGAGCACGAAGAACACCTCGAAATTCGCGTCGCGAAACAGCACGTCCGGCGGCTCTCCGGCGGGGGCAAACTCGTCGGCGCGATAGGGAATGTTCAGACCTTGCAGCAGGCGCTGGCAAACCCAACGCTCACGCTCCCATTTGCGGGCATTGGAAAGGAACGTGTTGGCTTGCTCGGCCGCGATGGTCAGCAGGCGTAAATAATCTGAGTCATCCATAGGCCCAAGCTTAGCGTTCAAATGTGATCTGAATAATAAAGTCTGTCGCAAAAGAAAAAAGGCTGTCGCGATTTCTTCAGATAGAACCTTACCTGCTTTTTCTGACGTACCTATAGGTGTTCGCGCTGTTGTAGCCTTTCCATGCTGTGTTTGATGACATCCATCACCGCAGCGGTCATGACTGAGGTAGAGACACCAAACATCAGGATGCCGTTGGCTGCTTCCAGTGGGCCAAGCAGACGCCAGCGTGGGGACATGATGATATCGCCATAGCCCAGCGTGGCGAAGTTGACTGCCGAGTGATAGAGCGCAGTGGCGAATTCGTCGAATTCGTCGAGCAACATGAACAGGGTGGCCCAGATGGCGATCTGCACGAAATTGCCGAGCAACATCAGCACCATGACCATCGACAGCAACAGGATATTCAGCCATTGCGATTCGCGATTTGGATGGGTATGCCTGAAATGCACGTAATGGCGCAAACAGATAGTTATGAAAACGGCTTGCATCAGCAGGCAGAACAGCATCACGGGGAGACCGGCGAGTAGATTCAACAGCATGGCGATATCCTCGGCAGACGTGTCAGGTCGGTCCCTGATGGTCTGTTCCGGCTTCTTGCGCTTGATCGTCCACCCATTGCCAGAACAGCCGATAACCGACCGCCAGTATCACGGGGCCGATAAACAGGCCGAGGATACCGCTCGTGACCATGCCGCCCAAGGCACCGATCAGCACCACCGGCATTGGCACATCGACACCTCGACCTAGCAGCAACGGTTTGAGGACGTTATCGACCAGG
Source organism: Pseudomonas sp. Pseusp11 (assembly GCF_047304405.1). NCBI lineage: Bacteria > Pseudomonadati > Pseudomonadota > Gammaproteobacteria > Pseudomonadales > Pseudomonadaceae > Pseudomonas > Pseudomonas sp. Pseusp11. Next base: position 5,777 of record NZ_JBGLZF010000082.1, read on the forward strand.
CCCGCAACGAAGACATAGATGGCAAACACAATGGTCGCCGTACTGGCACCTTCGTTCGCGAAGACGTAGACGATGACCGGAAGGGTAATCAGGGTGGCCGGTAATTGCATGATGCCAATAAGCAGCACCGCCAAGGCGAGAAGACCTGCGCCGGGGATGCCCATGGACACAAAGCCGATGCCGATCAACAGCATCTGGATGAAGGCGATGCCGACCACGCCCAACGCCACTGCCCGGATGGTCGCGGTGCACAGCTCGGTGATTTTCGGTCCCTTGACCGGGCCGCAGAAGCGCGAAGCGATTTGCACTGCGCTGCGGTGGCCACTTTCACCATAGGCTAAAAAAATACCGGCAATCATCAGGGCGAAGATGAATAACAGGAGCCCCATGCCGGCCCCCGCCAGCTTGCTCAGCAGGGAGAGGCTGACACCTTTGATTTGCGGTATGAACTTCTGTAGCAGGTCGGGCAGGTTGGTGACAGCTTGTGTCCATAAGCCATGAAGGGGTTTGCCCACGAGTGGCCAGCCGGCCACCGCATCGGACGGCGGGGGGATATGGAAACTGTCACTTTTGACCATGCTTATCGCCCGTTCCACGGAGTCTGCAATCGAGGTTCCCAACAAATAGGCAGGCACCATAAGGATGCAGATGGCGATCAGCACAATCAGCGTCGCGCTGAGCCCATCCTTGTCTCCCAGCATGCCTTTGAACCTGACCTGTGATGGGTAGAGGGTGATTGCCAGGATTATCGACCACAGCATCAGATCGAGGAATGGACTGAATATCTGGAAGCAGAAAACCACCAGAACGGCAATCAACCCGGCACGAATCAGTACATCGAGCAGACCTCGAGAGAAAGCCTTCTCGGAAATGGGCGTGGGAACCATTGATTTTTCCTCCTGTAGATAGGAGCAAAGGCATGAGCGGTGTAAGTCCAGCATAGACGTGCTCCTCGCCACAGGTTTCTCTGATTCAAGCCCCTCTTTCCCCACCCAACGCCCGGTTCCGGGCAGTGCACAAAACGGATAGCGATCTGCGCAAAGCGGATATTGCCCCGTGCCTGGCGACTTTACCCTCGGCTGTACGGACGTTAGCCGCGTTACCGACTCTTAAAAAAACAACAACAAGAGATAGATGCCATGCGCAAGATTGACGTACACGAGGTTATCGACAAAGCACGATTCAACCGCTTTCACTGGATGGTGCTGTTCTGGTGCGCCCTGATCATCATTTTCGACGGTTACGACTTGGTGATCTACGGCGTGGTGTTGCCGATGCTGATGAAAGAGTGGGGGCTCAGTCCTCTGCAAGCCGGCGCACTGGGAAGTTATGCACTGTTTGGAATGATGTTCGGCGCGCTGTTTTTCGGCCCGCTGTCGGACAAGATCGGCCGCAAAAAAGCCATCACCCTGTGCGTGATGCTGTTCAGCGGTTTTACCGTGCTCAACGGTTTTGCCAGTAACCCCACCGAGTTTGGCCTCTGTCGGTTCATTGCCGGGCTGGGCATTGGCGGGGTGATGCCCAACGTCGTGGCGCTGATGAACGAATACGCGCCGAAGAAAATCCGCAGCACGCTGGTGGCGATCATGTTCAGCGGCTACTCGGTGGGCGGCATGCTTTCGGCGGGGCTTGGCATCGTGTTGATCCCGAGTTTTGGCTGGCAGTCGGTGTTTTACGTGGCGGTGCTGCCGTTGCTGTTGTTGCCGTTGATCATGTACTTCCTGCCTGAATCGGTGGGCTTCATGCTGCGTCAGGGGCGCAATGAAGAGGCGCGCAACATTCTCCAGCGAGTCGATCCGGCGTATATCGCGCAAACCGGCGATCAGTTGCACATGAGCGAAGTGAAGGGCAGCGGCACCCCGGTGTTGCAGTTGTTTCGTGAGGGGCGGGCGCTGCGCACGCTGATGCTGTGGCTGGCTTTTTTCTGCTGCTTGCTGATGGTCTACGCCTTGAGTTCCTGGCTGCCGAAACTGATGGCAAACGCCGGTTACAGCCTGGGCTCGAGCCTGTCGTTTCTGCTGGTGCTCAACTTCGGCGCCATTTTTGGCGCGGTCGGCGGCGGTGTGCTGGGTGACAAACTCAACCTGCCGCGCGTGTTGGCGGTGTTCTTCGCCGGTGCAGCCGTATCGATCACCTTGCTTGGCTTCAACAGTCCGATGCCGGTGTTGTACCTGCTGATCGCCATCGCTGGCGCCACCACCATCGGCTCGCAGATTCTGCTGTACGCCTGCGCCGCGCAGTTCTACTCCATGGCCATTCGCTCCACCGGTTTGGGCTGGGCGTCGGGCATCGGCCGCAACGGCGCTATCGTCGGCCCGCTGCTGGGTGGTGCCTTGCTGGGGATCAGCCTGCCGCTGCAACTGAACTTCATGGCGTTTGCCTTGCCCGGTGCGGTGGCCGCCATTGCCATGACCGTGTTCGCGATCAGCAGTCAGCGCAGTGTCAAACAAGCGCTGTCGGGCCTGCGCCATGGTTCGCCTGGCGGGTCTGTCGGCGACGTTTCATGAAAGCGTTATTTCGGGATTTTTCCTTGTCGGCTGCCGTCGCCGGATTTATCGCGACGGTGATTTCCTACGCGGGCCCCTTGGTGATCATCTTTCAAGCCGCCGAAACCGCGCACCTCTCGCGAGAAGTGCTGTCGTCGTGGGTCTGGGCGATTTCCATCGGCAGCGCGGTGCTCGGCATCGGTTTGAGCCTGCGTTACCGAGTGCCGGTGATTATCGCGTGGTCGGCGCCGGGCTCGGCGTTGCTGGTGGCGCTGTTGCCGGGAATCTCCATGCCCGAAGCGGTGGGCGCTTACCTGGTCAGCAGCCTGATTATCTTTCTGGTCGGGGTGTCGGGGGCATTTGACCGGATCATCGGCAAACTGCCCGCAGCGATTGCGGCGGCTATGCTGGCGGGGATTCTGTTCAGTTTCGGCACCGGGTTGTTCGTCTCGTTGCAAGGCAAGCCGCTGCTGGTGCTGGCGATGTTTGCCACGTATCTGATCTGCAAACGGGTGATGCCGCGATATGCGGTGTTGATGGTGCTGCTGGTGGGCTGTTCCATCGCGTTTCTCGCCGGTGATTTGCACCGCGAAGCGCTGGTGATCGGTTTGGCCACGCCAGTGTGGATCACGCCTGCGTTCAGTTTGAGCGCGACGCTGAATATCGCCTTGCCGCTGGTGATGGTGGCGCTGACCGGCCAGTTTGTCCCCGGCATGGCGGTGCTGCGCGCCAGCGGTTACGCAACGCCCGCCGGCCCGATCATCGCCAGCAGTGCGTTGGGCACTGCGCTGTTGGCGCCGTTCGGTTGTCACGGGCTGAATCTGGCGGCGATTACTGCCGCCATCTGTACCGGTCGCGAGGCCCATGAAAACCCAGGCAAACGCTATGTGGCCGGGGTGGTGGGCGGTCTCTGTTATTTGGTGCTGGGGATCTTTGGCGCCACGCTGGTTTCGTTGTTTTCGGCGTTTCCCAAGGAGTTGATCGCGGCCCTGGCCGGGCTGGCGCTGTTCGCCGCGATCGCCGGGGCACTGGCTGGCGCAATGGCGGTGCCGAGTGATCGTGAAGCCGCGTTGGTGACCTTTCTCACCACCGCCTCGGGCATGTCGCTGTTTGGGTTGTCTGCCGCTTTCTGGGGACTGATTTTCGGCATGGTCACCCACTTGTTTTTAAGCGCCCGTCGTCCCGTCCCTAGCGGCGAAATCGCCGCAATCGAATCACTTCAACCTGTCGATCAATAAAAATAAGAGAAAAAACGATGAAACAGATTTTTCCAACAACCGGTTCAGTGTTGTCCATCGCTGTCGTCTCGAGTTTCTCCATCGGTGCGGTGGCTGCCGAGGGCGGCTTCATCGAAGACAGCACCGCCACCTTGCAAGCGCGCAATTACTACTTCAGCCGGGACTTCTCCGACATCGTCGGGGCCAATAAACAGTCGAAGGCCGAAGAGTGGGCACAGGGCTTCATTCTCAACGTCAAATCCGGTTATACCCAGGGGCCTGTCGGTTTTGGTGTGGATGTCATTGGCCTGCTCGGCCTCAAACTCGACAGCAGCCCGGACCGGGTCAATACCGGTTTGTTGCCGGTGCACGATGATGGACGCGCGGCGAATGAATACAGTCGTCTGGAAGGCGCGCTGAAGGTGCGTTACTCCAAGACCGAATTGAAGGTGGGGGAACTGCAACCCAACCTGCCGGTGCTGGCCTTCAGCGATATCCGTCTGCTGCCGCCCAGTTATCAGGGCGCAAGCATCAGCTCCAATGAGATCGATGGCCTGACCTTACAGGGCGGTCATTTGAGTTCGACCAGCCTGCGCAACGAGGCTGGCGATGAAAAGATGCAAGCCATGCTCGGTCATGTACCCCAGCGTCAGGTCAGCAGCGATGGTTTCAACTTTGCCGGTGCCGATTACGCCTTCAATGACAAACGTAGCTCGGTCAGTGCCTGGTTCGGGCAATTGGAAGACATCTACAACCAGCGCTTTCTCGGCTTCAAGCACAGCGAGCCGGCGGGAGACTGGACCTTGGGCGCCAACCTTGGCTATTACGATTCGCGTGAGGACGGCAAAAAATTACTGGGCAACATCGACAACCAGGCGTTCTTCTCTTTGCTGTCGGCCAAGCGCGGCGGTCACACGTTTTATGTCGGCTATCAGGGTATGTTCGGCGACAGCGCCTTCCCGCGAGTGTTTGCCAACATCTCACCGCTGGGCAACGAGGTGCCAACCTACGAGTTTGCCTACACCGATGAGCGTTCCTGGCAGGCGCGTTACGACTACGACTTCGCCGCCCTCGGCGTGCCGGGGCTGACCAGCACCGTGCGTTACATCACCGGCAATAACGTCGACACCGGCAAGGGGTTTGAAGGCAAGGATCGCGAGCGCGATCTGGACATCGGCTATGTGTTGCAAAGCGGCAGCCTCAAAGGCCTCGGGATCCGCGTGCGCAACGCCATGGCGCGTTCCAACTACCGCAGTGATATCGACGAAAACCGCCTGATTCTCAGCTACACATGGAAGTTGTTATGACTGGGGCGATCACAGATCGGTGGTGCAGTTGCCCATGACTTCGTACGTCACGCGATGGGGCTGGCCCTGATGGTCGATATATTCCATGGTTGCTGGCACGACTCCGCAGGCGGTTGCGGTGTTTGTCACTGAAACGACCTTGGCGATGTCCAGCGGCTGTGCCGGGTTGTACGGGGTGGCAGCGGCTGGCTCGTTGGCGGCCAGGGCCGAGGTGGCTGCGAGGGTCAGGAACAGGCTGGTCAGGATTTTCATTTTTCTGTGCTCTGTGTGGGTTCCAGTGTCTGAATTTTAGTCTTTGCCTGCGGGGGATAAAGGGGGCTGGATCTGATTCAGTCTTGCAGGGAATGTAACAATCGCTGGGTCTTTGATCGTGTGCATATCCGTTTCTGCGGTAGTGCCGGCTGGCGGTTTCGCTCTTACAGCGAGTCACTTTGAAAAGCCCAAAGTAACCAAAGGCTCTTACCCCTTTCGTTCGGCCCTTCGCCTAGGCTCAGGGTGCCCTCGCTCCGGTCCTGCTCCGTGGGCCCGCCGCCATCGGC
>NZ_JBGLZF010000083.1:0-9876 GCF_047304405.1 Pseudomonas sp. Pseusp11
GGTGTGTTGTTGTGGGGGGGGGGGGGTGGGTTTGGGGGGGGGGTGTGGGGGCTCTTGGGCCCCCACCCCCGCTAACACGGCCTCCAGAATCACCGGGTCATTCACTGTTTGAACGCATAGGCCCGCTCAACCTTGCACACCCGCGTATGACACGCCGAATACCAGGTCGATCGCCCACGCTCACGAATCGCGCTGTGCTCGGGGTGATGCTTCCAGGCCAGGATCGCCGCTTCGCTGGCCCAGTAGGACACCGTAATCCCGAGTCCATCCGCGCCCCGGGCCGATTCCACGCCCAGGAAGCCGGGTTGCTCACGGGCCAGCTCCACCATGCGTTCGGCGGCCTGTTCGTAACCGTGATCGCCTTCGGTGCGCAGCGAAGTGAAAATCACTGCGTAGTAAGGTGCTGCAGGTGTCTGGGCGATCATGATTTTTGCCTCGCGCAGGCCTCGATCAATGCCTTGACCAACGGCGGCAGCAGGCCTTTGAGCGCGGCGCGTTCCGGTTGGAACAGCGTTGCGACAAAGAATGGATGATCCTTCAGCTCCACTGCCCGCAGATCCCCCGCCGAATCGTGGCCAACCGCGTGCAACTGTCGCGTCAGTAGCTGCCGTTCAAACTCGGGATTCACACCGTAACGGCAACGGTAGCCTTCACGAATCTCCGCATTTTCGTACGCCTTGGCGATCAACGAGCCTTCAACCAAATGAATGCTGTCGACGGCTTCCACCAGCGCACAGGTCAGCGGCGTGAGTAACGCCCGCGTCGCGTCGGGCGAAGTCTCGCCGTGTTCGGCATCTTCCCAGCCCAATACGTTGCGGGCGAATTCCAGCACCGCGTGCTGAAAACCGCCGCACGTGCCGAGGAACGGCCGTTGTTGTTCCCGGGCAAAGCGGATCGCCCGTAACGCGCCATCCATATCGCGATAAGGGCTGGCGGGTACGCACCAGAAACCATCGAAATCATCCAGTGGCGTATCGGCGGTGATGCGGTCGGTGGGCAGCCATTCAAACTGCAGGTTCATGCCGGTGTGTTCGGCGGCCATGCCGAGGGCGACGGGGATGGCTTGATGGGCGGTGACGTGTGGATCGTAGTCACCGATCAGGGCAATGCGGATGGCGTTGGTTTCCATGAGTGATCTCGACGCTTGTTGATTTCTGGCACCGACTATAGATTGGCGTTCACGCAATCAATATTGGCGTTATCCCAAGTGATCAATGCATCGACGCACTATCAGCTGGACTATCCCGACCTGTCGCTGATCCTCGCTTTGGTGCGCGGCGGCTCTCTGGCCCGAGCTTCGGCGTTGTTGAAGGTCGACGTTTCGACGGTGTTTCGCGCAGTCCGTCGCCTCGAAGCCGCGCTGGGCCAGCAACTGTTCGAAAAGAGCCGCGCTGGTTACCTGCCTACCACGTTGGCTCAGACCCTGGCCGAGCAGGCTGAACGCGCCGAACAAGCACTGGAGGCGGCGCGCATTGGCGTGGAGCAGGGCGGTGAAATCATCAGCGGCACCGTGCGCCTGACCTGCACCGATTCGGTCCTGCAAAGTCTGCTGTTACCGGCACTGGCGCGGTTCATGCCGTCTTACCCGGCACTGACTATTGAACTGTGCACCTCCAACGACTTCGCCAACCTCAGCCGCCGCGACGCCGACATCGCCTTGCGGTTGACCCGTACCCCGCCCGAGCATCTGGTTGGCCGGCGATTGGCAGACATTTCCTACCGGGTCTGTGCCAGCGCGGCCTATCTGCAATCGGTCGAATCCCACGACCTGGCCTCATTGACCTGGATCGCCCCGGACGACTTTCTTCCCGATCACCCCACCGTCGCCTGGCGGCGTCAGCAGTTGCCCGGCGTAACACCCGGTTATCGCTGCAACAGCATGTTGTCGGTGACTGAATTGGTGCGGGCCGGGCTGGGCATCGCGGCGTTGCCGGACTTTTTGATCGGTGAAGAACTGCAACCGTTGACCGAGCCCCTGCACGGTTACGACACCGCGCTGTGGCTGCTGACCCGCCCGGACTGCCGCGCATTGCGCTCGGTGGTGACGTTGTTCGACGAGTTGGGGCGGGCGCTCCGGATCAAACCTTCGGTGGCTCCTTGCTGATGAAGTGTTGATGCATTTCCGAGGTCAGGCTTTCGATGCGCTCAGTCAGGGTCTTGGTGATTTCGGTGAGCCGGGTGTTTTGCTCCAGCAACTCCTTCAGTTGCGCAGTGTTCCGCGCGGCTTGGGCCTGACGTTCACTGTTGGCGATGGCCAAGGCTTCACGATGTCGCGCATCGGCTTCGGACTGGGCTTTGTCCCGCGCCGCCTGACGCGTCTGGGCCAGCAGAATCAGCGGCGCGGCGTAGGCCGCTTGCAAGCTGAACGCCAGGTTGAGCAGGATGAAGGGGTACACATCGAATTGGGTTACGCCGGACAGGTTCAGGCAAATCCAGATCACCACCACCAAGGTCTGGGCGCCAAGGAAGGTCGGCGTGCCGAAGAACCGCGCAAAAGCCTCGGCGCGCAGGGCAAAACGGTCGGTACCGAAAGTAGGTGCCAGGTGCGCGTGAGGGCGATGGAAGCGCAGGTGATCGACGGGGCCGGTGATTTCGGTTTCGGTTTCGTGGGTCGGAGTGCTCATGATGCTCTCTGAAGAGGGGATGGGACTGAGGCTCACTATAGCTCCAGCGTCAGTCTCATTCAGAAACACATTACCGGGTTCTTATTCAGAGCGACCGTTCAGCGATAAAATGGCGGACATTGTCATTTTTTGCAGCTTGATTCAGCACGCATAACACGCCAGGAACATGTCCAGCGCCGACTCCACCACGGTGTGCTGCATGTCGGGCGACAGGCCCGATTGGCCCATGGAGATCTGCGGCCAGAACGCAAAGGCCTTGAGCAATCCCTGGACCTGTTGCGCGGCGAACTCAGGCTCGACCTGTTTCAGGCGGCCATCGGCCTGGGCGGCACGAATCCACACGGTCAAACTTTCTTCGCGCTCACCCATTCGGGCAACCATGTTCTGCGCACGCTCGGGAGAGTGGATGGTGGCGGCGATCGCCACCCGCGCCAGGTCGAGAAAATTATCATCGGCCAGCATCTGCAATTTCGCCTGCAACATCAGGCGCAGCTGATCGCGCAGGGGCAGGTCGTGGCGGTAGGCCGTTTCCTGTTCGGCCGTTACTCGGGTCCATAACTGATTGAGAATTTCGGCAAACAACTCTTCCTTGCTCGGGAAGTGGTTGTACACCGTGCGCTTCGACACGCCGGCGGTGGCGGCGATCTTGTCCATGCTGGTGATGTCGAAACCGTTGGTACGGAATTCGGTAATCGCCGCCTGGATGATGGCTTCGCGTTTTCGGTCGGTGAGGCGCTGTGGAGCTGTCATAAGTACGCTTCGGCAGGAAGAAGTGGAGAATTACACTTGGTAGTTTACTTGTGATCGGCTTTGATGCAACCTAGAAACTACACTGTGCAGTGTAATGTTGTGTTAATCCTGCACAGTGAGAAATTGAATCTTCGGCTGATGCGTGCATGCCTTGGCCATAAATCGTCCCAAGCGGAAAATCGTCAATTTTGCGGTTTTTCTGGAGTCATTCAGTCATGGCCACTTCAACTTCCCCAGCGAACAACGCTTCAACGCCTGAAGCGTCCCGACAGGCTCAAGGGCAGTACCGAAACCATGTGCCGGTGCAGCGCGAAGGCTTTCGCAAAACCTTGCGCATCCTGTGGAACTTCATCTTCAACAAACCGCACGACACCCGGCCGTCGGCCCCCGTTCCGGTGCAAACCCTGACCCAGGCGGCGTTGATTGCCGCGCCTAACCACAGCGTCTATCGCCTGGGCCATTCCACGCTTCTGCTCAAATTGCAGGACAAGTTCTGGATCACCGACCCGGTCTTCGCCGAACGCGCCTCGCCCGTGCAATGGGCCGGCCCCAAGCGATTCCACCAACCGCCGATCAGCCTCGAAGACCTGCCGCCGATTGAAGCGGTGATCCTGTCCCACGATCACTACGACCACCTCGATTATCAGGCCGTGCTCAAACTGGCGGACAAGACCCGCTACTTCCTCACCCCCCTGGGCGTGGGTGACACCCTGATCAAGTGGGGCATCGACGCCAGCAAAGTGCGCCAACTGGATTGGTGGCAGGGCACCGAGGTCGATGGCCTTCAATTCGTCGCCACTCCTTCGCAGCACTTTTCCGGTCGCGGCCTGTTCGACGGTAACAGCACCCTTTGGGCGTCGTGGGTGATGATCGACGGCGACACGCGGATCTTCTTCAGTGGCGACAGCGGCTACTTCGACGGCTTCAAACGCATCGGCGAGCAGTACGGCCCATTCGACCTGACCCTTATGGAAACCGGCGCCTACAACGTCGAGTGGCCTCACGTGCACATGCAGCCCGAGCAAACCCTGCAGGCGCACATTGACCTTAAAGGGCGCTGGTTGCTGCCGATCCACAACGGCACCTTCGACCTGTCGATGCACGCCTGGTACGAACCTTTCGACCGTATTCTGGCGCTGGCCTGGGAACGGAACGTGTCGATCACCACGCCGCAAATGGGCGAGGCGTTCAACTTGATGTATCCGCAGCGTGGTGGCGCGTGGTGGCTGGATCTGGAAAATACGATGAAGGAAAAAGGACACATTGCTTGTAGCGGCTACAAGTCTGGATGAACTTTCGTACGGCCTTCGTTCCTTGTTGCTGACAGTCGTTTCCTACGGCTTCGGTAGGCTTTGAGGCGAGTGAAATGACTCACTCGTGATTAGCCATAATAAGGACGTTTTACATGAAGGACATTTTCAAAAGCCGCAGGACGGTGCTGGCGCAGGCCATTGTGCTTTCCGTCGCGGGTTCCGCTTACGCCGATGACACCGCTGCAGCATCTGCAGCGGTCAACGCGCTCGAATACGAGAGTGTCAGCGAACTCACTGCAAAGATGGAGCGCAACGAACTCACCTCCGTAGCACTGGTGAAGCATTTGCAGGCGCGTATCGATGCACTGGACAAGCAGGGGCCGGCAATCAACGCGGTCATGGAGCTCAATCCCCAGGCCATCGAGATTGCAATGGCGCTGGACAAGGAACGCAAGGACGGAAAGGTTCGTGGTCCGCTCCACGGGATTCCGGTTCTACTTAAAGACAACGTCGATACCGCAGACACCCTGCAAACGAGCGCGGGCTCACTGGCCATGGTCGGCCAACCAGCCGCAAACGATGCATTTGTCGTCAAGCAGCTTCGTGACGCAGGCGCAGTCATTCTCGGCAAAACCAACATGAGCGAATGGGCTTACGTTCGACAAATGGGCTTGCCCCACGGTTGGAGCGCCCGAGGTGGCCAAGGGAAAAATCCCCACGTACTGGGCGGCGAAATGTGTGGTTCCAGTTCCGGTTCGGCCGCAGGCGTAGCCGCCGGGTTCGCACCGCTGGCCATTGCCACCGAAACCAACGGTTCGATCACTTGCCCCGCCTCGGCCAACGGCGTGGTGGGCATCAAGCCGACGCTGGGGCTGTTCAGCCGTTCCGGCATCATTCCGATCACACGTCTGCAAGACACCCCCGGGACCATGACGCGCACCGTTCTTGACGCCGCGCTCATGTTCAACGTCCTGCAAGGTGTCGATGCTTCGGACGCCGCAACCAGCGACGCACCGGTAGGTGTCGATTACACCGCATTGCTCGCCAAGGATGCCTTGGACGGCAAGCGAATCGGTTACCCAATCGAGTACCTGGGGCCGGACGGTTCGGTGTTGCGCCCCGGTTCTGAGTTTCTGAGTGCATTGGCCACCCTGGAAAAACAAGGCGCTACCCTGGTGCCATTAAAAGTCCGGCTACCAAATATTGAGGGCTACTTCAATGTACTCATGGCGGGCATGAAACATGAGCTGCCGGAGTACCTGGCCAGCCGCTCCGGATTGCCGATCCAAACGCTTCAAGGGTTGATCGACTTCAACGAACTCAAGCCTGGCCCTGAAGGTTACGGTCAACAGATGCTCAAAGACATCAGCAAACTGGACATGAGCCACGCACAGGCATCCGAACTGTTCGCGGCACTCAATGCCAGCTTCAAGGAAGCCATCGATGAGCAACTGACCGGGCACAATCTGGACGCCCTGATCGCCGATGCCGACGGCTATTCGCAATTCAGTGCCGCGGTGGCCGGCTACCCAGCCATCACACTGCCGTCGGGCATGAAGGGCGATGGCCTGCCCACTTCCGTGTTCTTTTACGGCCCGCGCTGGAGTGAACCTAAACTGTTGGCCCTGGCTTACAGCTATGAACAGGCTTCGTTAGAGCGTCAGGCTCCGGCGTTTAAACAGCAGTAAAGGGATGTAACCGGGCCAGTGAGTTTTGTGGTGTCACTGGTCTGGTATGTCACGCCTGAGCATGGAAAGACATTCCACCATCCTGGTTTCACCGATGTCACGAAAGCTTCCACGTAACATCTCAGAAAGCGTGGCTTGCGACAGACCCATAATTTCAGACGCCTGAACGTGAGTCAGCTGACGAGCTTTGATGACCTCACCCATTTCGGTGGCAAGTTTTGATTTGGTGTTCATCGCTATTGCGTTATCCATTCCGAGATCTTCATAAGCGTTCCCGCTGCTTTCTTCTATTTCAATCATTGCCTGATTCCTTTTGTGTGATCCTGCAAAGCGCCTCAATCGATAACTTCACTCACTCAACCATCGCATAATCCGCCCGCCCCACCGGATTCGGTGTGGACCCTTTCACATTCATCCCTCGGCCCGGTGCAAACCCTGGGAAGAACACCAGGCCTTGCGATTCAAACCGATACGCCAACGCCAGCCGCGTGACATCCAGCACATTACGCTGCGCCTCGAATCGCTGGATGGCGTCAACGGAAACCCCGGATTCCTCGGACAACTCTTCCACACTCCAACCCAGCATCGCTCGGGCCTGGGCGCAGTGGGCGGGGGTGAACTGGAAGAGGGCGATACGTTCCAGGGTGATTTTCATTGCAAGAGAGGCCATGGTTTTCTCCGGGGATCGAGCGTGGCGATTCGAAAATGTACTGTGTTTTTGTACAGTTGTTTTGCGCCCGGATCAAACTCATTTTTTGATCGATTCTCTTTTTTCGCTCAGGCAGGGGCGTTGGACCGACTACGCTGTCTCTAGGCGGTTTCCTGAAAGCTCCAAATGATTGAACGTCAGCCTTCTGATCTTCAATGCCGGAAAGGTGGCGTTTCAAAAGCAGTGCGCCACAGCGTTATGCGGGGAAGGGAATCATGAAAAGACTACGTCTGCTATGTGCCCTGATCAGCTTTACAACTCTGCCGGTCCTGGCCGATACGGCATCGCCAAACAAAGATGCCTTTGTCACCAACCTCATCAATCAGATGACCCTCGACGAAAAAGTCGGCCAACTGCGGCTGATCGCTATCGATGAAAAGATGACGCCCGAAAAAATCTGCCAGGAGATCACTGCCGGGCGAATCGGGGGGACGTATGGCTCTGTGAGCCGTTATGTAAACCGCCCCATGCAGGACGCGGCTCAACAAAGCCGCCTGAAGATACCGATGTTTTTCGGTTGGGACGTGATACACGGTCATCGAACCATTTTCCCCATCGGCCTGGCCTTGGCCTCCAGTTGGGATATGGACGCCATCGAGTTGAGCGGTCGAACGGCGGCGAAAGAAGCCAGTGAGGACGGTATCGATATGACCTTCGCACCGATGATCGATGTCGCCCGTGATCCTCGCTGGGGGCGCACATCCGAAGGCTTCGGTGAAGACACCTATCTGGTTTCACGCATTGCCAGAGTGATGGTCCAGGCCTACCAGGGCCAGAGCTTGAGCGCGCCCGACAGCATCATGTCCAGTGCCAAACACTTTGCGTTGTATGGGGCTGTCGAAGGAGGGCGCGACTACAACAGCGTCGACATGGGCCTGGCCCGAATGTACCAGGACTACTTGCCACCTTATCGTTCGGCGATCGAGGGTGGCGCGGGAGCCGTCATGGCGGCGCTTAACTCGGTAAATGGCGTGCCGGCGGCGGCCAATACCTGGTTGATGCAGGACCTGCTTCGCAAAGCGTGGGGCTTCAAGGGACTGGTCATCAGTGACCATAACGGGGTAACCGATCTGGTTCAGCACGGTGTTGCGAGGAATCCTCGCGACGCGGCCAGGCTCGCCATCAGGGCCGGCATTGACATGAGCATGAACGACTCCTCCTATGGCCCGGAGTTGCCGGGGCTGCTTGAGTCTGGTGCTGTTTCCCAGAGCGATATTGATAACGCGGTGCGGGAAGTCCTGGGTGCCAAGTACGACATGGGGCTGTTCGAAGACCCTTACCGGCGCCTCGGCGCTGCCAGTGAAAACGCAGCTGATAACAACCCCGAAAACCATCTGCACAGAGCGCAGGCCCGTGAAGTGGCACGCAAGACACTGGTGCTGCTGAAGAATGAAAACGGGCTCTTGCCGCTGAAAAAACAAGGCACGATCGCGCTCATCGGCCCGTTGGCAAAAAGTGCCGTCGACATCATGGGCAGTTGGTCCGCGAGCGGTGTGCCTGCGCAATCGGTGACGATCTACGACGGGCTGAAAAACGCGATGAACCAGGGCTCGCTGATCTATGCCCGAGGTGCCAATCTCGAGGAGGATCAGGAGGTTGTTAAATACCTGGAATACCAGGGCGTGTCCGAAATCGCCAACGACCCCCGTCCGTCAGCAGAAATGATTGACGAAGCAGTCAAGGCTGCACAGCAAGCCGATGTTGTGATCGCCGTGGTGGGAGAGCCTCGCAGCATGTCCCATGAGGCGGCCAGTCGAACCAGCCTCGATCTGCCTGGGCGCCAGAGTGAATTGATCACCGCCCTGAAAGCCACCGGCAAGCCGCTGGTACTGGTGTTGATGAACGGTCGGCCGCTGTCCATCGGCAAGGAGCAGAAACAAGCCGATGCGATCCTGGAAACCTGGTACAGCGGCTCCGAGGGAGGCAATGCCGTTGCCGATGTATTGTTCGGTGACTACAACCCGTCCGGCAAATTACCCATCACCTTTCCACGCTCCGTGGGGCAGATCCCCAATTACTACAGCCACCTGAACACCGGCCGTCCGTACCTGCCGGGTGCGCTTCGCAACTACACGTCGCAATATTTCGATCAATCCTATGGGCCGCTTTACCCCTTCGGCTATGGGCTGAGCTATACCGATTTCAGCCTGACCGACATGGCCCTGTCTTCGACCACGCTGAACAAGACCGACAACCTCGTCGCCAGCATCATGGTGAAAAATACCGGCCAGCGTGACGGCGAAACGGTGGTTCAGCTGTATATCCGCGATGTCGTTGCCTCCGTCGCCCGTCCGGTCAAAGAACTGAAGAACTTTCAAAAAATCATGCTCAAGGCCGGCGAGGAGAAAGCGGTGCACTTCAGCATTGACGAGAACGACTTGAAGTTCTTCAACAGCCAGTTGGAATACGTCGCCGAGCCGGGTGAGTTCCGGGTGCAAATCGGCCTGGATTCCCAGGATGTGAAGGAGCAGAGCTTTGAATTGCTGTCAGAACAGGGCAGTGGCTTGGCTGAGGCCGGTCAGTTAGGACCCTGTAGCGAGGGAGCTTGCCGGTTAGTTCAGCCGTAATGCGATCCGTAGCAGCTGTCGAGCCCCAGCGAGGCTGCGTTCGGCTGCGAAGCAGTCGTGAATCCGGTTAACTGATCTGCCTGACGTACCGCAATATCTGATTTTACGACTGCTGCGCAGCCGAACGCAGCCTCGCTGGGGCTCGACAGCTGCTACAGAGCGGCGCGCTCCCTCTATTTCACCCCTTCCAACCAAACGGACGGTGCCTGCCCCAGCACCCGACGAAACATGGTCGAAAACGCCGCCGGGCTTTCATAGCCAAAATCCAGGGCAATGCGCGTCACC
>NZ_JBGLZF010000084.1:0-9344 GCF_047304405.1 Pseudomonas sp. Pseusp11
CTGCGTTTTGTGCCCGTATCCATTGCACCTTCCTGATAAGAAGCCAGAAGGTGTAAACCTTATTCAGGACGAAGCACCAGGTACAAAAAAGCCCGCCAAGGTGTAAGCCTTGGCGGGCTTTTTTGCAGGTTGATTGTCATTGCCGCGACTATCGTCAAAAGATCGCAGCCTTCGGCAGCTCCTACGTTGGATCGGCGTACACCCTGTAGGAGCTGCCGAAGGCTGCGATCTTTTGATCTTGGCTTTTTTAGGCCAAACGCTGCGCCTTCAACTCTTCACCCTGGCAAGCCGCCGCGGTGAACAGCACGTCGGTGGAGGAATTCAGCGCGGTTTCCGCCGAGTCCTGCAACACACCGATGATGAAGCCGACCGCCACCACCTGCATGGCGATTTCGCTCGGGATGCCGAACAGGCTGCACGCCAGTGGAATCAGCAGCAACGAACCGCCAGCCACGCCCGAGGCGCCACAGGCACAGATCGCCGCGACGATGCTGAGCAGAATGGCCGTCGGAATATCCACGGCAATGCCCAAGGTGTGCACGGCGGCCAGCGTCAGTACGGTGATGGTGATCGCTGCGCCGGCCATGTTGATGGTCGCGCCGAGCGGGATCGATACCGAATAGGTGTCTTCGTGCAGGCCCAGGCGTTTGCTCAATTCCAGGTTGACCGGAATGTTCGCCGCCGAGCTGCGGGTGAAGAAAGCGGTGATGCCGCTCTCGCGCAGGCAGGTGAGTACCAGCGGATACGGGTTGCGACGCAGCTTCCAGAACACGATGACCGGGTTCATCACCAGCGCCACGAACAGCATGCAGCCCAGCAGCACCGCCAGCAGGTGCATGTAACCGATCAACGCGCCGAAACCGGAAGTGGCGAGGGTCGAAGCCACCAGACCGAAGATCCCCAACGGCGCAAAACGGATCACCAGGCGCACGATCACGGTCACGCCATTGGACAAATCGCCCAGCACTTCGCGCGTCGTCTCGCCGGCATGGCGGATCGCAACGCCCATGCCGATCGCCCACGCCAGAATGCCGATGAAGTTGGCGTTCATCAGTGCGCTGACCGGGTTGTCGACCACGCTGAGCAGCAGGCTTTGCAGCACTTCGCTGATGCCGCCCGGCGCGGTGACCGCAACGTCCTGGGTCGACAGCACCAGGCTCGACGGAAACAACGTACTGGCGATCACCGCCACCACGGCTGCGGCGAAGGTGCCTAGCAGATACAGAAACAGAATCGGCCGGATATGGGTTTCCTGACCGTGTTTGTGGTTGGCAATCGAAGCCATGACCAGCACGAACACCAGAATCGGCGCGACAGCCTTGAGCGCCGACACGAATACTTTGCCAATGAAGGCGGTGGACTTCGCCACCTCGGGCGCGAACAGGGCCAGGGCAATCCCGGCGATCAGGCCGATGATGATTTGCGTGACCAGGCTGCTGCGTTTCAGGCGTTGAAAAAGAGAAGGGGATGAAGCGGTCATAACGGTATCTCTGATTTTATTAGGGTGCAGGGTTCCTTGGCTCATGCAGCAAAAAGCCGGGCAGGCCACATGGAGGGAACCGAAGGGGTCGCCACATCAATGCCAATCAATGGCCGATGAGCAAGGTGTCAATCTCGCGGGTCGCGGACTTTATCACAGCGTAGCCGCGATCCTTCAGACCTGTGACGATCTGCCACCTGATTGTTCAACGCGATTTGCAGGTTCGTGCAACTTCGCCCGGAAACACTCTGTTAAGCTTCGCCATCCTCATTTTCTAGTTCTGCCAGTGGGCCTTCGGGCTGTCGCTGGTGTCGTCGTTTTCCTGGAGTTCTGCATGCTGTTGCCCATTCTTCTGTTGTCCGCCGCCGGTTTCACGGTGCTGACCACGGAATTCATCATCGTCGGCCTGTTGCCGGCAATCGCCCGTGACCTGGACGTCAGCATTCCTCAAGCGGGTTTGCTGGTGACCCTGTTCGCGTTCACCGTGGCCGCGTTCGGGCCGTTCCTGACGGCGTATTTCGCAAGGTTTGAACGACGCAAACTGTTCATCAGCGTGTTGATCATGTTCGGCCTGGCCAACACGCTGGCGGCATTTGCGCCGAACATTTGGGTGATGGCCATTGCCCGGTTGATTCCCGCGCTGGGGTTGCCGGTGTTCTGGGCATTGGCCAGTGAAACCGCGGTGGACATTGTCGGCCCGGACTACGCCGGGCGGGCGATTGCCAAGATTGGTTTCGGCATCGTCTGCGCCACCGTATTCGGCATTCCGGTCGGCACGTTGATTTCCGATGCGTTCGGCTGGCGCAGTGCTTTCGGCATTCTGGCGGTGATTGCGTTTGCCAAGGCGCTGTTGCTGTTTATCTATTTGCCGAAAACCAGCCTGCACCAGCATCAGGTGAGTTTCCGTTCGCAGTTCAAGATCCTGCGCAGCCCGCTGATGCTGGGTCATGTACTGCTGTCGATCCTGGTGTTCAGCGGCATGTTCACCGCCTACACCTACCTGGCCGACATTCTTGAACGCCTCGCCGGTTTCAACGGCACCGTGGTCGGCTGGTGCCTGATGGGCTTCGGCGCGGTCGGGCTGATCGGCAACTCGCTGGGCGGTCGCGCGGTGGATCGTCACCCGCTGATCGCTTCTATGACGTTTTGCGCATTCATGATTGCCGGCATGGTGACGCTGGTGCCGAACATTCACTCGCCACTGGGGCTGGCGGCGGCGATGGGGATTTGGGGTGTGACCCAGGCGGCATTGTTCCTGGTCAGTCATGTGCGGTTGATGAAGGCGGCGCCTGAAGCGCCGGCCTTCGCGGCGTCGTTGAACATTGCCGGGGCCAACCTCGGGATCGGCCTGGGCGCCATGGTCGGCGGCCGGGTGATCGACAGTGTGGGCCTGGGCGGACTGGGTTTCGCCGCAGCCGGTTTTATCCTGGTTTCGATTCTCCTGGCCATGGCGCTGATGACCTTCAAGCCTCGCGAAATCTGCGCCTGAGGCTTCACATCTCGGTGAACAGCTCGCGTCGGGCACCTTCGGTAATGGCGACAATGCCGGGGTGCTTGACCTTGCGTTCCACCGAAATGGCGTAGAACGACTCGCGCACCGCGTCGGTCTGGCCGATCAACTCCACGCCGCATTGGCGTTTCACCTCGTCGGCAATCACGCTCGGGCCGATGAATATCCCGCTACCGGATTGGCCGAAAGCCTGCATCAAAGCGCTGTCGTCGAACTCGCCGACGATTCGCGGCTGGATCTGCTGTTCGGCAAACCAGCGTTGCAAGCGACTGCGCACCACGGTTTCCGGCCCGGGAATCAACAGCGGGGCGCCGTGCAGGCTGCGGGGGAAATCCTGGCCGTATCGCGCCGTCAGTTCAGCGGTGGCGAAGAAGCTGATACCGCATTCGCCGAGCTTCTGGCTGTAGCCCTTGATGTCCAGATGCGAGGGCATCGGGCTGTCGGAAATCACCAGGTCGAGGCGTTGAATCGCCAGGTCGGCGAGCAATCGTTCCAGTTTGTCTTCGCGGCAGGTGATGCGTAGCGGCTCGCTCAACTCCATGGTCGGCGCGATCAGGCGATAGACGATGGATTTGGGCACCACGTCGGCGACGCCCACCCGAAACAGAATCTGTTGCTCATTGGGCTGCGCCCGCAGCATCAGTTCCAGCTCGCCCCCAAGTTGAAACATCTGCTCGGCGTAGGGCAGGGTCTGACGCCCGGCTTCGGTGAGTTCCAGTTGCCGCCCGACCCGACGAAACAATTCAATGCCATAGGTTTGTTCGAGCAGGGAAATCTGCCCGCTGATGGTCTGTGGCGTCAGATTCAACTGCTCGCAGGCGCGCACGATGCTGCCGGTCTTGGCCACCACCCAGAAATAATGCAGCTGTCGGTAATTCAGCATTCATGTTCCCCGTAGCGTGTGTTTTGCTATGGATTCGTAAAAACCGAAGTATAACCGCTGAAAATACGAATTTTCCTGAAGTATTTGTCTCTTTAGACTGCCTCGCTATCGACGGATCGCCTTTCGGGTTCTGTCTGTTCTATCGAGGAAAGCATCATGAAGCTTAAAACCACCGCGCTGCTGATCACCTCCTTACTGGCGTTGGCCGGTTGCGACCAGGCCGAGAAAAGTGCTCAGCAATTGATGGGCAAGGCCGCCGAAAGCGCCAAACAGGCGATTGACGATACCCACAAAGCCGCCGAACAAGCGTTGAGCGAGGCCACGAGTGGCCTGATCAGCAAGAAAGAACAACCGGCCAAAGAGACGGGCAAAACCGACTCTTCGTCCCAGGAAATCTAAACCGTCTACAACGAGTCAGGACTGACCCATGGAATACCTTTTAGAACTCGCTGCAAGCCCCACCGCCTGGGTCGCTCTGGCCACATTGGTGGTGATGGAAATCGTGCTCGGCATCGATAACCTGATCTTCATCTCGATCCTCACCAACAAGCTGCCCGAACAGCATCGCCAGAAGGCGCGGCGCATTGGTATCGGCATGGCGTTGATCCTGCGCCTGGCGCTGTTGAGCACTATCGCGTTCATCGTCCAGTTGACTGAGCCGGTGATCGATATACTCGGCCACGCGTTCTCCTGGAAGGACATGATCCTGATCGCCGGCGGCCTGTTCCTGTTGTGGAAGGCGACCACCGAGATTCATCACAGCATGGACCCGTCGCCGGAAGATCCGACGTCGGCCACCTCGACCGTGACCCTGGGCTTTGCCGCCGCCATCGGTCAGATCCTGATGCTCGACATGGTGTTCTCCATCGACAGCATCATTACCGCTGTCGGCATGACCGAGCATTTGCCGATCATGATCATCGCGGTGGTGGTGTCGGTCCTGGTGATGTTGCTGGCTGCTGACCCGCTGGCCAAGTTCATCAACGACAACCCGACGGTGGTGATGCTGGCGCTGGGCTTCCTGATCATGATCGGCATGACGCTGATCGCCGAAGGTTTCGGCGCCCACGTACCGAAAGGCTATGTCTACGCGGCCATGGCGTTCTCGGCGACGATCGAAGGCTTGAACATGCTGTCGCGGCGGGCCAAACAGAGGCGTGTTGCCGCAGAAGCTTAATCGCCGATAAACGAAACGGCCGCCTGAGCTCGCGAGAGTCCAGGCGGCCGTTTTTTTTGTAGGACTGAAAAGCGCCAGTCAGTGCGCGGTGATGGGGTGTGTAGCCGGTTTATCGGTTTTGGCCACGGGCGCCGATTGAACCGGGTGGTGATGGTGCCGACGGGTAATGCGCAATACGCCCCACAACATGGCGGCGGCCACTGCCAGCCAGCCGGAAATCAACATCACAATGGTCATTGTCAGGCTCATCAGTGCCTCCTCTTTGCCCTGCCGCGGGCGCACACTCTTCCTTGGTAAAGGACAGTCTAGCCGTTGCTGTGTTTCAGGCTATTGACCAAAGGTCGCCTGTCATCAACCCGTTCGCTCTATCAAATGCAAACAACTGCCGGTTAAGGCTATACCGCTGTCGCGCGGCATCCTATGATCGACGGCCAAGCCGGCTGCGTGATCGCCTGGCGTCTGAACAAGAGAGTGATGATGGTGCGGGTATTTTCTCGAATTCGATCTTTGGCACTGATCGTTGGCTGCGTTGCCGGCCTGGCTGGCTGCGCGGGGAGCGTAGCGCCTGAGATCAAGCGTCTGCCGGAGCGTGTCGAACTCAGCGGTACGTTCTACCGCGGGCAAAGTTATCAGAGCGGGCCTCAAGTGCTGGCCAGCCTGTTGTCCCAACAGGACATCGTGATAACTCCGGGGTTGCTCGAAAAGCCCTTGAATTTACCGGGTGCCGAAGACCGGTTGCAGCAGAACATGCAAAACCTCGCCCGCGAATACGGGATGGTGGTCTATCCCCTCGACAGCCAATTGCCGGCGCTACTGACCCAGGTCGCGGCCGGTTATCCGGTGATGGTACGCATTACTGAAGGCTCGGCGTTCTGGGCCGGACCGCGATACGCCATTCTTGCCGGGTACAACCGTCAGAAGCAGACCGTGTTGCTGCGCACCGGGATGGATCGTCGGTTGCTGATGGGGTTCAGCGCCTTTGAGTCGGCGCTCGAGAATGCCGGCGGTTGGGCCGTTTTGATCCAGAAGCCGGACCAGATTCCGGCCAACGTCGATCAACAGCGCTGGCTGAAAGCGGCGAACGATCTTGCCCAATCTGGTCAGGAGCAAGCGGCAGCCAGGGCGAAGAAGGCACTGACCGCGCAGTAGTTTCCGCTCGTCATCTGCAAGGCACGACTCAGCGTTTTTGGTCTCTTATATAAAGGGCCCGGATTCTCGCCGGGTCGTGACCAGGAGGCGCCCATGGCTCATCCCAATACCCCCGACGGCCCGCACTCGTCCGAGCATTCGTCCGATAATGAGTTGGGGTTTGACCCCGATTCTCCGGACGTTGCTGATCCTCAGGTCGACCCCATCGGACCTGCCAGGGCGCCCAGGGACATAAAGCCGGGTGAGGAGGGCAAGAAGAAGCCGGCCAAGCCTTACGACCCACTCGGTAATCTGAGACCCAAGTC
The DNA here is from genome assembly GCF_047304405.1 of Pseudomonas sp. Pseusp11. Classification (NCBI taxonomy): domain Bacteria; kingdom Pseudomonadati; phylum Pseudomonadota; class Gammaproteobacteria; order Pseudomonadales; family Pseudomonadaceae; genus Pseudomonas; species Pseudomonas sp. Pseusp11. Next base: position 6,505 of record NZ_JBGLZF010000084.1, read on the forward strand.
TTAGTGAGAGGTGCATATGTCTACCGATTCGAGCTTTGATGACAAACATCCGGATCCTCCCGACAGTGTTCCGACAACCCTCGAACCGGACGTGGACCCGGTGATGGATCCGGACAGTCCGTTAAGGGACCCCTTGGCCAGGCCGACGGTGGTGCCGACGAAGCATCCACAGGGCTGGAGAGACCCGAGTGCCGGGGATGGCATTCCGGATGACGATCAGATGCCGTTGCCCAATGATTGACCGCCTGACGAAAACCGCCCGCCAACAAACCGCCCGCCAACAAAAAGCCCCGATTATTCGGGGCTTTCGTTGGCGGGTGTTTCGACCTTATTTCGAGGCTTCAACCACACCGCTCTGGCGATGTTTGAGGTTCTTCTCTGACTTGTATTGCAGGGCGACGGACGGCACGTTGGTGCTCTTGCCGGTTTCGACCCAGCTACGAATCCGTGTCGCATCGGCAAAGTGCGTGTACTTGCCGAAGGCATCGAGAATCACCAGCGCAACCGGACGGTTACCCATGCTGGTCACCAGCACCAGGCAGTGGCCGGCCTCGTTGGTAAAACCGGTTTTCGTCAGCTTGATGTCCCAGTTCGGCTTGTTGATCAAATGGTCGGTGTTGTGGAACCCCAGGCTGTAGTTGGGTTTACGGAAACTGACGGTTTTTTCCTTGGTGGTGCTCAGCTCGGTCAATAGCGGGTACTTGTGCGCGGCGATCAGCAGTTTGCTCAGGTCGCGGGCGGTGGACACGTTGCGCGGGGAGAGGCCCGTCGGTTCGACGAAGTGGGTGCTGGTCATGCCCAGCGCCTTGGCTTTGGCGTTCATGGCGGCAATGAACGCGACATAACCGCCCGGATAGTGATGCGCCAGCGTCGCGGCGGCACGGTTTTCCGATGACATCAGGGCGATCAGCAGCATCTCGCGGCGCGACAATTCGCTTTTGAGTTTGACCCGGGAGAACACGCCCTTCATTTCCGGGGTGTCGCTGATGTTGACGGGAATGTATTCGTCCATGTTCTGCCGCGCTTCCACGACCACCAGGCCGGTCATCAGTTTGCTGACAGAGGCGATGGGTACGACGACATCAGGGTTGCTGGCATAAATGACTTTGTTGGTTTGCAGATCCATCAGCAAAGCGCTGCCGGACGCGATCTTCAGTTGTGAATTGTTTCGTGGTGCCGCGGTGGTTTCACCGGCGTTGACCGTTGGCGTGATGAAAGTCCCTGTAACTGCAAAAACTAGGCTCAGGATGGAAAGACGGATTTTCACGCTGGCAGACTCATAAAGGGTGGATATGCCGTTCTGTAACGGGCTGTTTCTTAAAAACGTCGCATTTTAGGAGTATGTGCCAGGAAAGCCATAGGCGCCTGTAAGAGAGGGGGTAAAAGTGAAGAATATTTAATGCTGTAACTCTTTCTTTACTATTTGGCTTTGCAGTTGTCCGACCTCTGTGATCGAGCTGTTTGCTACAGGCAAAAAGAACCCCGCGATGGGCGGGGTTCTTTTTGGGGGCAGCAGGGTGAGAGTGAACTCAGCTGTGCAGTGTTTCTGCGGCGTACAACGTGTTTTCCAGCAGGCAGGCGCGGGTCATCGGGCCGACGCCACCCGGTACCGGAGTGATCCAGCCGGCACGGGCCAGGGCCGACTCGTAAGTCACGTCGCCGACCAGCTTGCCGTCTTCCTGACGGTTGATGCCGACGTCGATCACGATCGCGCCTTCCTTAATCCACTCACCTTTGACCAGGCCCGGCTTGCCGGCGGCAACCACTACCAGGTCGGCGCGACCGACGTGGCCGGCCAGATCCTTGGTGAAGCGGTGGGTGACAGTCACGGTGCAACCGGCCAGCAGCAGTTCCATCGCCATCGGACGACCAACAATGTTGGAAGCCCCGACAATGACCGCGTCCATCCCGTAAAGATTGACGCCGGTGCTTTCCAGCAGCGTCATGATGCCTTTGGGTGTGCACGGGCGCAGCAGCGGAATACGCTGCGCCAGGCGACCGACGTTATAAGGGTGGAAACCGTCGACGTCCTTGTCGGGACGAATGCGCTCCAGCAATTTGGAGGCGTCCAGGTGTTCAGGTAGAGGCAGCTGAAGCAGAACGCCATCGATTGCCGGGTCGTCGTTCAGGCGATCGATCAGATCGGTCAGCGCTGCTTGGGTGGTGTCGGCAGGCAGGTCATAGGCTTGGGATAGGAAGCCGACCTCTTCACAGTCTTTACGCTTGTGCGAGACATAAACCTGAGAGGCAGGATCGCTGCCGACCAGGATCACCGCGAGGCCGGGCGTGCGCAGGCCTTGCTGGCGACGCTCGGCAACTCGTTTGGCGATCTGCTGGCGCAGGCTGGCGGCGATCGATTTGCCGTCGATTAGTTGTGCAGTCATTGCGCGTGATTAACCATCGAGAGGGGAAAAAAAGAGAGCGCATTCTCGCATGTCATGAGGTGAGGGCAAAGGCGCTTGGTCTGCAAATTCCCCTAACTCCTTTAATTAAATGAATTTTTTTCAAAAAGGATTTGACGACCTTCAGGGGGCTCTATACTATTCGTCGCACTTGTCGGGCACAGCCTAGCACTGGTTAAGAAGGTCGAGCGGAGTTACGGTTTCGCAAGACTGAAAAGCACTTAGTTTGTAGTCCTTCAAGGGTACAGATTAACAAGGCGCCCGTAGCTCAGCTGGATAGAGCATCCGCCTTCTAAGCGGATGGTCGCAGGTTCGAGTCCTGCCGGGTGCGCCATTAGGCAGCATTGGCACAAGTAGCGCGATATGGTGGGCGTAGCTCAGTTGGTAGAGCACGGGATTGTGACTCCCGTTGTCGTGGGTTCGATCCCCATCGTCCAC
>NZ_JBGLZF010000085.1:0-8582 GCF_047304405.1 Pseudomonas sp. Pseusp11
GCACTCGTAGCTCAGCTGGATAGAGTACTCGGCTACGAACCGAGCGGTCACAGGTTCGAATCCTGTCGAGTGCACCATTTAAGAGTTGTTTGCAGCAATGTGAATAACTTGGCTCCAACCAGTTGTGACCTGGTATAAAAACACAAATGCACTCGTAGCTCAGCTGGATAGAGTACTCGGCTACGAACCGAGCGGTCACAGGTTCGAATCCTGTCGAGTGCACCAAACACCAAAAAGCCCGCGTTTAACGCGGGCTTTTTGCCGTCTGCGATTTGGCTTTTCCTTTGGTACATCCTTTCTCATCGAACTCGATGTGAGCACTGCGCCCTCGCTTGTTGTCGTAGCGGTAGCTCATGGCTGAATTGCGAGTGCTGATTTTGTCTGGCTTGCCGAGAGCGCTTTCGACGTCCAGCTGACTCATGCCGGCAACCACTCTCTGATTGATGATCGCGATGCGGCGTTCCTTCGCGCTGAGCTGATTTCCACATTTGTCCTCGGACTGACCAACGACCGTCGGCTCTCTCCTTGGGTTTTTCATACTTGATGTTTCGCGAACCTCGGCTTCTGGCATCAGGGCTGTCGTGCTGCCTGGCAAAAACGTGCGTACTTCCTGAAGTGAAAGGCTTTCTCCGGTCGTACAGCTCAAGGTCGTGAAGGTGATGCGTCCGTCAGGGGCTTCACACCGGTGGATGGTCGTAGCAAACGCCCAGGGCGGCAGGCAGAGCAGGGTGGCAAGCAAAAAATAATCAGCATTCCATGGCATTCGACGTCCTCCTTGACGGTCCTTATCAAGGGTAGCCGTTACATTTTTCGACGGCGGTGTGTTTTCTTTTCAGGATGAGTCGTCGCAGTTCCATGGATCAGGACAGTGCTCAGGTTTGTCTCGCAAGCGCTTGTTTCAGCCGCGATTTTTTCACGTTTAAAACCGTCAGGCGGTGTTATCATTGCGCCTGTCAGCCCCGCCGGGGCTTGTGGAATACCTCCATGGACTTACCCAGTAGTTACTCAGTACCCCGTTTTTACAATCATGAATTGACTGATTGATCCTTCCGGCGTGCCCCGCTGCTGGGAGTGGAGTTCGCCTATGTCTGAAGTTGAAGTAAAGAAAACGCAGGAAAGCTTGCAGGACCGCCTTGCTCAAGTCGTTGAGCTGCTGCAGCGCCAGCGGGTGGTCGAAGACCTGACTCATCGCCAGGAAGGTCCGCATCACGACCGGGTCGAGAACCTGGTTCACCGGCAAAACCTCGTCGAGTTGCAACGCAAACTCGATGATCTGCACTCCGCCGACGTTGCCTACATCCTTGAAGCCTTGCCACTGGACGATCGTCTGACCGTCTGGCAATTGGTCAAGGCCGACCGCGACGGCGACATTCTTCTCGAAGTATCCGATTCGGTTCGTGAAACCCTGATCGCCGACATGGACGATCACGAGCTCCTGGCGGCGGCCAAGGACATGGATGCCGACGAACTTGCTGACCTGGCCTCCGAGCTGCCGCGAGACGTCGTCCACGAGCTGATGGAAACCCTCGATGCTCAACAGCGTGAGCGCGTCCGCTCCGCGTTGTCCTATGACGAGGAGCAGGTCGGTGCGCTGATGGACTTCGAGATGGTGACCATCCGTGAGGATGTCAGTCTTGAAGTGGTGTTGCGTTACCTGCGTCGTCTCAAAGAGTTGCCAAGCCATACCGACAAACTGTTCGTGGTCGATTACGACGGCGTGCTCAAGGGCGTGTTGCCGATCAAGCGCCTTTTGGTCAACGACCCGGATAAACAGGTCTCGGAAGTGATGGCCAGCGATCCGGTGAGTTTTCATCCGGACGAAGACGCCTACGAGGCCGCTCAGGCGTTCGAGCGTTACGATTTGATCTCGGCCCCGGTGGTCGACAAGAACGGCAAGCTGATCGGTCGTCTGACCATCGATGAAATGGTCGACCTGATTCGTGAAGAGAGCGAAAACGAAGTTCTCAACATGGCGGGTCTGCGCGAAGAAGAAGATATTTTTGCGTCAGTCTGGAAGTCCCTGCGCAACCGTTGGGCCTGGCTGGCGATAAACCTGATCACCGCGTTCGTTGCATCACGGGTGATCGGCCTGTTCGAGGGCTCTATCGAGAAGCTGGTAGCGCTCGCGGCATTGATGCCGATCGTGGCAGGTATCGGTGGCAACTCGGGTAACCAGACGATCACCATGATCGTTCGGGCCATGGCGCTGGACCAAGTCAGTACCGGTAATACGTCGCGCCTGATGCGCAAGGAGTTGGCGGTCGCCTTGATCAATGGCCTGGTCTGGGGTGGGGTGATTGGTGTGGTGTCCTACCTGCTTTATGGCAGTTGGTCCCTGGGCGTGGTGATGACCGCCGCCATGACGCTTAACCTGTTGCTTGCGGCGTTGATGGGTGTGTTGATTCCGATGACCCTGGCGCGGCTTGGGCGCGACCCGGCAATGGGCGCGAGTGTGATGATCACTGCCATGACCGACAGTGGTGGCTTTTTCATCTTCCTTGGGCTGGCGACGATTTTCCTGCTCTGACGTTCTGCCTCAAAAGAACCCGCCCAATCGGCGGGTTTTTTTGGGGCCGAATTTCAGGCAAAAAAAAGCCAGCAATTACGCTGGCTTGAGCTTTCGGGATGAATCAGGAAGCGTCTGCAGCCATTTCGGCGTCATGGGCGATCAGCGAAACCAGAGCGTTTTGCTGGCGGTGGGAGAGTTGGCGGAAGCGTTGCAGCAGTTCGCGTTCGTGCAATGACAGCTCGGGGCTGTCCAGGCGCATGCTCAATTCTTCGCCCAACGCGCCTTCCTGAATAAGACTCTGCTCAAGGCGCGCGATGATTTCAGAATTCATGCTGCGATGATGATTGCGAGCCACCTCGGCAATGCGTTCACGCATTCCGTCTGGCAGACGTACGACGAACTTGTCAGCCGTACGGCTGGAATAAATTGCCTGTTTCAATGGGCGCATATATTTAACCGGTTAGTTCAGGGGAGCGGTTCTCGGGATAGGCCGCAGGATGTCAGATAGGACAAGCACTCCGACCAAATGTTCAACCTGAATTGATAGAGGCACGCATCATGCCTCAAATTAGCCAGATCATTGGCGTCAATTCTGTGACAAATATTGATCCGGGTAAAGGCTTAATGCCAGCACCTATTATCAGAAATGCGGACTGGTTTGAAAACATTCCATGAGTCCGTATCGCTGACCGCGTCCTCTTGCCCGACAGGTGATGCCCGAAGACGCCTGAAGGTGCATGCTATGCGGATTCGATCCTTGTTCCTTACCTTAACAGGATAGTGGCAAATGGCCGATTTACTAGGGCAGACGGACGGTATGGGATGATTTCAGGATGGATGGCAGGCTGATTTATTTAATGGGGCCTTCGGGATCCGGCAAGGACAGCCTCATTGAAGCCGCTCGCGGGCCGTTGCGGGTACGCAATTGTGAAGTCGTGCGGCGGGTTATTACGCGCTCGGCTGAGTCCGTCGGCGAAGACGCCATTGAGGTGTCCCGCGAAGAGTTCGAGCGACGCAGAAACAATGGGGATTTCGCGCTTTCGTGGCAGGCCAATGGGCTCGATTACGGTATTCCTGTGCGGATAGACCAGTGGCTCAAGGAAGGACGCGATGTGCTGATCAATGCTTCGCGCGGCCACCTGACAGAAGCGCAACAGCGCTATCCCACGCTGTTACCGGTGCTGTTGACGGTCAAGGATGAAGTTCTACGAGAGCGCCTGCTACGGCGGGGGCGTGAAAGCCCGGCAGAAATTGAAGCGAGACTGCGCCGCAATACGCTGTTCACGGCTGACGATACAATCGGTGATACGCAGATCCGTCGACTCGATAACTCCGGCGACCTTACGGTCACCGTTGCCAGTCTTCTTGAGTTGCTGAGCGTCAACGCAGAACCGGATCGAACTTGATCTTGCGCCCGGCGATCAGCGCCAGCACGAACAGCGCACTGAACACGCCGCAGGCAATCAGGGGCAGGGTGACGATCGTGTCCTGGACTAATGACAGATGAAGGATGCCACTCAGTAGAGCGAGGATGAGAAACCCCGCGGCTGATTTGGACATGCTGTGCTCCTGATGAGGTGGTTCAAAATACCAAGCGTTCAAAAGACTGCGTGCGCGGTTGAAGACTCTCCTGGCTCACCTCTTGGCTGACAAAACTGCGTTGATCGCTAGTGACTGCCCATTGAGGCGCTTTTTGCAGCTGCAGGTAATGGGGCGTGCGTTGGGCAACCATCGCAGCGTCGTTTTCGGGGAAGAACTGAAAACCCAACAGAACCGCCAGGGCGACTGCATTCGCGACTAAAAGAGCGCTGTTCATGGGGCTGATCTCCTTCGTTCTTTGAGAACAGTCGAAGCAGCCCGCATGCCAAAAGTTTAACGGCTATTAAATTCTTTAAAAACAACGATTTAAGATATTTTCACCAAAGGCCGGCATTGCATTTTGCAATGATGGCATTTTGCGGTGATGCAATTTGCACGGTAAACAAAGCCACGCTACCGCGGGGCGTCTGCCTACACTTAAAAAGCCCTACGGACGACATGACAAAAGCGGGCCTGCCCGTTAACATGCACGCCGTCCATCGCCGCGCATTTCTTGCACGCGACTTGTGTCTCAGTAGCTCAATTGGATAGAGCATCCCCCTCCTAAGGGGAAGGTTGGCAGTTCGAACCTGCCCTGGGACACCATATAATCCAAGGCTTACAGCGTCTTTTTGTTTCTCTGCTTAACCCCCATGGGGCTAGGTGGGTGCAACAGGTATGCTTTAAGCAAAGAAAAGCCCTGCTCAGATTGTTATCTGGCGGGGCTTTTTCATAACTGTCGTGTCATATCAAGCTTAGCTGCCAGTCCTCCACAGGAGGGCGTGAGAGGCGGTCTATCGACTCTCCCGATCAATCGTGAAAATGGACGCGCTGCGCGTACCACCAACACCCCCAGACGATGGTGATCACCAGGGAGGCGACGCAGAAGATTATGGTTTGACGCGCATTGCCAAGATCCTCTCGGGCAAGCAAGCCAAGCGCCTGGAGGGCTGCCCCCCCAAAAAGCGCCAGGAACCCCATTCGCCACGCAAACATGCGCTGTCGGTAAACGTCGAAAGCCAGCGGGAGCATAACGGCGCCATAGATTACGGAAAGATAGCGAAGTCTGACGTCTGCATAATGGGTAAAGACCGAACCACTTGGATCGCCTAGGGAAGGCTGGATATCCGTTATGGCAGAAACGCAGAACATGAGCCCTTGGAGGGCGAGCACCGCTGTGACAATCACGATGACAGTGGGTGGCCGCTTTGGGGAGCTCCGAAGCTCATCGGGCGGCAAACCTTTTGATGCAATCGCGACCTGATTACTCAGCGCCGTGCGAATGACGTCAGACAGCCATGCCTGATCGTTGCGGGAAAACCACATACAGATCCGCACCACGCCAATCCCACAGGCAATCATTGCAAGCCCCCCCAGCGGCAAGAGTGTGGTGTGGGGCGCAGGCACGGCAGCAAATAATGCCAATGCTGTATGGAACGCACAAAACCCGAACCAGAAGCCCATGAAGAGCTTAACGGACCAGTGCAGCGCAAAACGCCCGGTTAGCACGACCTGGTTTTGGCGCACCTGGAATCGGCCGACGAAAAGTGGCTTGAATGAGTTGCGTACCATCGGGATGACACGTTGAAGCGAAACGCGAGACTCCGTCACCGTTCCCACGGCCGCTTCTCGCGAAAAGGCAAACATAGACCAGCGCCGTGTCGCTGCTTTCAGGCGCTCAACAGATTCCGCCAGTCCGAACGAGCTCTCAAACTCGACCAGATCCGATCCCACCCAAAGTTCCCTCATCCATCGGAACATACACCCCCCTCTGGGCGCGTCATGCTTGGATTTCACGTTGGTATAGTGCAATTCATATTCGACCTTCCCTGGTCTCCATTCTCATCAACTGCTCAACCCCAGCCCACGATCAAGCCGTCAGCGTATGCTCGGAATCCCCGAACCAGGTGCGCACCAGATCGGGTCCAGGCGTACCAGCGTGGTCAAGCACCGCCACATCGACGAAATTCTTGCCATTGCTTGCGCCATCAGGGTCCACCTTCACGGTGATGTCGTTGCCGGTCTGCACCACTTGGACAAAGTCCGACACCTGGCTGGTGCCGGCGACAAAGTTCGCCTTGAGCAGTGCGGAGAGGTCGATTTTGTCCCCTTCGGCGTAGTTGTAGTCGAGGATATGGTCGCCGCCTTCATTCACGTTGAAGTAGGCAAACACGTCGGCTCCCGCGCCACCGCTGAGCGTGTCTGCACCGCCACGGCCCACGATGATGTCGTTGCCGTCGCCACCATTGATCGTGTCTGCGAGCATGGTGCCCACCAGCGTGCCGCTGGATTCTCCGTGGTAACTGACTTGAGTGCCGGCCGCGCCGCCGTCGGTGACCTGGAAGTCTTCCGCCGAGTAATGCCCCAGCAGGTTCACCTCGGCCCGATGCACGCCGTCGTCCACTGTCAGCAGGCCGCCGGCGCCAGAGGCGTTGGTGTTGTAGCTGAGTTGGGTGTTGGCGCCGAAAGTGAGATTGCCGAACGTCAGCATGTCATTGCTCTCAAGGCCGAGGATGCCGGCCAGCGAGCCCGCTGTTTCGGCCTGTGCGATCACCAGCGTACCCGCGCCTTCGCCGTGGAAGGCGACGGACCCGTGTGCAGCACCGGAGAAGGTCAGGGTCGCGTTACCGTCGATGGTCGCGCTGCCATCGCCGGTCACGTCGGCCAGCAGGCGCAGGTCACCACCATTGGCCCACAGGTGGCCGGTGTTTTCGACCGTGCTGGCCACCGTCATGCCGCCTGGGCCCGTGGACTCCAGCACCCCGCTGTTGGTGATGGTGTGGGTGCCGGTGTCGAGCACCAGGCTGTTCAGCCCGCTGGCCATGATCAGCCCCGCATTGATCAGCACCATCTGCCCGGCACCCAACTGGCCGGCGCCGGAAATGCGGTTGTCGACGTTGTTCAGCACGGTGTCGGCGCTGCCGCCGAAAATCACGTTTTGCGCGTTGTCGGATAGCAGCACCTGGCCGCCACCGGTCAAAGTCGCGCCACGGAACAGAACCTCAAGGCTGGTCGCGCTGCCGACGGAGCCGAGCTCGATGGTGCCGCTGTTATGGATGCTGCCACCGAACGGCATGATCGCGCCGTCGGCAATGGTGAGGGTACCGGCGTTGTTGGTAAGCGGGTCGACATCGAACTGGAAGTTCGCTTCGGTCAAGTCCGCTGCATCGACACCTTTGAGAGTGACCGTTTGGCCGGAGCTTATGCTGACCAGCGCATTGCCGTTGGCGTCGTTAGTGATACTCAAATCTGCAAAGCCGTTGATGCCCGTGAAGCCGACCAAGTCGATCTTGTCCGCTGCGGCATCGAAATTGAAGATCTGGTTGTTGCCGATCGGTTGGGCGAAGACGAAGGTGTCGGCACCGGACGAGCCGGTCAGGTTGTCGTTAGCGGACAAGGCGAAGATCGGCGCGCCCGGGGCGTAGACTTCGACGTTGTTGAACACGTAGGCACTTGCGGTGCTGCCGTCGCTGTTGCTCCAGCTCATGTTGACATCAAGCACCAACGCTCCCACGAAGTCGCTTGGGGCTGTCACGGTTAATGCGCCGGGATCGCTGGTCTGTACGGTCCAGGTGCCGTCGCCATTGTCGGTTCCTGCATTGAACACCCATCCCGAAGGAACACCGCTGATGGCCACCGTCACCGGGCCGCTAATATCTGCCAATGGAGCGTAGAGGGCTAGGTTGATGGGTTCGCCGGCAACGCCTGCCGGAAGGTTTGCACTGCTCCCGGCAGCACCAGGATTACCCGCCAGGTCGGTGTAGCTGTTCGCGGCAACGTCGACTTTTATGCTACCGCCCTGCGTTCTGGTCAGTGTTGCCGTGTAGGTATCGCCATCAACCTGGGTAAAGTTACTGAAGGTTCCGCGGGGCACTCCGCTCGTTGTCGTCACTGCGACATCAGACAGGGTGAAACCGCTCACCGTCTCACTAAATTGGAATGTCACCGTCGACGTTGAACCGACCGAACTCCCTAGGGCCGTCCCCGTCACTGCCACCGTCGGCGGCACGGTATCAACTGGCGTCTCAACGACGTTCTGCACGTTTACCGTAATGGTCTGCGTGTCGACTCCGCCATTGCCGTCGGCCACCTGAACGTCCACAACATAGGCATTGTCGCCGGCGGTCCCACCGACATCCTGGGGATTCTCGTAGTCGGGCGCCGAATTGAACGTCAGCACCCCGCTCGAACTGATCGAGAATTTGCTGAAGTCTGTCCCGGCCGTATTCAGGATCGAGTAGCTCAGCGTCTGCGCTGGTAGATCGGCATCGGTCGCCACCACTGTCGTGACCGCCGTGGTGTTCTCCGCCACGCTGACCGAAGCGGTCGCACCACCACCGTTGGAGGTGATAATCGGGCTATTGTCGTTGACGCCTGTCACGGTTACCGCGATCGCCTGGTCGTCGAACAGCGTGCCGTCCGATGCCCGCACAATCACGTCATAGACGTTGTTCGTTCCCGAATCAGTCGGTGCTTCAAAGTTGGGTGCAGAGAT
>NZ_JBGLZF010000086.1:0-7386 GCF_047304405.1 Pseudomonas sp. Pseusp11
GGGGCGGGGGGGGGGGTTGTTTTTTTTTTTTCCCACCCCCCTGGGGCGGTAAACCCTTGCGCGCCCGGGGCGGGGGTTGTTGTCCCGTGGGGGGGGGGGGCCCCCCCCCCCCCCACAAAGGCCCGATAACCTCATTCCTCGCTGCTATGCACCACCACCAACAACTGCGCCTGCACCTCGCCCACTGACCTGAGGCGATGCGGTTTCTGCGCATTAAAGTGCAGCGCATCCCCACGATTGAGCATCACCCGCTCGTTCATGAAGTCCACTTCCACCTGCCCTTCGTGGACGAACAGAAACTCTTCCCCCAGGTGTTCCTTGAAGGTTTTGTCGGTGAACTCGGTCGGCGGGTAAATGATGAACGGCAACAGGCTGCGCTCACTGACCTGATGGGCCAGTACCGCATAACCCGGGCTCTGGTCGTTGGCGGCCAGGGATTGGCGTTCGTCACAGCGCACCAGGCTGTAGCTGTCGAGGCTGACGTTGTCTTCGGAAAACAATTCCTCGACCTTCACGTTCAGCGCCCTGGCCAGTTTCAGCGCAGCGGCGATCGAGGGGGTATTCAGCCCGCGCTCGACTTTCGACAGATAGCTCTTGGTCATGCCGGATTTTTCGGCCAGGGCCTCCAGCGTCACGCCAAGTTTTTTTCTCAGTAATTTCAAACGGATAGACATGTAGAACGGTTAATCCATCAAGGAGGCAACGATTTGTCCTTGCCAATGACACAAAGTGTCATATAGCCTCTTTAGTGTCATTTGCATGCCCCACCCAAAGGACACCGATATGGCCAAGACATTAGCACTACCCAAAGAGCAACTGGTCAAGCAAGCGCTGACACAGATGCAAAACACCCTGGCGGATAATACGTGGACCGACCGGCAAAAGCTGGCCCTGACCTGCCGCATTCTGTTCGAAAACGGCCACGACTCCGGCCTGGCCGGGCAAATCACCGCCCGCGGCCCGCAGCCGGGTACTTATTACACACAGCAACTGGGCCTGGGTTTCGACGAGATCACCGCAGGCAATCTGTTGCTGGTCAACGAAGACCTGGAAGTGCTTGAAGGCCACGGCATGCCCAACCCGGCCAACCGCTTCCATAGCTGGGTGTACCGCGCCCGGCCGGACGTGAACTGCATCATTCACACGCACCCGACTCACGTCGCGGCGCTGTCGATGCTGGAAGTACCGCTGCAGATTTCCCACATGGACCTCTGCCCGCTCTACGACGACTGCGCGTTTCTCGAAGGCTGGCCGGGGGTGCCCGTGGGCAATGAAGAAGGCGAACTGATTGCCGGGGCCTTGGGCGACAAGCGGGCGATCCTGCTTTCCCACCATGGCCAGTTGTCCACCGGCGCGACCATCGAAGAGGCCTGTGTCATTGCGCAACTGATCGAACGTGCAGCGAAGTTGCAGTTGCTGGCCATGGCCGCCGGTTCGATCAAACCGATTCTTCCCGAGCTGGGCCGTGAAGCCCACGACTGGATATCCAAGCCCAAGCGCCACGCCGCCGCGTTCAACTACTACGCCCGGCAGAATCTGCGCCAACACGCCGATTGCCTGAACTGACCCCACGCATTCCTGACAGGAGAGACGCTATGTCGACCGCAAACATTCACGGCATCATCGGCTACACCATCACCCCGTTCACCGCCCAGGGCGAAGGCGTTGATCTCGACGCGCTCGGGCGTTCCATCGACCGCCTGATCGATAGCGGTGTCCACGCCATCGCCCCATTGGGCAGCACCGGCGAAGGCGCTTACCTGAGCGACGCGGAATGGGATCAAGTCAGCGAATTCAGCATCCGCCACGTCGCCAAACGCGTCCCGACCATCGTCAGCGTGTCCGACCTGACCACCGCCAAAGCCGTGCGCCGCGCGCGTTTTGCCGAGGCCCACGGCGCCGACGTGGTGATGGTGCTGCCGGCGTCGTACTGGAAACTCAGCGAGGCGGAAATCCTTGCCCACTACCGCGCCATCGGCGAGAACATCGGCGTGCCGATCATGCTCTACAACAACCCGGCCACCAGCGGCACCGACATGTCGGTGGAGTTGATCCTGCGGATTTTCAACGCGGTCGACAATGTCACCATGGTCAAGGAGAGCACCGGCGACATTCAGCGCATGCACAAACTGCAACTGCTGGGCGAAGGCCGGGTGCCGTTCTATAACGGCTGCAATCCCTTGGCACTGGAAGCGTTTGCGGCCGGCGCCAAAGGCTGGTGCACAGCGGCGCCGAACCTGATCCCGCAGCTCAATCTCGACTTGTACGAAGCTGTATTGGCCAATGATCTGAGCAAGGCTCGCGAACTGTTCTACCGCCAGTTGCCGTTGCTGGACTTCATCCTCAAGGGCGGTCTGCCGGCGACCATCAAGGCCGGTTTGCGCCTGACCGGGCTGGAAGCGGGCGACCCGCGGTTGCCGGTGTTTGCACTCGGCGAGACTGGCCGCAGTCAGTTGCAGGGTTTGTTGAACGCGTTGCGCTGATCGTCGGGCACACACAAAACAACAGTGGGAGCGAGCCTGCAGGCTCGCTCCCACATTGGGTATGCGGTGTGTTTAGAACACCGGCAAGGTCTTGTCCTTGATCACCGTGGTCGGGCCGTTGGCCTTGACGCTGGCGATGCCTTTTTCCCTCGCGGCATCCGATGAATAAGACTCGCTGCTGCCGATGATTTGATGGTTGGCGGCCTTGAGGTTGAAGTAAGGATGGCCATCCTTGGTGGCTTTTTTCTCGTAGCGTTCGTCCAGCGGGCTATTGGCCTGAACCGAGGCGATTCCGCTATCGACCGCACCACGCGTGGTGTACAGCTCACTGACCAGAATGGTTTCGGCGTTGGCCGCTTTCAACACAAACTTGAACTGACCATTGCTGGTTTTGCTCACTTCGTACCATCCAGACATGCTTGTTCTCCTTGGCGATTGAGAGGTTTCGCGCTTCAGAGTAAAGACCAAGCCAGGTTTTCTGTCGCCTGTATCGGTCTCTTCGCGGGCAAGTCGGATCGATACAAAAACCGCCCTACTTCACCGCCGCCCGCACCACCGACAACTCAGGCGCCTGCACCCGGCGCTGGCTCAAATAGCGCATGCAACTGACCCGCAAGAACGAGGCGAAATTCACCACCTCGCCGCGGTAGTCCATCACCTCTTCATACAGTTTGGCGATCAACTGATTGGTGGTCATGCCGTCGACCTCGGCGATTTCGCTGAGGATATCCCAGAACTGATTCTCCAGCCGCAGGGTGGTGACCACCCCGCAGATGCGCAGCGAGCGGGAGCGCGACTCGTAGAGAATCGGATCAGCCTTGACGTAGAGCTCGCACATGGACAGGTCCCTCGTTACAGCGTGATTTTGGTGCCCAGCAACCCGAGAAAACCGGCCAGCCAGCTCGGGTGCGCCGGCCAGGCCGGGGCTGTGGCCAGATTGCCTTGAACGTGGCCTTCCGTCACCGGGATATCGATGTACGTGCCGCCAGCCAGGCGCACTTCCGGGGCACAGGCCGGGTAGGCGCTGCATTCGCGACCTTCAAGAATCCCGGCAGCGGCCAGCAATTGCGCGCCGTGACACACGGCGGCGATCGGTTTGCCAGCCTTGTCGAACGCTTGCACCAGCGCCAGGACTTTTTCGTTCAGGCGCAGGTACTCCGGCGCACGACCGCCCGGGATCAGCAGCGCGTCGTAGTCCGCTGCATCGACCTTGGTGAAATCAAAGTTCAGGGCAAACAGGTGACCGGGTTTTTCGCTGTAGGTCTGGTCGCCTTCGAAGTCATGGATCGCCGTGCGCACGGTCTGGCCGGCGGTTTTGTCCGGGCAAACGGCATGCACCGTGTGGCCGACCATCAGCAGCGCCTGGAAGGGCACCATCACTTCATAGTCTTCGACGTAATCGCCGACCAGCATCAGAATTTTTTTAGCAGCCATGGGGAGGACTCCTCTGGAAAATGCGTGGGCCTGCAGGAATATTCAAGGTAGTCCTTAATCTGCATGGCAGGTAATACCCGACTACTACGCACACCACAGCTTGGATTTGTCTTTTGTGGCGAGGGAGCTTGCTCCCGCTGGGTTGCGAAGCGGCCCCCTGCATTTTTTCCAGTCATATCGTGCAAGCAGGTCTTGCGACTGCTGCGCAGCCGAACGGGACGGTGCGGCGATCCGACAAGCTCCCTCGCCACAGGGACCGCGCTCAACTGTACGGATAACTCTGCGCCTATCTGTAACAGAGCAGCGCCTGCGGTTTATGGCTAGATAAAGAAACTTCCCGCCACCCTGAATTCTGGTCATCCATCATGTCCTCGCGCGAAAACACCGGCATGGCCCTCGGCCTGCTCGGCGTCGTTATCTTCAGCCTGACCCTGCCCTTCACACGGATCGTCGTGCAGGAACTCCATCCGCTGCTCAATGGCCTCGGGCGGGCGCTGTTCGCGGCGATTCCGGCAGCGCTGTTATTGCTGTGGCGCCGGGAAAAATGGCCTACCTGGAAACAGGTCAAAGGCCTGACACTGGTGATCGCCGGGGTCATCCTCGGCTTCCCGGTGCTGTCGGCCTGGGCCATGCAGACGCTGCCCGCCTCCCACGGCGCACTGGTCAACGGTTTGCAACCGCTGTGCGTGGCGCTGTATGCCGCGTGGCTGTCCCATGAGCGTCCGTCGAAAGCCTTCTGGGCCTGCGCCGCGCTGGGCAGTGCGCTGGTGCTCGGTTATGCGCTGATCAGCGGCGCCGGCAGTATTCAGGCCGGTGACTTGCTGATGCTCGGGGCGATTGCCGTGGGTGGGTTGGGCTATGCCGAAGGCGGCCGGTTGGCCAGGGAGATGGGCGGCTGGCAGGTGATCTGCTGGGCGCTGGTATTGTCGACGCCGCTGCTGATCGGGCCGGTGCTGTACCTGGGGTTGCAACATCAGGGCGAGATTTCGGCCAGGACCTGGTGGGCCTTCGGTTATGTCTCGCTGTTTTCGCAGTTCATCGGCTTCTTTGCCTGGTACGCCGGGCTGGCCATGGGCGGCATTGCCCGGGTCAGTCAGATCCAGTTGCTGCAGATCTTCTTCACCATCGCGTTTTCGGCGTTGTTCTTCGGTGAGCACGTCGAGCCGATTACCTGGCTGTTTGCGGCCGGGGTGATCGTGACAGTGATGTTGGGGCGCAAGACCGCAGTGCGCCCGGCGCAACCGGGCACGTTACCGGCGGGGGTTCAGCTCAAGCCTTAGCGACCAGGAACCCGTCAGCCCGCAGCAGGGTTTCCAGGCAATGCTCGCTGATGTGGTAGAAGTCCTTCAGCTCCTGAATCTTCACCAACAACTGAGCCGGGTCCACCGGCTCGGCGCGTTTGACCGCCAGAATCATCTTGTTCTTGTTGGTGTGGTCCAGTGAGATGAACTCGAACACCTTGGTCTCGTAGCCGCAGGCTTCCAGGAACAACGCACGCAAACTGTCGGTGACCATTTCCGCCTGCTGGCCCAGGTGCAGGCCGTATTGCAGCATCGGCTTGAGCAGCGCCGGGCTCTGGATCTGCAGGCGGATCTGCTTGTGGCAGCACGGCGAGCACATGATGATCGCAGCGCCGGAACGGATGCCGGTATGAATCGCATAGTCGGTGGCGATGTCGCAGGCATGCAACGCGATCATCACATCCAGCTCGCTCGGCGCCACGCTGCGCACGTCACCGCATTTGAACACCAACCCCGGATGCTCCAGCTTCGCCGCCGCGCTGTTGCACAGTGTGACCATTTCTTCGCGCAGCTCGACGCCGGTCACCTCACCCTCGGCTTTCAGGGTGTTGCGCAGGTAGTCATGGATCGCGAACGTCAGGTAACCCTTGCCCGAGCCGAAATCCGCCACCCGCACCGGTTTGTCCAGCGCCAGTGGCGAGGAGGTCAGCGCATGGCTGAAGACTTCGATGAACTTGTTGATCTGCTTCCACTTGCGCGACATCGCCGGGATCAGCTCATGCTGGGCGTTGGTCACGCCGAGGTCTTTGAGGAACGGCCGGTTCAGGTCGAGGAAGCGGTTCTTCTCGCGGTTGTGCTCGGCGGACGGCACTTCGCGCAATTGCTGTGGTTTGCTCTTGAACAGCGAAGATTTGCCCTTTTTGCTGTATTCGAGCTGGGCTTCGTCGGTCAGTGACAGTAAATGCGCATTTTTGAACGATGCCGGCAACAGCGCGGCAATGGTCGCCACACCTTCGGCAATCGGCAGGTTCTTGGTGATGTCGCGGGTCTTGTAGCGGTAGACGAAGGACAGGCACGGCTGATCCTTGACCGTCAGCTGCTTGATGATCAACCGCTGCAAGTCCGCTTCGCCACCAACGTACTTGGCCAGCACCAGTTTGATGAAGGCATTGGCATCCAGGCTGGTTTGCAGCAGGTCGATGAACTGGGCGTGGTGATCCGGCGCGAGGCTGGCGGGAGTGGCGGTGACAGACATGGAAAAAACGGCCTCGGGCGGTGCGAATCGGGGAATGGCGGGTATTTTAGGGGGGATGGAGTTCAGGAACACGCGGTTATTTGCTGAACGGCAAAGATTCTGTGGCGAGGGAGCTTGCTCCCGCTCGGCTGCGTAGCAGTCGCAAAGCAGACAACGAGGTTTGGCTGACAGAATGCGTTTGTCGGTTTTGGGGCTGCTTCGCAGCCCAGCGGGAGCAAGCTCCCTCGCCACAAAAGCTACCGAAGGCTGCGATCTTTTTAGCTCAACACTACCAACCGATTCGGCAATTCATTGCGCACATGGGTTACCGGCACATGCACCTTGAGCAACTCGCCGCACGCCTCGATGCACGTCACAAACCCCTGTAACGTCTGCCCCTGCTTCACCTGCTGGGTAAACGTCGCCACAATCGCGTCCCAATTCTTGTTGTCCAGCCGTTTGGAAATCCCTTCATCCACCAGAATTTCCACATAGCGCTCGGCCTCGGAGACAAAAATCAGCATGCCGGTGCCGCCCACGGTGTGGTGCAGGTTCTGCTCCAGGAACTGCCGACGCGCCAGGTTCGACGCACGCCAGTGACGGACCGAGCGCGGGATCAGGCGCGTGGTGACTTTCGGAATCCGGAACACCAGGCACAACACGATGAAGCTGACCCATTGCACCAGCAACAAACTGTGCATGGTCAGCCAACCGGTCAGGTAATGCACGATACCCGGCACCACCAGCGCCAACAGGCTGGCCCAGAGCAGCGGGATATACGCATAGTCGTCGGCGCGGGCCGCGAGCACTGTCACCAGTTCGGCGTCGGTGTCGCGCTCGACCCGGGCAATCGCCTCGGCGACTTTGCGTTGTTCGTGTTCAGTCAGTAATGCCATGTTTATGAATGCCTGCTCGCTATTGTTGTTGTGTTTCCTGCCGTGTCATCACCAGCTGCCCGACGAACCACCGCCGCCGAAACTGCCCCCGCCACCAC
>NZ_JBGLZF010000087.1:0-6771 GCF_047304405.1 Pseudomonas sp. Pseusp11
AATGCGTCGATGGCTGGAGGATGCTGGGCCTCAAATTGACACACAGGTAATCCTCTGTGGCGAGGGAGCTTGTGTGGGGGGGGGGGGGGGGGCCCCCGGGGGGGGGGGGGCCCCCCCCCCACACCCCGACACCACGGTCATTCAGACTGAGCATGCTATCCGGATTTGCGACTGCTGCGCAGTCGAGCGGGAGCAAGCTCCCTCGCCACAATCGATCAGCGAAGCGCAAAAAAGGGGCTCAATTGAGCCCCTTGGCGTTCCCACGCAAAGCGCGGGAACGATCTATCACTACTCAGCTATAAACCCGGCCAAGCAGCTGCCGATGGCTTTCAAACTGATCGAGCACGTCACGGGTGATCTGATCCCGAGTGAAGCCCATCAAGTCGTAGTCCTGGCTGCCGTTGTGCAGGTACACCTCGGCGCGGTAGTAACGTGCGCGCGGTTCATCGGCACTTTCAGCCGACACCGTTTCGCTCGCCGCCGCCAGATAACCGTCCAGGCTCACTTCGTAGACAAAAGGATTGCCCTCTTCCATCTCGATCCGCAGGCCCATGCAACGCTTGGCTTTACCCAGCAACGTTTGCACGTCCAGGCCCTTGCCGCGCAGTTGAACCACGGCCTCTTCCAGCGCCGGGCTGACTTGCTTGTCCATGAAACGCTGAACAATCGACTGATTCGGTTGCAAATCCAGCTGGGTCAGACGCTCGCTGAAACCACGACGACCACGCGCCGCCAGTTCCGCTTGCTCCTGTTCGATCTGCACGTCCTGGCGCATGGCCTTGTGCAAGCCGAACATGAAGAACACCAGCACCACCGAGAACGGCAGCCCTGCCAGCACCACCATGGTTTGCATGGCTTCGAAGTTACCGGCGAACAGCAGACCGATGGTCACCAGGGTGATCACCACCGACCAGAAAATCCGCAGCCAGTGCGGCGCGTCTTCGTCGACGTTGCCGCCCTTGCACGAAAGGTTAGCCATCATCACCGCGCCGGAGTCCGCCGGGGTCAGGAACAGCACGAAACCGACAAAAATCGACACGCCAATGACAACTTTCGACGCCGGGTAATGCTCAAGCAACTGGTAGATCGCCATCGACGGCTGTTCCAGCGCCGTCTTCCCGAGTTCCACCGCTCCGTGGTTCATCACCAGGTCCAGGGCCGAATTACCGAAGATCGACAGCCATGCCAAGGTGAAACCCAGCGGAATCAGCAGCACACCGGCGACCAATTCACGCACTGTGCGACCACGGGAAATACGCGCGATGAACATGCCGACAAATGGTGCCCAGGAAATCCACCAGGCCCAGTAGAACAGGGTCCACAGGCCCAACCAGCGGTCGGACTTCTCCGTGTCGCCTTCGTACACGTAGAGGTCGAAGGTCTTCAGCACCACGCCATTCAGGTAGTCACCGATGTTCTGCACAAAGCCGTTGAGCAGGTGCAGGGTCGGGCCGAACAACAGCACGAAAATCAGCAGACCGCTGAACAGCACGATGTTCAGGTTGGACAGACGGCGAATGCCGTTTTCCACGCCGGACACCGCCGCGATGGTCGCCACGGTGCTCATCACGATGATCACTATCAGCAGGTTGGTGTTGCTGTGTTCCATGCCGAACAGGTTTTCCAGCCCCGACGACACTTGCAGCGAACCGATCCCCAGGTTCGTCACCAGCCCCAGCAGGGTCACGAACATGCCGAAGCCGTCCACCGCATGACCGGCCGCGCCTTTGACCCAACGCTCGCCGACCAGCGGATACAGCGCTGAACGCAACGCCAGCGGCTGGTTATGACGATAAGCAAAGTACGCCACCGCCAGGCCGACCAAGGCGTAGATCGCCCAGCCATGCAGGCCCCAATGCAGGAACGTCAGCTGCACTGCCTGACGTGCGGCAAGGTTGCTGCCGGCCACGCCTTCCGGCGGGTTGAAGTAGTGGTCCAGCGGCTCGGACGCACCGAAGTACAGCAGCGAGATGCCGATACCCGACGAGAACAGCATCCCCGCCCAGGCGCCGTAGCTGAAGTCCGGGGTATCGTCCTTGCTGCCCAGCTTGAGCTTGCCATAGGACGAAAACGCCAGGCCGACCACAAACACCAGATAGGCGGCGATCACCACCATGTAGTACCAGCCGAAGCTGCGGGACAACCAGGCCTGGGCAATGCCGAGCATTCTGCCGGCCTCTTGCGGGGCGATGATCAGAATGGCGGTCAACAACAGAATCAACGCGGTAGAGGTGTAGAACACCCAACCGTTGACCGTCACCTTCTCGGGTGGGGTCTTTATTAGAGAGGCAGAACTCATGGCACAGATGCTCCGGGCAGTGCGAGAGAAGAACACAAGGCAACGCGTTACCCGACCAATCGATTAGTTGGCAGCCGACCGGCGGGTGATATAAAGACACCCCGAAAAAAGCCCGAAACCCATGGAACGCCAGTGCGTGTGGGTTTCGAGCATTTTCAGATGTCGTTTTTCCGCCCACTACACGTAGGAAAAACCTGTAGGCAGCGACGAATTGTCGCAGATCTTATTCTTTGTTGATTGAACGTTCAATCAAAACAAAATAGACTGGCCCTCAATCCGGTAGGCGTATTTCGTCCACCGGAAGGCCTAAGGAGATGTGCAAGATGCCCAAGGTCGGTATGCAACCCATCCGCCGCCAGCAATTGATCGAAGCCACGCTACTGGCCGTCGATCAGGTCGGCATGGGGGACGCCAGCATTGCGCTGATCGCCCGTTTGGCCGGTGTCTCGAATGGCATCATCAGTCACTATTTTCAGGACAAGAATGGCCTGATCGCCGCCACGATGCGGTATCTGATGAGCGTCCTCAGCGAGAACGTCACCGCGCGCCGTCAGGCGATGGCAGATGACAGCCCACGGGCGCATCTGCAGGTGATTATCGAAGGCAACTTCGACGCCAGCCAGGTCAATGGCCCGGCAATGAAAACCTGGTTGGCCTTCTGGGCCACCAGCATGCACCAGCCGTCTTTGCACAGATTGCAGCGGATCAACGATCACCGTCTGTATTCCAACCTGTGCTGCCAGTTCCGCCGTGCGTTGCCGCTTGATCAAGCGCGCAGCGCCGCCCGGGGCCTGGCAGCCCTCATTGACGGTTTGTGGTTGCGCGGCGCGCTGTCGGGAGATGCTTTCGACACCGAGCAGGCGCAAAGAATCGCTTACGAATACATGGATATCCAATTGGCCAAGCAGGTGAGTTAGAGCACACATAAAACCGCTCAGCCCCTGAACCGCCACTGATCAGCGTCGCCAACGCTACACGGCACGTCCCAGTGGTTAACGCCAACCAACTTATGCACTTGCGAGGACTTTATGGCCCGTTTCGAACTGCAAAAACTCTACATCGACGGCGGCTACAGTGACGCCAGCAGCGACGCCACCTTCGAAGCCATCAACCCGGCTAACGGTGAAGTCCTCGCAAAAGTACAACGTGCGACCAAGGAAGACGTCGAGCGTGCAGTGGTCAGTGCCGAAAAGGGCCAGAAAATCTGGGCCGCGATGACCGCCATGGAGCGTTCGCGCATCCTGCGTCGTGCCGTCGACATCCTGCGCGAGCGCAACGATGAACTGGCCGCCCTGGAAACCCTGGACACCGGCAAGGCGTACTCCGAAACCCGTTACGTCGATATCGTCACCGGCGCTGACGTGCTGGAATACTACGCAGGTCTGGTACCGGCCATCGAAGGCGAGCAGATTCCACTGCGCACCACTTCTTTCGTCTACACCCGTCGCGAGCCACTGGGCATCGTGGCCGGTATCGGCGCGTGGAACTACCCGATCCAGATCGCCCTGTGGAAATCCGCTCCAGCCCTGGCGGCCGGTAACGCGATGATCTTCAAGCCAAGCGAAGTCACCTCGCTGACCACCCTGAAACTGGCCGAGATCTACACCGAAGCCGGCCTGCCGGCTGGTGTGTTCAACGTGTTGACCGGCAGCGGCCGTGAAGTCGGCACCTGGCTGACCGAACACCCACGCATCGAAAAAGTCTCCTTCACCGGCGGCACCGACACCGGCAAGAAAGTCATGGCCAGCGCTTCCGCTTCCACGCTGAAAGACGTGACCATGGAACTGGGCGGCAAATCCCCGCTGATCATTTTCGACGACGCCGACCTCGATCGCGCCGCCGACACCGCAATGATGGCCAACTTCTACAGCTCCGGTCAGGTCTGCACCAACGGCACTCGCGTGTTCGTTCCGAGCCACCTGAAAGCCGCATTCGAAGCCAAGATCGTTGAGCGCGTTGCGCGCATCCGCGTTGGCAACCCGGAAGACGAAAACACCAACTTCGGCCCGCTGGTCAGCTTCGCCCACATGGAAAGCGTGCTGGGTTACATCGCCAAAGGTAAGGAAGAAGGTGCTCGCCTGCTGTGCGGCGGCGCTCGTCTGACCGACGGCGAATTTGCCAAAGGCGCATTCGTGGCGCCGACCGTGTTCACCGACTGCACCGACGAGATGACCATCGTGCGCGAAGAAATCTTCGGCCCGGTGATGAGCATCCTGAGCTACGAAACCGAAGAAGAAGTGATCCGTCGCGCCAACGACACCGACTTCGGCCTGGCTGCCGGCGTCGTTACCAAAGACTTGAACCGCGCGCACCGCGTGATTCATCAACTGGAAGCCGGTATCTGCTGGATCAACGCCTGGGGCGAGTCCGACGCCAAGATGCCGGTCGGCGGCTACAAGCAGTCGGGCGTGGGCCGTGAGAACGGCATCAGCTCGCTGAACAACTTCACACGCATCAAATCGGTACAGGTCGAACTGGGCGATTACGCCTCGGTTTTCTAAGGCCTGCGAGGTCTCTGTGGCGAGGGGGCTTGTCGGAACGCCGCATCGCCCCGTTGGGTCGCGAAGCGGCCCCCATCCAGACATCGCAAGTCTTCAGATAGAGCGTGGTCGCTGATTTTACGACTGCTGCGCAGCCGAGCGGGAGCAAGCTCCCTCGCCACAGTAAGTGACAAATCCGCGACCGCGACCTGACCAACTTCAAAGAGGGTGCATTCAATGTCCCAAGTATTCGATTACATCATCATCGGTGCCGGCTCCGCCGGTAACACCCTGGCGACCCGTCTGACTGAAGACGAAGGCGTCACCGTCCTGCTGCTCGAAGCGGGCGGCCCGGATTACCGTCTGGATTTCCGCACGCAAATGCCAGCGGCTTTGGCGTTCCCGCTGCAAGGTCGTCGCTACAACTGGGCGTACGAAACCGATCCAGAGCCACACATGGACGGTCGCCGGATGGAATGCGGTCGCGGCAAGGGCCTGGGTGGTTCTTCGCTGATCAACGGCATGTGCTACATCCGCGGCAACGCCATGGACTACGACGGCTGGGCAAAACTGCCAGGTCTGGAAGACTGGACTTACCTCGACTGCCTGCCGTATTTCCGCAAGGCGGAAACCCGTGACATCGGCCCGAACGACTACCACGGTGGTGAAGGTCCGGTCAGCGTGACCACGCCTAAAGCCGGCAACAACCCGCTGTTCAGTGCGATGGTTGAAGCAGGCGTACAAGCAGGTTACCCGCGTACCGAAGACTTGAACGGTTACCAGCAGGAAGGCTTCGGCCCGATGGACCGCACCGTGACGCCGAAAGGCCGTCGCTCCAGTACCGCTCGCGGTTACCTGGACATCGCCAAGAAGCGTTCGACCCTGACCATCGTCACCCACGCCCTGACCGACAAGATTCTTTTCGAAGGCAAGCGTGCAGTCGGCGTGCGTTACCTGATCGGCGCGGCTGAAGAGCGCGTTGAAGTCCGTGCCCGCAAGGAAGTGTTGCTGTGCTCCGGCGCCATCGCGTCGCCGCAGATCCTGCAACGCTCCGGTGTCGGCCCGGCCGAACTGCTGAAAAAGCTTGATATTCCGGTGGTCCACGACCTGCCGGGCGTCGGTGAAAACCTGCAGGATCACCTCGAGTTGTACCTGCAATACGCCTGCACCCAACCGGTTTCGCTGTACCCGTCGCTGCTCCTGCACAACCAACCGGCCATCGGTGCCGAGTGGCTGTTCAACGGCACCGGCATCGGCGCCAGCAACCAGTTCGAAGCCGGCGGTTTCATTCGTACCCGCCCGGAATTCGAATGGCCGAACATCCAGTATCACTTCCTGCCGGTAGCGATTAACTACAACGGCAGCAACGGCGTGAAAGAGCACGGCTTCCAGGCGCACATGGGTTCCATGCGTTCGCCAAGCCGCGGTCGTATCCAGGCCAAGTCCAAGGATCCGCGCGAATACCCGAGCATCCTGTTCAACTACATGGCCACCGAGCAGGACTGGCAGGAATTCCGCGATGGCATCCGCCTGACCCGTGAAATCATGCAACAGCCAGCGCTGGACGCTTTCCGTGGTCGCGAAATCAGCCCCGGCATCGACGTGCAAACCGACGAGCAGCTGGACAAGTTCATCCGCGAGCACGCCGAAACCGCGTTCCACCCGTCCTGCTCGTGCAAGATGGGCACCGACGAAATGGCCGTGGTCGATGGCGAAGGTCGTGTACATGGCATGCAAGGCCTGCGCGTGGTCGATGCCTCGATCATGCCGATCATCACCACCGGCAACCTGAACGCACCAACGATCATGATGGCCGAGAAAATCGCCGACAAGATCCGCGGTCGCAAACCATTGCCGCGCAGCAAGGCCAAGTACTACGTGGCCGGTGATGCACCGGTGAAGGGCAAGCCGTTGCGGGATGTGAGCCCTACCGCTCAGTAACGCAGTTACACCGCCTTCGCGGGCAAGTCGGATCGCCGCACCGTTGCGGCG
>NZ_JBGLZF010000088.1:0-2968 GCF_047304405.1 Pseudomonas sp. Pseusp11
CAAATTGCTTGGGTGTTATATGGTCAAGCCTCACGGGCAATTAGTATTGGTTAGCTCAACGCCTCACAGCGCTTACACACCCAACCTATCAACGTCGTAGTCTTCGACGGCCCTTCAGGGGACTCAAGGTCCCAGTGAGATCTCATCTTGAGGCTAGTTTCCCGCTTAGATGCTTTCAGCGGTTATCTATTCCGAACATAGCTACCCGGCAATGCCACTGGCGTGACAACCGGAACACCAGAGGTTCGTCCACTCCGGTCCTCTCGTACTAGGAGCAGCCCCTCTCAAATCTCAAACGTCCACGGCAGATAGGGACCGAACTGTCTCACGACGTTCTAAACCCAGCTCGCGTACCACTTTAAATGGCGAACAGCCATACCCTTGGGACCGGCTTCAGCCCCAGGATGTGATGAGCCGACATCGAGGTGCCAAACACCGCCGTCGATATGAACTCTTGGGCGGTATCAGCCTGTTATCCCCGGAGTACCTTTTATCCGTTGAGCGATGGCCCTTCCATACAGAACCACCGGATCACTAAGACCTACTTTCGTACCTGCTCGACGTGTCTGTCTCGCAGTCAAGCGCGCTTTTGCCTTTATACTCTACGACCGATTTCCGACCGGTCTGAGCGCACCTTCGTACTCCTCCGTTACTCTTTAGGAGGAGACCGCCCCAGTCAAACTACCCACCATACACTGTCCTCGATCCGGATAACGGACCTGAGTTAGAACCTCAAAGTTGCCAGGGTGGTATTTCAAGGATGGCTCCACGCGAACTGGCGTCCACGCTTCAAAGCCTCCCACCTATCCTACACAAGCAAATTCAAAGTCCAGTGCAAAGCTATAGTAAAGGTTCACGGGGTCTTTCCGTCTAGCCGCGGATACACTGCATCTTCACAGCGATTTCAATTTCACTGAGTCTCGGGTGGAGACAGCGCCGCCATCGTTACGCCATTCGTGCAGGTCGGAACTTACCCGACAAGGAATTTCGCTACCTTAGGACCGTTATAGTTACGGCCGCCGTTTACCGGGGCTTCGATCAAGAGCTTCGCGTTAGCTAACCCCATCAATTAACCTTCCGGCACCGGGCAGGCGTCACACCCTATACGTCCACTTTCGTGTTTGCAGAGTGCTGTGTTTTTAATAAACAGTCGCAGCGGCCTGGTATCTTCGACCGGCGTGGGCTTACGCAGCAAGTGCTTCACCCTCACCGGCGCACCTTCTCCCGAAGTTACGGTGCCATTTTGCCTAGTTCCTTCACCCGAGTTCTCTCAAGCGCCTTGGTATTCTCTACCCAACCACCTGTGTCGGTTTGGGGTACGGTTCCTGGTTACCTGAAGCTTAGAAGCTTTTCTTGGAAGCATGGCATCAACCACTTCGTGTTCTAAAAGAACACTCGTCATCAGCTCTCGGCCTTAAGATCCCGGATTTACCTAAGATCTCAGCCTACCACCTTAAACTTGGACAACCAACGCCAAGCTGGCCTAGCCTTCTCCGTCCCTCCATCGCAATAACCAGAAGTACAGGAATATTAACCTGTTTTCCATCGACTACGCTTTTCAGCCTCGCCTTAGGGACCGACTAACCCTGCGTCGATTAACGTTGCGCAGGAAACCTTGGTCTTTCGGCGTGGGTGTTTTTCACACCCATTGTCGTTACTCATGTCAGCATTCGCACTTCTGATACCTCCAGCAAGCTTCTCAACTCACCTTCACAGGCTTACAGAACGCTCCTCTACCGCATCACCTAAGTGATACCCGTAGCTTCGGTGTATGGTTTGAGCCCCGTTACATCTTCCGCGCAGGCCGACTCGACTAGTGAGCTATTACGCTTTCTTTAAAGGGTGGCTGCTTCTAAGCCAACCTCCTAGCTGTCTAAGCCTTCCCACATCGTTTCCCACTTAACCATAACTTTGGGACCTTAGCTGACGGTCTGGGTTGTTTCCCTTTTCACGACGGACGTTAGCACCCGCCGTGTGTCTCCCATGCTCGGCACTTGTAGGTATTCGGAGTTTGCATCGGTTTGGTAAGTCGGGATGACCCCCTAGCCGAAACAGTGCTCTACCCCCTACAGTGATACATGAGGCGCTACCTAAATAGCTTTCGAGGAGAACCAGCTATCTCCGAGCTTGATTAGCCTTTCACTCCGATCCACAGGTCATCCGCTAACTTTTCAACGGTAGTCGGTTCGGTCCTCCAGTCAGTGTTACCTAACCTTCAACCTGCCCATGGATAGATCGCCCGGTTTCGGGTCTATTCCCAGCGACTAGACGCCCTATTAAGACTCGCTTTCGCTACGCCTCCCCTATTCGGTTAAGCTCGCCACTGAAAATAAGTCGCTGACCCATTATACAAAAGGTACGCAGTCACCCAACAAAGTGGGCTCCCACTGCTTGTACGCATACGGTTTCAGGATCTATTTCACTCCCCTCTCCGGGGTTCTTTTCGCCTTTCCCTCACGGTACTAGTTCACTATCGGTCAGTCAGTAGTATTTAGCCTTGGAGGATGGTCCCCCCATATTCAGACAAAGTTTCTCGTGCTCCGTCCTACTCGATTTCATGGCCAAGAGATTTTCGCGTACAGGGCTATCACCCACTATGGCCGCACTTTCCAGAGCGTTCCGCTAATCTCAAAGCCACTTAAGGGCTAGTCCCCGTTCGCTCGCCACTACTAAGGGAATCTCGGTTGATTTCTTTTCCTCAGGGTACTTAGATGTTTCAGTTCCCCTGGTTCGCCTCTTGCACCTATGTATTCAGTACAAGATAACCATCTTATGATGGCTGGGTTCCCCCATTCAGACATCTCCGGATCAAAGTCTGTTTGCCGACTCCCCGAAGCTTTTCGCAGGCTACCACGTCTTTCATCGCCTCTGACTGCCAAGGCATCCACCGTATGCGCTTCTTCACTTGACCATATAACCCCAAGCAATCTGGTTATACTGTGAAGACGACATTCGCCGAAAATTCGCA
>NZ_JBGLZF010000089.1:0-2960 GCF_047304405.1 Pseudomonas sp. Pseusp11
GCGGACAGCACGGCCGCATCGTTGGTACCGAGGATGTGCACGGTGACCGAAGTGAGGGTGCCGTCGGCACTGCTCACCGCGAAGGTGTCGGTGTAGGTGGTGCCGGCGGCGAACTCGTTGTGCGCGGAGTTGGCGACGTAGGTCCAGGCTCCGTCGGTGCCGATGGAGAACTGGCCGTAGCTGCCGGCGGTGTTGGTTTGCGTGTGGAAGCTTTCCGGGCTGTCGATATCACTGACGGTCAGGCTACCACCCGTAGTCAGCGGAGCATTGGTTTCGGTCAGTGTGACATTGGCCGAGGACAGCACGGCGGCGTCGTTGCTGCCGGTGACGGTGACAGTCACCTGCTGGGTGTCGACGCCACCGAGGCCATCGCTGACCTGCACGCTGAACACTTCGTTATGGCTCTCGCCGGCCTGCAACGATTGCACCGCACTGGCAACGCCATTGGTGCCGTTGGCCAGGGTGTAGGTCCATTGGCCGCTGCTGTCGACGGCGATCGAGCCATAGGTTCCAGTTGCCGAGCCATTGATCGACCAGGTGGCAGTGGCTGCATGGTCGATGTCGCTCGAGCTGAACTGGCCGCTGACGCTGAGGGTGGTGTCTTCCTGCACCGCGCCGACATCATTACCCGACGCAAAGCTGAGCACCGGCGCGTCGTTGCTGCCGGTGACGGTGACGGTCACTTGCTGGGTGTCGACACCGCCGAGGCCATCGCTGACCTGGATGGTGAAGACTTCATTGTGAGTCTCGCCGGCCTTCAGCGATTGCACCGCATTGGCGACGCCATCGGTACCGTTGGCCAGGGTGTAGGTCCATTGACCGGTGCCGTCCACCGCGATCGAGCCGTAGCTGCCGGTATTGGACCCGGCAATGCTCCAAGTGGCGGTGGCATTGTGATCGATGTCGCTCGAGCTGAACTGGCCGCTGACGCTGAGGGTGGTGTCCTCCTGCACGTTGCCGGCATCGTTGCCGGTGGCGAAACTGAGCACTGGGGCGTCGTTGCTGCCGGTGACAGTGACGGTCACCTGCTGGGTGTCGACACCGCCGAGGCCATCGCTGACCTGCACGCTGAACACTTCGTTATGGCTCTCGCCGGCCTGCAACGATTGCACCGCACTGGCAACGCCATTGGTGCCGTTGGCCAGGGTGTAGGTCCATTGGCCGCTGCTGTCGACGGCGATCGAGCCATAGGTTCCAGTTGCCGAGCCATTGATCGACCAGGTGGCAGTGGCTGCATGGTCGATGTCGCTCGAGCTGAACTGGCCGCTGACGCTGAGGGTGGTGTCTTCCTGCACCGCGCCGACATCATTACCCGACGCAAAGCTGAGCACCGGCGCGTCGTTGCTGCCGGTGACGGTGACGGTCACTTGCTGGGTGTCGACACCGCCGAGGCCATCGCTGACCTGGATGGTGAAGACTTCATTGTGAGTCTCGCCGGCCTTCAGCGATTGCACCGCATTGGCGACGCCATCGGTACCGTTGGCCAGGGTGTAGGTCCATTGACCGGTGCCGTCCACCGCGATCGAGCCGTAGCTGCCGGTATTGGACCCGGCAATGCTCCAAGTGGCGGTGGCATTGTGATCGATGTCGCTCGAGCTGAACTGGCCGCTGACGCTGAGGGTGGTGTCCTCCTGCACGTTGCCGGCATCGTTGCCGGTGGCGAAACTGAGCACTGGGGCGTCGTTGCTGCCGGTGACAGTGACGGTCACCTGCTGGGTGTCGACACCGCCGAGGCCATCGCTGACCTGCACGCTGAATACTTCGTTGTGAGTCTCGCCGGCCTGCAACGATTGCACGGCACTGGCGACGCCATTGGTACCGTTGGCCAGGGTGTAGGTCCATTGACCGTTGCTGTCGACGGCGATCGAGCCATAAGTGCCGGTATTGGACCCGGCGATGCTCCAGGTGGCGGTGGCCGCATGGTCGATGTCGCTCGAGCTGAACTGGCTGCTGACGCTGAGGCTGGTGTCCTCCTGCACGTTGCCGGCATCGTTGCCGCTGGCGAAACTGAGCACGGGGGCGTCGTTGCTGCCGCTGACGGTGACGGTCACCAGCTGGGTGTCGACGCCACCCAGGCCATCGCTGACCTGGATGGTGAACACTTCGTTGTGAGTCTCGCCGGCCTGCAGTGACTGAACGGCACTGGCGACGCCATCGGTGCCGTTGGCCAGGGTGTAGGTCCACTGGCCAGTGCTGTCGACGGCGATCGAGCCGTAAGTGCCGGTAGCTGTTCCGGCGATGCTCCAGGTCGCCGTGGCCGCGTGATCGATGTCGCTCGAGCTGAACTGGCCGCTGACGCTGAGGGTGGTGTCTTCCTGCACGGCGCCGACATCGTTGCCGCTGGCGAAGCTGAGTACCGGTGCGTCATTGCTGCCGGTGACGGTGACGGTCACCAGCTGGGTGTCGACGCCGCCCAAGCCGTCGCTGACCTGGATGGTGAACACTTCGTCGTGACTCTCGCCGGCCTGCAACGACTGCACGGCACTGGCGACGCCATTGGTGCCGTTGGCCAACGTGTAGGTCCATTGGCCCGTGCTGTCGACGGCGATCGAGCCGTAGGTTCCAGTTGCCGAGCCATTGATCGACCAGGTGGCGGTGGCATTGTGATCGATGTCGCTTGAACTGAACTGGCCGCTGACGCTGAGGGTGCTGTCTTCCTGCACGGTGCCGGCATCGTTGCCGTTGGCGAAACTGAGCACCGGCGCGTCGTTGCTGCCGGTGACGGTGACGGTCACCTGCTGGGTGTCGACGCCACCCAGGCCGTCGCTGACCTGGATGGTGAACACCTCGTTATGGCTCTCGCCGGCCTGCAACGATTGCACGGCACTGGCGACGCCATTGGTGCCGTTGGCCAGGGTGTAAGTCCATTGGCCCGTGCCGTCGACGGCGATCGAGCCGTAGGTTCCGGTTGCCGAGCCATTGATCGACCAGGTGGCGGTGGCATTGTGATCGATGTCGCT
>NZ_JBGLZF010000008.1:0-219070 GCF_047304405.1 Pseudomonas sp. Pseusp11
CCTGAAATACAAAACGCCCGATGCGGTGCATCGGGCGTTGGGGTGAAACAGGTGTAAACCTATTTCAGGACTAGACATGGGTGGTTTAGAACGCGCCCATGTAATCGCGCTTGCCCACTTCCACACCGTTGTGACGCAGCAGCGCGTAAGCGGTGGTGACGTGGAAGAAGAACTGTGGCAGACCGTAGCTCAGCAGGTAAGCCTGGCCAGTGAAGCGCTTCTCTTTAGGAGTGCCAGGACGGGTCACGATTTCGATGCCTTCCTTGCCGTCGATCTGCTCGGGTTTGATCTCGCCGATGAAGGCCAGGACCTTGGCGATCAATGCTTGCAGTTCGGCGAAGGTGGTTTCTGTGTCGTCGTATTTCGGCAGTTCGACTTCAGCCAGACGCGCCGAAACGCCCTTGGCGAAATCAACGGCGATCTGCACCTGACGCACCAGCGGGAACATGTCCGGGTACAGACGGGCCTGCAGGAACGCGTTCGGGTCGATGTTTTTCGCGGTAGCGTGGGATTCAGCCTTGCTCAGGTTGTTGCTCAGGGCGTTGAGCATTTGCTGGAAAACCGGAACGGAAGCGGCGTACAGGGAAATAGTCATGGCAGTCTCGTGTGGTGACGGGAGTAAAAAACGTGGAGCGATTATAGCCATGCCGGCGCGCCCTGCGACTTGTCTTTTATCCAGCAAGGATTAGGCTAGGCGGCTCGACTGCCTAGGGAAAAGCGCGATGAGCACTGAACAAGAGACGACCTTCGACGAACCGCGGCTCAACAGCACGGAAATCCGCATTCTGGGCTCGTTGATCGAGAAACAGGCCACCAGCCCGGAAACCTATCCGCTGACCCTCAATGCCCTGGTGATTGCCTGCAACCAGAAAACCAGCCGCGAACCGGTGATGAACCTCAGCCAGGGCCAGGTTGGCCAGAGCCTGCGGGCCCTTGAAGGTCGCGGCTTCACCCGGCTGGTGATGGGCAGCCGTGCCGACCGCTGGGAACATCGGGTCGACAAGGCGCTGGAACTGGTGCCGGCCCAGGTGATTCTGACGGGGCTGTTGTTCCTGCGCGGCCCGCAGACGGTCAACGAACTGCTGACCCGCAGCGGCCGCATGCATGACTTCGAAGATGCCGAACAGGTGGTGCATCAACTGGAGCGCTTGATCGCCCGAGGCCTGGCGCTGTTGATTCCGCGCCAGGCCGGCCAGCGCGAAGATCGTTACATGCATGCGCTGGGCGATCCGGCGGATATCGAAGCGATCCTTGCGGCCCGACAGAACCCGGCGGAACGTGGCACCGGTGGCGGCGTGTCGGTTGAGCGAATCGAAGAGCTTGAAGCGCGAATCGCGGCACTGGAAGAACGCCTGGCGCGCCTCGAATAAAGCCGTGCTCCCGATGTGCCGAGCTCCCTGTGGCGAGGGAGCTTGCTCCCGGTGGGTCGCGAAACGGCCCCAAAGCAGTCAACGCATCACATCTGGCACACCGGGTTCGCCGGGTTCGCCGGGTTCGCGACTGCTTCGCAGCCGAACGGGAGCAAGCTCCCTCGCCACAGTCTGAAATGCTACTCCCCGTCCCAGTAATCCACGCCATCGGCCTGCCTCGCGACGGCAACGAAGCCTGACGCATTGCCCTTGGCATCGACTTTGAAGTCGTCCATCACCACGTATTTGCCGGAGTCCGGGTATTCGCAAATGTCCGGTGATTGCTGGCTGCTGACCGCCAGATAGCGCAACTCGCCCTGGCTGTTGTTGATGATCTGATGCGCGGTTTCAGGCCCTCCCGCCGGGCAGGCGATCACGTCCCCGGCGCGGATCGGAAAGCGTTCGGCGCCAAGGCGAACCTCCCCTTCCCCGGCCACGATGTAGAACATCTCTTCGTTGACCCGATGGCTATGAAACGGACTGCCGCGCATGCCTGGCTCCAGGGCGTACAACCGATAACCCAGCTTTTGCGCGCCCAGTTGCTGGCCGATGCGGGCCTGGCGTTGCTGATAGCGGTTGGCGGCTTCACCGGTGGGGGCAAAACCTTCGGGCAGCGGTACAAGTTCGACCTGATCCAGGTTGAGAATGGCGGGATGCATGAGAACCTCGGTCTCGGTGACGGGAGAGCAAGTCTTCGCTTGCTGGCGAGCAGTATAGGCCGGGATTTTCACGGCAATGGCGGGTGACCGAGTAGCGGCAATCGCGGGCAAGCCACGCTCCCACAAGGTCAGCGCAGAGCGTGGCTTGCCCGCGAAGGGGCCAGTACAGCCAACACATTTGGGGATGATCAGCTCCAGGCAAACGCCACGGCCTTCTGAAACTGCTCATCGGTCGGTCGCACGCCGGTGTACAACACGAACTGTTCCAGCGCCTGGATCGCAATCACTTCGAGCCCGGTGATGACTCGTTTGCCTTCAGCACGAGCACGCACAATCAACGGTGTTTCCGAGGGGATTGCCACTACATCGAAGA
Source organism: Pseudomonas sp. Pseusp11 (assembly GCF_047304405.1). Taxonomy (NCBI): domain Bacteria; kingdom Pseudomonadati; phylum Pseudomonadota; class Gammaproteobacteria; order Pseudomonadales; family Pseudomonadaceae; genus Pseudomonas; species Pseudomonas sp. Pseusp11. Next base: position 2,442 of record NZ_JBGLZF010000008.1, read on the forward strand.
CAGTTTCAGCAGCAGCGATGGCTTCAGGGGGAAACGCCAGTTGATCGGCTTCCGGGCCACCGGTCATGCCGATCGGCGTGACGTTGATCAGCATCTGCGGGCGTTGAGCACCCAGTTCCGCCTGCCATTGGTAACCCAGCGATTCGGCCAGGGCACGCCCGGCGCTTTCGTTGCGGGCCACGATCAGGCCGTTTTTGTAGCCGCCATCGCGCAAGGCGCTGGCCACGGCCTTGGCCATGCCGCCGCTGCCGCGCAGGGCAAAGGTCGAATCCTTGGGCACCTGGTGGGTTTCGAGCAACTGGGCGACGGCGATGTAATCAGTGTTGTAGGCCTTGAGGTGGCCATTGGTGTTGACGATAGTGTTGATCGATTGAATGGCCTCGGCCGATGCATCCAGCTCATCGACCAGCGCGATGCAGGCCTCCTTGAACGGCATCGACACGCCGCAACCGCGAATGCCCAACGCACGAATACCGCTGACAGCCCCCGTCAGGTCTTGGCTGCTGAAGGCTTTGTAGTAAAAATTCAGCCCCAGTTGTTCGTACAGATGATTGTGAAACCGCAGGCCGAAATTGCCGGGGCGCCCCGAGAGTGACATGCACAACTGGGTGTCTTTGTTGGGGTTCATCTGCATCCGAATCTCTCCTTCAATAGCACTTTCAGATGGACGGAATTAACAATTCCACCCGATTGTGGTCGATCATAAGGGTATGTCTGTACCAGACAGCACCGTAAAGAAACCGGTACAGACCTTACACAAAATTTACCCAACGGCTGTGCTGATTTTCAAAAAAACGCTGTCTTAGAAGTATCCCCGCGACAACTTGTGTCTATTGCAGACGCGAGCGCCGGGTCGAAGAACCGAGGACTTATCATGATCCGTAAAATCCCCACAGTAGCCTTGCTGATCGGTGCTCTCGCTATCGCAGGGCAGGCAGAAGCAGGTGGTCGTGGCTGGGAAGGTCCGGCTGTGTTTGGTGCGATCGTCGGCTCGGCAATCATCGGCTCGGCAATCATTGGTCGCGACCGGCCGGTGTATGTAGAACAACCGGTTTATGTTCAACCTCAACCGGTCTACGTACAGCCACCGCCTGTCTACTATCAACCGGCGCCGGTCTACGTCCAACAACCGATGTACTACCGCCCGGCACCGATTTATTACGGTCCACCACGCGGCTACTATGGCCCACCGCGCGGTTACTATGGCCATCCCCATGGTTATTACCGTGACGACCGCTGGTAACAAGACTCATCAGGCCCCGCCTCAACAGCGGGGCCTTTTTTGTGGCCGCAGGGTGAGCGAAGTCTGAATAAATCTCGTCAAGGTCGCTGTCGGGACAGTACCGGCAGGTAAAGTTGGTCATATTTATGTCATCACAGGCCCGCAAGCTTGATCTGTCCATAAACAACAGTTTGATAAAAACAAGGACGACGCCATGCCCACACAAAACCCGCACCGCATTGTCGGCTTGTGCACTTCCAGCAAGGTGTACAACGCACTGACCGAGCTCAAGCACCTGGAAGGCCATCGCAGCGCCAAGTTTCTCTCGCTGCTGACGCAAAACCTGGTGCGCAAAGGCCTGCTCAATGAACAGGAAGTCATGCATATGCTCGATCAAGTCGTGGACTGACCGCCAACACTCACCGGCATCAATGACGACTATCGAAAGCGTTGATTGTCCGTTCAAGCGTCCGATCCGTAAGGTAGCCCCATAGATTGATGGAGGTACTTATGGCTCAGGTTCAGATTATGTCCGTTATCGGCAGCGCCGTTCCCGCACAACTCAGAGCGCTGGGATTGCTCGCCTGCTGGTATCTGGTGCAGGACGGCGAACCGATCAGCGGTCCGCTCACTTCGCTTCCCGACGCCCAGGCCCTGTCGCAACGCATCGGTTCAGGCCAGCTCAGCGCTTAAGGCAGCTGAACCCGCTGTTTGGTATCGACGAAAATCGCCCAGCTCGACATGAACAATGCGGCAATCAACGGGCCGATGACAAAACCGTTCAGGCCGAAAATCGCCAGGCCGCCGAGGGTCGAGATGAGAATCAGGTAGTCGGGCATTTTGGTGTCCTTGCCCACCAGGATCGGTCGCAGGACATTGTCCACCAACCCGATCACGAACACCCCGAACAACGCGAGCACCGTGCCCTGCCAGATCGCACCGCTGAGCAGGAAGTACGCCGCCACCGGCACCCAGACGATGCCCGCCCCCACCGCCGGCAACAACGACAGGAATGCCATCAACACCGCCCAGAGCAGCACGCTCGGGATATCCAGAAACCAGAAAATCAACCCGCCCAACGCCCCTTGCGTGATCGACACCAGCAAACTGCCCTTCACCGTGGCCCGCACCACCCGATTGAATTTGAGTTGCAAGCGACGCTTCTGGTTATCTTCCAGCGGTATCGCCGCGCGTACTTTGCGCGCCAGTTCAGACCCGTCCCGCAGAAAGAAAAACAGCAGATAGAGCATGATGAAAAAACACACCACGAAATCGAACGTCCCCTGGCCAAAACTGAACGCCTGGGACGCCAGAAACTGACTGCCTTGCATCATGCTCTTGATGATTTTCTCGCGAAGCCCGCTCAGCTCACCCATGCCGAAACGATCGAGCAAGTGCTGAAAGTACAGCGGCAGGCTGTGCTTGAACTGCGACACATGCCCGGCAATGTCCAGTTCGCCGCTTTCGATTCGGCCATAAAGCGCCGCGCCCTCCTGAACCAGCAAGGTACTGATGATGATTACCGGCAGGATCGCAATCAGCACACATAGACTCAAGGTGCACAGGGCCGTCAGGTTGCGTGACCAACCAAACTTCAGCTGCAATTGATGCTGCAAGGGCGCAAACAGAATGCCGAGGATGGCCGCCCAGAACACCGCACCGTAGAACGGCAGCAGAATCCAGACGAAGGCAACGGTCACCACAGCCAGCAAGACCATCAGCGAAGTGTTCTGGAGCTTCGTTTCGTTCATGTCCGGTCCATGCCAATGCGCAGAGGCGAAAATTCGCGTCCTTATGTTTAGTCCGCCACGGTTGGCGCGAGTGCCATCTGTTTGTTGGTCAAGCATAGATCCAGATCAATAAACCCCGCGTGCAGGCCGCTTACCCTTGCCGGCTTTTGCGATCGACACTGCCATGACTTGCGCCATGCCACTCATCCCCCCGGAACTGCTCGCCCCTGCCGGCACCCTGAAAAACATGCGTTATGCCTTCGCCTACGGTGCCGATGCGGTATACGCCGGCCAGCCGCGCTACAGCCTGCGGGTGCGCAATAACGAATTCGATCACGCCAACCTCGCGCTCGGCATCAGCGAAGCCCAGGCTCAAGGCAAGCGCTTCTATGTAGTGGTGAACATCGCCCCGCACAATGCCAAGCTGAAAACGTTCCTCAAGGATCTGGAACCGGTGATCGGCATGGCGCCGGACGCGCTGATCATGTCCGATCCCGGCCTGATCATGCTGGTGCGCCGGCACTTCCCGCAGATGCCGATCCACCTGTCGGTGCAAGCCAACACGGTGAACTGGGCCAGCGTCGAGTTCTGGCAGCAACAGGGCTTGAGCCGAATCATCCTGTCCCGCGAACTGTCGCTGGAAGAAATCGCCGAAATCCGCCAGCACGTCCCGGCGATGGAGCTGGAAGTGTTCGTACACGGCGCGTTGTGCATGGCCTATTCCGGGCGCTGCCTGTTGTCGGGCTACATGAACAAGCGTGACGCCAATCAGGGCAGCTGCACCAATGCCTGCCGCTGGAAATACTCGGCGACACCGGCCAGCGAAAATCAACTGGGTGAAATCGTCCAGCACCACTCACCCGAACCCACCCTGGGCCTCGGCACGCCGACCGATCAGGTGTTCCTGTTGCAAGAGGCCAATCGCCCTGACGAACTGATGCCGGCATTCGAAGATGAACACGGCACCTACATCATGAACGCGAAGGACCTGCGTGCCGTCCAGCACGTCGAGCGCCTGACACAGATGGGCGTGCATTCACTGAAGATCGAAGGCCGGACCAAATCGCATTTCTATTGCGCGCGCACCACCCAGGTGTACCGCCGCGCGATTGATGACGCGGTGGCAGGCCGGACGTTCGATCGCAGCTTGATGACTGATCTGGAGTCCCTCGCTCAGCGCGGCTACACCGAAGGTTTTCTGCGCCGGCACGTGCATGACGAATACCAGAACTACCAGAACGGCAGCTCGGTTTCAGAGCGCCAACAGTTCGTTGGGGAGTTGACCGGCGAACGCCGTGATCGGCTGGCCGAGGTGCGGGTGAAGAATCGTTTTGGCCTGGGCGATCACATGGAACTGATGACGCCCAAGGGCAACTTCCACTTCGACCTGCATCAACTGCAGAACCTCAGGGGCGAGGCGATTGAAGTGGCGCCTGGGGATGGGCACACGGTGTATTTGCCGATTCCGGATGCGGTGGATTTGCGTTATGGATTGCTGATGCGCGATGTTGGTGTGAGCTGAAAATCATCGAGTCCGCTCCCACAGGTCACTGACGAATCAGCTGCCACCCGCCGAAAAGCGGTCGCGGCTGCTGGTCAGGTGCAACCACATCGCCGCCCGCGCAGCATCCGGATCCTGGCGCTTGATGGCGTTGAGAATCGCCTCGTGTTCAAGGTTGGCGAGTTGCCCCAGCTTGCTCAAGTCCGCTGACCCGCGCTCGGCGGCATTGACGCGGGTGCGGGGAATCATCGCATTGCCCAAGTGCTGCATGATCTCTGTGAAGCATACATTGCCGGTGGCTTCGGCAATCAGCAGGTGGAAACGTTTGTCGGCCTCGACGCAGCTGTCGTTGTTGGCCAGCAAACTTTGATAGTCATCCAGCGCTTCACGCATCTGCGCCAATTGCTGATCGGTACGACGCACCGCTGCCAGCGCGGCGGCCTGGGTTTCCAGGCCCATGCGCAACTCCAGAATACTGCGCACGCCCAGCGCGGTATCGACATTCAGCCGTAACCCCTGCTCCGGTGCGCGCTCGATGACAAAGGTGCCGATGCCGTGACGGGTTTCCACCAGCCCTGAAGCCTGCAATTTCGAAATCGCCTCGCGCACCACCGTGCGGCTGACCCCATGCTCCTGAACAATCGAGTTCTCCGACGGCAGCTTGTCCCCCGGCAGCATCTGGCCGAGCAGGATGCTCTGGGTCAGCTTGGCCACCAGGTCATGGGCCAGGTTGTGGGCACGCTTGCGGGCGGGTGCGTCGATGTCTTCTCGCATGGTGATTATCCGTAAAGCAGGGCTACCCGGATCGTAGCACCGGGATCGCCTGGAATCTTCAGAAAACAGCACCAAACTTGTATGACAACACTCAACAAATTGACCACTCCAACACCATCAAAGCCCCGCGCCCGACCACAAAAAGCATAGAAAACACCAAACAAATAGCCATTTTATTGGACCGGAGCGCTTGTCGAATCAAAAAAACCAGTTGTATGATGTCTATCAACAACGCAACATCCAGCCACACCCCGCATAAAAATAACGAGTGGGAGAAAAACAAGTGAATACATCCATACCAGGGATGCACGATGGCGCTGATTCGGTCCTGAAGTCCGCCATCTCGAAAGTGAAACGCCACGTCCTGCCGCTTTTCGTGATCATGTTCATCGTCAACTACATCGACCGCGTGAACATCGGCTTCGTCCGCGCCCACATGGAACATGACTTAGGGATTGGCGCTGCCGCCTACGGCCTCGGTGCCGGTCTGTTCTTCATCGGTTACGCGCTGTTCGAAGTCCCCTCAAACATCCTCCTGCAAAAAGTCGGCGCGCGAATCTGGCTGACCCGCATCATGCTGACCTGGGGCTTGGTGGCCGCCTGCATGGCATTCATCCAGAACGAAACCCACTTCTACATCCTGCGCTTTCTACTCGGTGTGGCCGAAGCCGGATTCTTTCCCGGGGTGATTTATTACTTCACCCGCTGGTTGCCCGGCGTGGAACGCGGCAAGGCGATTGCGATCTTCCTCAGCGGTTCGGCGATTGCGTCGCTGATCTCCGGCCCGTTGTCGGGGCTGCTGCTGCAAATCAACGGTTGGGGCATGCACGGCTGGCAGTGGATGTACTTCATCGAGGGCATGTTCTCGGTCGGGCTGTGCGTGTTCGTCTGGTGCTGGCTGGACTCCAAACCCCACGACGCCAAATGGTTGACCCTGGCTGAACAGGACGCGCTGGTCAAAGCCATCGATGACGAACAACTGGCCCGCGAAGCCGCGACGCCGATCAAACCGTCGCTGGGCACACTGCTCAAGGACCGCCAGATCATTCTGTTCTGCCTGATCTACTTCTTCATTCAATTGACTATCTATGCCGCGACTTTCTGGCTGCCGAGCATCATCAAGAAAATGGGCGACCTGAGCGACATCCAGGTCGGCCTGTTCAACTCGATTCCGTGGTTGCTGTCGATCGTCGGCATGTACGCCTTTGCCTCGCTGTCGGGCAAATGGAAGCACCAGCAAGCCTGGGTCGCCACTGCCCTGCTGATCGCTGCGGCAGGGATGTTCATGTCCACCACCGGCGGGCCGATCTTCGCCTTTGTTGCGATCTGCTTCGCCGCATTGGGTTTCAAATCGGCTTCGTCACTGTTCTGGCCGATTCCCCAGGCGTACCTGGATGCGCGGATCGCTGCCGGCGTGATCGCGCTGATCAACTCGGTGGGCAACCTCGGCGGCTTCGTGGCGCCGACCACTTTCGGTTTGCTGGAAGAGCACACCGGTTCAATCCAGGGCGGGCTCTACGGCCTGGCCGCCACCTCGATCATCGCCGCGATCATCGTCTTCGCCGCGCGCAATAAACCGAAACCCGCACCGGCCGTTGCACTGGGCAAACCAGCGCCGAATCACGCTTGAACATTGGTTTAAAGGACAAAAAAATGAACCCACAAGAAGCCGCAAAAGCCCCGATCATCACCAGCATGCAGGTTGTGCCGGTGGCCGGCCACGATGGCATGCTGCTCAACCTGAGCGGCGCCCACGGCCCGTTCTTCACCCGCAATATCGTGATCCTCAAAGACAACGCCGGCCACACAGGCGTCGGCGAAGTGCCTGGTGGCGAGCGCATTCGCCAGACCCTGGAAGACGCGCGTTCATTGGTGGTCGGCAGCCCGATCGGCACCTACCAGAAGATCCTCAATCAAGTGCGCCAGACCTTCGCCGATCGCGATGCCGGCGGTCGCGGTTTGCAGACGTTCGACCTGCGCATCACCATTCACGCGGTCACCGGCCTGGAAGCCGCCCTGCTCGACTTGCTTGGCCAGCACCTGGACGTGCCGGTCGCCGCTTTACTCGGCGAAGGTCAGCAGCGTGATGAAGTGAAGATGCTCGGCTACCTGTTTTATGTCGGTGATCGCAACGAAACCAATCTGGCTTATCGCAATGAGCCGGATGCCGACAATGACTGGTTCCGCGTACGTCACGAAAAAGCCATGAGCGCCGACGCCGTGGTGCGCCTGGCGGTCGCCGCTCACGCCCGCTATGGCTTCAAGGACTTCAAACTCAAGGGCGGCGTGTTGAGCGGCGACGAGGAAATCGAAGCGGTCACGGCCCTCGCCGAGCGCTTTCCAGATGCGCGCATCACCCTCGATCCGAATGGCGCGTGGTCGCTCAAGGAAGCGATCCGCCTGTGCCGGGATCAGCATCACGTTCTGGCTTACGCCGAAGACCCGTGCGGGGCGGAAAACGGTTACTCGGGCCGTGAAGTCATGGCCGAGTTTCGTCGGGCCACGGGCCTGAAAACCGCGACCAACATGATCGCCACCGACTGGCGGGAAATGGGCCACGCGATCCAGTTGCAGTCGGTGGACATTCCCTTGGCCGACCCGCACTTCTGGACGATGCAGGGCTCGGTGCGGGTGGCGCAGATGTGCCATGAATGGGGCCTGACCTGGGGTTCGCATTCCAACAACCACTTCGATATTTCCCTGGCCATGTTCACCCACGTCGCGGCCGCCGCGCCGGGCGAGATCACCGCCATCGACACCCACTGGATCTGGCAGGACGGCCAGCGCCTGACCAAGGCGCCGCTGCAAATCGTCGACGGCTGCGTGCAAGTACCGAAAAAGCCTGGCCTGGGGGTTGAGCTGGACACGGATCAACTGGCCAAGGCCCATGAGCTGTACAAAGGCATGGGGCTCGGCGCGCGGGATGACAGCGTGGCGATGCAGTTTCTGATTCCGGGATGGAAGTTCGATAACAAGCGGCCGTGCCTGGTGCGCTAAACCTCTGGAAACACCGCTCCCACAAAGAGTGGTGTTCACACTATTTCATCTGGGCTGCTTGCAGCAGCCAGCCCCGGAACACCGCCATCGCCGACGTTTCGGGGCGCGACTGCAAGCGGGTCAGCCAGTAGCTGCCGGTGGTGATCCCGATGGCGAACGGTTGCTCGATTGCGCCCGCCGCCAGTTGCCGGGCAAACATCAGCGGCGGCGCCAATGCCACACCTGCACCTTGCAACGCAGCCTCCATCATCGCCAACGACGAATCGAAGACGATGCTTCGGGGCAGCACGGCATGGGCCGAAAGACCGGTCGCCTGAAACCACTCCGGCCACTCATCCGTGCGATAGGAGCGCAACAGTGTTTGTTGCAACAGATCCTCTGGCGTGTGCAATTGCCGAGCGATCTCCGGCACGCAGAGCACCGACAGTGGTGCCTCAATCAACCGCACCGCTTCAATCCCATGCCACGCCCCCGCGCCAAAGCGAATGGCGTAATCCAGACCTTCAGCGGCCACGTCCACCCGGTTGTTATTAGTCGACAGGCGCAAATCTATGTACGGATGTTTCTGCTGAAAATCCGCCAATCGCGGCAACAGCCAACCGACCGCGAACGTCCCCACGGCGCCCACCGTCAACACCTCACGAAAATGCCCACCCTCGAAACGCCCCAGGGTTTCGGCGATCCGGTCGAAGGATTCGCGCAATACCGGCAACAGCGTTTCCCCTTCGCTGGTCAGCATCAGGCCGCGAGGCAGGCGTTTGAACAAGGTTACGTTAAGCTGAGCCTCAAGGCTTTTGACCTGATGACTCACCGCCGCCTGCGTGACGCACAACTCCACGGCCGCCCGGGTGAAACTCAAATGGCGCGCCGAAGCCTCGAAAGCGCGCAGCGCATTCAGCGGCAAATGAGGTCGAATCATGCCAGCCCCCAAAATTTTCTAATGGCTCATCTGAAATATCGTCGTTTGCCGGTCTTCGCCAAACTGCCTAGATTTGGCTCGCCCAACAGCGGACCGCCTTGAAAAACCGCTCGGAGTGTAGCGGTTAACACCACGAATAATCATGGACAGTGTCTCAATCATGCTTAAAAAAAATCAGAAGAAACTCATATCTTGCAGCGCTTTCGCAGTTCTCCTCGGTGCCAGCCACAGCTTTGCTGACGAGCGCATCGAAACCATCGTGAAGGCCGCCGTCGAACCGGTGATGCAGCAACAGCAGATCCCTGGCCTCGCGGTCGCAATCACCGTCCATGGTCAGCCGCATTACTTTAACTACGGCGTGGCCTCGAAAGAAAACGGTAAAGCCGTCACCGAAAACACCTTGTTCGAGATCGGTTCGGTGAGCAAAACCTTCACCGCCACCCTCGCCGCCTATGCCCAGGCGAGCGGCAAACTGTCCTTGTCGGACAACGCCAGCCAGGTACTCCCGGCCTTGCACGGCAGCGCGTTCGATAACATCAGCGTGCTGCAACTCGGCACCTACACTGCCGGCGGCCTGCCCCTGCAATTCCCCAGCGAGGCAGACCATCAGGACAAAATGCTCGGCTATTTCAAGCAGTGGAAACCAACTTACGCCGCCGGCACTCATCGCCAGTATTCAAACCCCAGCCTTGGGTTGTTCGGCTATCTGGCGGCCCACAGCATGGGGGCGCCGTTCGATGATCTGATGGAAAAAACCTTGCTGCCGAAACTCGGCCTCAAGCACAGCTACCTCAAAGTGCCGCAGGATCAGATGGGGCTTTACGCCCAGGGTTACAGCAAGGATGACAAACCTGTGCGGGTCGAGCCGGGGGCACTGGATTCTGAAGCATATGGCGTGAAAACCAGCGCCGCAGATTTGCTTCGCTATGTTGAGGCGAACATGAATCCCGCGTCGCTGGAAAAGCCTTTGCAGCAAGCCATCGCCAGCACTCACACCGGTTATTACCGGGTTGGCGAGATGACTCAAGGGTTGGGATGGGAGCTCTACAACTACCCGGTGAAGCTCGATACATTGCTGGCTGGCAACTCGTCGCAGATGGCGATGGAGGCTCATGAAGTCCAGTGGCTGACCCCGCCACAACCTCAACGCGACACTGTGCTGATCAACAAAACCGGCTCAACCGGCGGCTTCGGCGCCTACGTTGCTTTTATCCCGGCGAAGGACATCGGCATCGTGATCCTGGCCAACAAAAACTACCCGAATCCGGAGCGGATCAAAATCGCTCACCAGATTTTGAGTGCGCTGACCAAATAGCCGAGGGCGACGCCCCGTAGCAGCCGCCGAGCCTGGAAATCATTGGCCGGATTGGCACAGAACCTGTGGCGAGGGAGCTTGCTCCCGCTGGGCTGCGCAGCGGCCCCAAACCAGTCACCGCGGTACATCAGGTAGGCCTAGGGTGCAGGGTTTACGACTGCTACGCAGCCGAACGGGAGCAAGCTCCCTCGCCACAATGGATCACCAAGTTTCAGATTTCCGTTGGCAGAAAAATGGGCGACCTGTTGAGGTCGCCCAATGGGGCAAGCCCTCTCACCACAAGGACTCAGCGCAATTCAATCATCCGGTTGCTCAGCCGGTTTGGCAGGCTTCGCCGGTTTGCCTTTAGCACCTTTGACCGGTGCGACTTCAGCCACCGGCGCTGGCACCGGTACCGTTGCTTCCTTCTCGGCCGTCGGCAGCTGGTCGACGGTGTTGAATATCTCTTTCAACTCGACCGCATCCGACTGCTCAAGCTTCTTTTCGCCATCCTTGCCGATCAGGATGATTTTGCTCTTCGCGCCGGCGCCTAGTTTGAGCGAGCGGATCAGCGCCATCGTCGATTGCGGGTCGAGGTCTTTGCCGTCCCGTTGGCCCATCGTATTGATCACGGTGTACAGCACCATGTTTCGATCGGTGAAGCCCTTGCGGTTGGCAGAGTCGTCCAGTGATTTTTTCAGGTTGAGCCAAACCGGGTCCACCGAACTGGGCGCGATGACAATCAGGGGTCGAGCCCGGCCCACGTCTTTAACCAGAGGGGAATCGTCATCGGCGGCGAATGAAGGACCGACGAAAGCCAACAGGGTAGCCAGGGTCAAAGACCTGATGAGCATGCGCATCTCCTTTTGATATCCACGCTCTAATGATTGCGCATCGCGGTGATCGTTCCGGGCGATGCACCGCGATTGTGTTCCGCCTTGCCCAAGCTTAGGTCAGGGCGGTCATTGCGCAACAGCCTGAGCTAATCTCATAGCTGATTCATCGTGAGGGTTTATCCATGAGCGCTCAGCTGAACCACACCATCGTCTGGTGCCGTGACAAACAGGTTTCGGCACGCTACCTGACCGACCTCCTCGGCCTGCCCGATCCCGAGCCGTTCGGGCCGATGCTGGTGGTCAAGTTCGATAACGGGGTGTCGCTGGATTTCTACAACAACGACCCGCCCATCGCGTCCCAGCACTATGCATTCTTGATTGGTGACGACGACTTCGATGCGGCCTTCGCTCGCCTGCAGGCGATCAAGCAGCCGTGGTGGGCCGACCCCGGTAAGCAGCGGCCCAACGAGATCAACGATTACGCCGGTGGCCGGCGGGTGTATTTCGATGACCCGGACGGGCATCTGCTGGAGATTTTTACTCGGGAAGCGGTATCGGATCAGAACGCCAGTTTGTAGCCGATCAGCACCAGCATCGTCGCCAGGCACGGACGCAGCAGTTCGTCGGAGATGCGCCCGGTCAAATGGCTGCCCAGGTAAATCCCAGGCAACGAACCGACCAGCAAGAAACCCAGGACGTGCCAGTCCATGTTACCCATGCTCGCATGGCCGAGGCCGGCGACCAGGGTCAGGGGCACCGCGTGGGCGATTTCGGTGCCGACCAGGCGACGAGTGGGTAGCAGCGGGTACAGGATGAACAGCGCAACGGTGCCCAGGGCGCCGGCGCCGATGGAAGTCAGGGCCACCATGGTACCGAGCACCAGGCCGGTGATCACGGTCAGCACATTCAACCGGGAGCCGCTGGGGTTGTATTGGCCACCCGCCCGTTTGTGAGCGAAATCGAGCAAGCGTTTCTTGAAGAAAATCGCCAGCGCCGTGGCGAACAATACGAAGCCCAGCGCCTGTTTGATGACGGCGTTCATCGCCTCGGGCGAGGTTTGCAAAGTGCTCAGGAACCACAGCGTCAGGGCTACCGCCGGCACACTGCCGAGGGTCAGCCAACCGGTGATCGCCCAGTCGATGTTCTTGTTCTTGCGATGAACCAGTACACCACTGGATTTGGTAATGGCCGCGTACAGCAAGTCCGTGCCCACCGCCGTGGCCGGGTTAACGCCGAACCACAGCAGGATCGGCGTCATCAACGAACCGCCCCCAACACCGGTCATGCCGACAATAAAGCCGACCACCAGACCCGCCACGACCAACCCGAAATTACCGAAATCCATTAATACGCCCAGAAATTCGCAGGAAACAAACCGGTCAGCAGCATAGCGATTTTTCTTATAACCACATATATCGATGCGGTCTATCGTTATGCCAATTCACCGATTTGAAACAGCGACTTCCCCCTCAATACCAACCCCACAAGAATTGCGCTTTATCCGACATCTCACTGCACCGGCAAAAAATTCAGGAACAGCAGACTCTGGGCGTAGTTCAGGCCGATCCGCCGGTACCGCTCGTCGAGCATCTGGGTCAGCAGGTCCAGTCGCGCGACGATTTTGCCGAACTCCACGGCAAAGCTCAGGTTGCTGCCCTCCTCCGAGATTTCGTTGGAAAACAGCAAGGGCTCGCCTTGCCTGTTTTGCCGCTGGCTCAAGATCCAGGTGGCTTTTTCGATGTTGCGCGCAGCATTGCTGACGAAGGTCGGGTTGAGCGCATCCGTCATGTAGAACTCCAGTCGATTGCCATGGGCCGTCACCAGCATGCTGCCGATGGCATAGATGAACGCGCCGACCCGGTCACCGAGGAATTCCGGGCTCATGGCAAAGCTCAGCGCCGCGAGGTCTTTTTTGCCGCCGAGGGTGGGCAGCGGCTCTTGCTGTTCGATGGCCATGCGCACCTGCTTTTCTGCGGTGCCGACATCGAGGAAGCCGGATTTTTTCAGCTCCTGCGGGTTGCGCAGGTAGAGCTTGTTCATCAGCCGGTAGAGGCTTTCGAGGTTGTCGCGCATCGTCAGGGTCGCCATGCGGTCGACGCTGGTCTGGAGGAATTCCTGGGGTTTGCCATCGCGAAACTGGCTGATGACATCGTTGCCCGGCTGATGGCTGCAACCACTGGCGAGGAGCATCGACAGGCTTATCAGCAGCAAGCAATGACGGCGAATGTGCAGGGTAAAACGGGGTAAAACTCGAGCCATGGGTTCTTGAACTTGGGCATGGGCCGGCGGTGGGGATCGCCGCAGGCTGCCCAAGGATAGAACCGTGAAAGCTGGAAAAGTGCAGTGCCGGTGGTCCGTAAGCGCTGGTCACTCTGAAAGCGACCACTCATTAGTAATACTTTTTAATTGCAATACTCAAGACATAGGCTATAAATCCTTCCTTGATCGCGCTAAAGCACGATCATTAGTATGACTACTTCTTAAAAACAACAAAAAGGAAGGTCAACCATGCTTCAATCCCGACACCTGCTCTCCGGCCTCGGACTCTCCCTGATGATCGCCACCCTCTCCGCTCACGCCACTGGTTTGTCCAGCGAACAAAAAGCCTTCGGCAAAACCAATGACGGCACACCCGTCGAGCAATACATTTTGCGCAACAGCCATGGCCTGCAGGCCACGGTCATTACCTACGGCGGGATTCTCCAGTCGCTGAAAGTGCCGGACAAAAACGGCAAGCTCGACGATGTGGTGCTCGGCTTCGATGACGTACAGAGCTATCAAAGCGGCAAGGCGTTCTTCGGCGCGACCATCGGCCGCTTCGGCAATCGCCTGGCCAACGGCGCCTTCGAGCTGGATGGCAAGCGCTTTCAAGTGCCGCTCAACGACGGCAGCAATTCGCTGCACGGCGGGGCTCAAGGTTTCGACAAGCGGGTGTGGAAAGCCGAACCGAGCAAGGGCAAGGATTCGGTGGGTGTGACGCTGACGTACCTGTCCTCGGATGGCGAAATGGGTTTCCCCGGCAACCTGAAAACCGAGGTCACCTACAGCCTCACCGAGAACAATGAGCTGCGCATCGACTACAAGGCCAGCACCGATAAACCCACAGTGCTGAACCTGACCAACCACAGCTATTTCAACCTGGCCGGCGCGGGTAACGGCGATGTGCTGAAGCAGCTGGCGACCTTGCACGCCGCCCGTTACACGCCAGTCACCGGCAAACTGATCCCCACCGGTGAGCTGGCCCCGGTCGCCGGCACGCCGATGGACTTCACTCAACCGACCGCCATCGGTCAACACATCAAGGCCGATCACCCGCAGTTGAAATTCGCCGAACCGAAACACGGCGGTTTTGACTTCAACTGGGTGCTGGATGCCAAGGGCGACCTGGGCAAACTCGCCGCCGATGTCAGCGATCCGCAATCCGGCCGTCGCTTGCAGCTCTACACCACCGAACCTGGCGTACAGTTCTACACCAGCAACTTCCTCGACGGCTCGGTCAAGGGCAAGGCCGGCAAGATTTACCCGCATTGGGGTGCCTTTACTCTGGAAACCCAGCATTATCCGGACTCGCCGAACCAGCCGGCCTTCCCGTCCACGCGGCTGGATCCGGGCAAAACTTATGCCCAGACCACGGTGTTCAGGTTCTCCGCCCGGTAGATCAAAAGATCGCAGCCTGCGGCAGCTCCGATATCGCGGGTACACCCCGCCCCCGCGGGCTGCGATCTTTCATGATGACGACGGAACCACCCTGCTATTTTGCTGCCAACTGTAGTATCGATCGGGCTTCGACAAGGAGGATTCATGCGGACTCTTGAGCTGGCCGGCCGCGCTGTGCCGGTCATCGGCCAAGGCACCTGGCACATGGGAGAGGAACGCTCCCGACACACCAAGGAAGTTGCAGCGCTGCGCCTGGGTATCGAGTTGGGCATGACCCTGATCGACACCGCTGAGATGTACGCCGAAGGGGGCGCCGAAGAGGTGGTGGGTGAAGCCATCACAGGCCTGCGCGACCAGGTTTTTCTGGTCAGCAAGGTCTACCCCTTCAACGCCAGCCGCAAAGGCATCCCCCAGGCTTGTGAACGCAGCCTGCGGCGGTTGAATACCGATTACATCGATCTTTATCTGTTGCACTGGCGCGGCGAGTATCCCCTCGAGGAAACCGTCGAAGCCTTCGAACGTCTGCGCGAAGACGGCAAGATTGGCCGTTGGGGCGTATCCAACTTCGATCTGGACGACCTGGAGGAACTGGCCTCACCGGCCTGCGCCACCAATCAGGTGCTGTATAACCTGGAAGAACGCGGCATCGAATTCGATCTGCTGCCCTGGAGCCAACAGCGACAAATGCCGGTGATGGCTTACTGTCCAATCGGCCAGGGCGGGCATATGCTGGCCAATCCGACGCTCAAGCAGGTTGCCGCCCGTCACCAGGCGACACCTGCGCAGGTAGCGCTGGCATGGATTCTGCGTCAGAACGGGGTGATCGCCATCCCCAAAGCGGTCCACCCCGAGCATGTGCAGCTCAACGCGCAAGCGGCACAATTGCAGCTTGAAGTCGGGGATCTGGAGGCGCTGGACCAAGCGTTTCGCGCGCCACAACGCAAGCAGCGGTTGGCCATGGTCTGAGCCATCGCGGATCTATCAGAGGGCATCGGCATGAGAAGTACCGATCAGCTCGACTCTTTCAATTTGCCACGCTTCATCCAGGCGCAGGATCCTGTGTTCGAGTGGGTTCAGGATGAACTGCGCGCCGGCCAGAAGCGCCGGCACTGGATGTGGTTCATCTTTCCGCAGTTTGCCGGGTTGGGTGACAGCGAAATGTCCCGCTACTTTGCCATTCACTCCAGTGAAGAAGCCGCGGCGTACCTGGAGCATCCGCTGCTGGGGCCGCGCTTGCGTACCTGCACGCAATTGGTGCTGGACGTTCCTCAACGTTCGATCACCAAGATTTTCGGGCACCCCGACAACCTCAAGTTTCATTCATCGATGACGCTGTTCGCCCAGGTTTCGCCAAAAGGCAGCCTGTTTCATCAGGCGCTGGATCAGTACTTTCACGGCATACCGGATGACTGGACGCTGTCGCTGCTGGACTCAAAACAGGCCCAACTGCCCCCCAATCAGCGTTGAGAAATCGTCATCGACGAACGGCAGGATGGCATCCGCCACCGGTTGCAGCTGCCGGGTGATGTAATGGTCGTAGTCGATCGGCGCGCTGCGCACTTCCAGCGGCTCGGGGCCGGCGACCGTGATCACGTAGCTGATCCAGCCGCCGTTGTGATATTGCCGTGGCCGCCCCTGTTGATCGTTGTAGTCATCGGCGATCCGCGCGGCCCGCACATGGGGCGGCACATTGCGTTGATAGTCATCCAGGGGCCGACGCAGGCGTTTGCGGTAGATCAGGCGCTCATCGAACTCACCGGCCAACGTCTTGCGCACATAGTCACGCACGTAATCCTGATAGGGCTTGCGTTTGAAGATGCGCAGGTACAGCTCCTGCTGGAATTGCCGGGCCAGCGGCGACCAGTCGGTGCGCACGGTTTCCAGGCCTTTGTAGACCATCTCGTCGGTGCCATCGGCACGGGTAACCAACCCGGCATAGCGCTTCTTGCTGCCCTCCTCGGCACCGCGAATGGTCGGCATCAGAAAGCGTTTGTAGTGGGTTTCGAACTGCAACTCCAGGGCACTTTCCAACCCGTACTCCTGCTTCACATGCTCGCGCCACCATTGGTTGACGTGGTCCACCAGCGCGTGGCCGATCTGCGCCGCTTCGGCCTGACCATGGGGGCGACGCAGCCAGACGAAGGTCGAGTCGGTGTCGCCATAGATCACCGCATGGCCCTGAGCTTCGATCAGTTGGCGGGTACGCAACATGATCTCGTGCCCGCGCAAGGTGATGGATGAGGCCAGTCGCGTATCGAAGAAGCGGCAACCACTGGAACCGAGGACGCCATAGAAGGCATTCATGATGATCTTCAGGGCCTGGGACAGCGGCGCGTTGTGTTCGCGCTTGGCGGTTTCACGGCCTTCGGCGACCCGGGCGACGATGGCCGGCAGGCAATGCCGGGTCCGTGAGAAACGGGCACCGCGAAAACCCGGCACCGATTCACTATCTTCGGGGTGCTTGAGCCCTTCGATCAAGCCCACCGGGTCGATCAGGAAGGTGCGGATGATCGACGGATAGAGGCTTTTGTAGTCGAGCACCAGCACCGATTCGTACAGCCCCGGTTGCGAGTCCATGACAAAACCACCGGGGCTGGCCTGCGGTGGTTTATTGCCAAGGTTTGGTGCGACGAAGCCTTGGCGGTGCATCAGCGGCATATACAGGTGAGTGAAGGCCGCCACCGAACCACCGCTGCGATCCGCCGGCAAACCGGTGACGCTGGCGCGCTCCAGCAGGAAGGTCAGCAACTCGGTCTTGGCGAAGATCCGTGTTACCAGTTCGCAGTCCTTGAGGTTGTACTTGGCCAGGGCCGGTTTGTCCTCGGCGAACATGCGGTTGATTTCGTCCATGCGTTGGTACGGGTTGTCGATCGACTTGCCTTCGCCCAACAAGGTTTGCGCGACGTTTTCCAGACTGAACGAGGGGAAGCTCCAGGTCGCCGAACGCAGCGACTCGATGCCGTCGATGATCAACCGCCCTGCAGCCGAGGCGAAATAGTGATTGCCGTTGCCGTGCTCGCGCCACTGCATTTCTTCGCCGCCACGCCCCAGCTTCAACGGCACCGCCAGGCGGCGAGCATGTTCGTGCAGTACCCGCAGGTCGAACTGCACGACGTTCCAGCCGATGATGGCGTCGGGGTCGTGCCGGGCGAACCACTCATTGAGTTTTTTCAGCAGCAGGGTTCGCGAATCGCAGTATTCGAGCTGGAAATCCACCCCGTTGTCATCACCATTGGGCGACCCGAGCATATACACCTGACGCTCGCCGCAGCCTTCCAGGGCGATGGAGTACAACTCGCCCTGGGCGGTGGTTTCGATGTCCAGCGAGACCAGCCGCAGGTTCGGCCGGTAGCCGGGGGCGGGTTTCATTTGCGCGTCGAGCAGCAGGCCGTCGGCACCGGGTGTGCCGCCGAACAAAACCGGCGCGGTGATGAACCGCTCCATCATGTAGCGTTCCGGCGGACGGATGTCGGCTTCGAATACCTCGACGCCTGATTTACGCAGTGCGGTTTCCAGGCGCATCAACTGGCCGTGCTGCTGGCAATACAAGCCCTGCACCGGGCGGTGCTCGAAGTCCAGAAGCGCCAATGGCCGCAGTTCAACATTCTTTTCGCCGCGCAACACCGTTTCGGCTTGCTCGCGCATGGCCTGTGGAATGAACGCGACCGACGGTTGATGCGGCAGGCGGATGCGCCGAGGACCGGCATCGGTCGCCAGCCAGAACTCGACTTCGGTGCCGGCCGGGGTATCGCGCCAATGCCGGGTCAGGACGAAGCCCTGCTGTAAATCCACCACTGCAACCTCAACGATCTGATTCAAGTGGTGATTCTACGCGTGATCGCCGGTGTGGCGAGGGGGCTTGTCGGAACGCCGCACCGCCCCGTTGGCCTGCGAAGCGGGCCTCAAACCTGCCAACACGGTCTCTCAGGCACACCGCGTTTATCGGATTGCGACTGCTACGCAGCCGAACGGGAGCAAGCTCCCTCGCCACAATTGCGCAGGGTGCCCGGGAGGGTTGCGGGCGTTTACAAAGAAAAATCACTGAATGACGCTATTTGCGTGTTATCTGCCGCTTTGCACCTTGCTCTGTGAGCCTGTCTCTACGATTCTTCAAGGACAACGACAACACCCGAGAAGCCGTCATGAAAACCGTCGCCCAGTTGCTCAAGTTAAAGGCCGAACAGAATCAGGAAGTCCACACCATTGCGCCTCATCAAATGGTGCTGGAAGCGCTGATGGTGATGGCCGCAAAAAACGTCGGTGCGTTGCCGGTCCTGAAAGATGGCAAGGTGGTCGGCATCATCAGTGAGCGGGACTATGCACGCAAACTGGTGCTCAAGGGACGCTCCTCCGTCGGCACACCGGTCAGCGACATCATGGTGTCGCCGGTGATCACCGTGGACACCCATCAAACCGTCGAAACCTGCATGGGCATCATGTCCGACAAACGCCTGCGGCACTTGCCGGTGGTGGAGGACGGTAAGCTGATGGGCTTGCTGTCGATCGGCGACCTGGTCAAGGAAGCCATTGCCGAACAGGCTGAACTGATTCGGCAGCTGGAGCAGTACATTCGCGGGGAGTGATTTCACACTGTGCGAGGGGGCTTTTGTGGCGAGGGAGCTTGCTCCCGCTGGGTTGCGAAGCGGCCCCACTCTCTACTTAAAAAGAAGGGGACTGCTGCGCAGTCCAGCGGGAGCAAGCTCCCTCGCCACAGACAAGCCCCACTCCCACAAAGGCTCGTTCCCACATTGGTTTGATGTGTTCCTATGGCCAATGCCGCGAGAAGACCGGCGCCAATACCGGGTGGCGGTCGAAGCGTTCGAGCCAGGCGAAGAACCCCGGCCGCGCAACGCGCAAGTGTTCCCGGGTGCCCGCCCACCGCGTCACCACCGCCGCCAGAATATCCAGCGCGCCCGGCTTGCCATCGCCCAGGTACAACTTGCCGGCGAATTGATCGGCAAACACCTCCCAATTCCAGTGCAGGCGCCGGCGGGCACCGGCCATGAGGTTTTGCCGGGACGACTCGTCCGCCTCGCCCAGCCAGCGCTCGGGGTAATCGATGATGCCGATGGCGCTGTAGCAATTGCTGACGATGTACACCAGACCATGAATCACCTGATCGCGCTTGATCGGATTTTCCGGCAACAGGTTCGACTCCGGGAACGTAAGGCCCAGGTGAATCAGGATGGCCGCACTCTCGGCAAGAACGCCGCCATCGGGCAGTTGCAGAGTGGGAACCTGCTTGAGCGGGTTGAGCTTCTCCAGCGCATGCACCGCCTCCGGGGACGATGATACGTCGATGAAGCGATAAGGAACCTCGCACAGTTCCAGCGCGGCTTCGATGGCGGCTGCACCCGAATTCTGATACCCATAGAGCTGGTACATGACTAAATCTCCTCTGCGACTCTCTCTTTGTAGCAGATGCCAAAGACTGCGCGCGAACCCTGTGGGTGCGAGCTTGCCCGGTTACCCTCCCGCGCGTTTCATACAGCGCTGATAGCGCTCGTCGACCCGCTTGGCAAACCACGCCGTGGTGAGTTTTCGGGTGATTTTCGGGCTTTGCAGCACGATCCCCGGCAACACCGCCCGGGGTAATGGCCGGCCTTCGGCCTGTTCGGCCAAAGCGAAGACGCGTTGATAGAGCGTGGTGTCCTCAAACTGAAGACTTTTACCCTCCTCCAGCTGATCCCGAATGGTCGGGTTGCGCATGTCCAATTGCTTGCCGAGGGTGCGCACCGCCAGTTCCGTGGTGCCGGGCATGATCGAGTCGTAGCGCACCAGATCACCATCCAGCGCCAGCGGGATACCCGTCGCACGACTGACCGCGTTCTGAAACGCCGCATTGCGGCTGGCGTACCAACCGGCATTGAAATCGGCGAAGCGATACAGCGGCTGCTTATAGCTCACCGGATAACCGAGCAAGTGGGCGATACCGAAATACAGGCCACCGCGACGGGTGAACACTTCGTGACGAATCGAGCCGTTCACCGGGTAGGGATAATCCCGCACATGCTGCTCGGCAAAGTCGATGCTGACCTGCATCGGCCCGCCAGTGTGTACCGGGTTGAAGCCGCCGAACAAGGTCCGGCCCATGGGCACCATGCCGATGAAGTCATCGAAAATCGCGCTGAGCTCTTTTTCGCTGCGCGCGGCACTCAGTCGGTCGCTGTAGCTTTTGCCGTTGGGTGAACGCACCTGCAAGGCACCGCTGACCAGCAAGCTGGGAATGTGGGCCTTATCGGCGCGGCGGTCGATTTCATCCCGGGCGATCTTGCCCAGGCCTGGCACCAGCGGGTCAGCCTGAAACGTCGACTCCTGCTCAGCGACCGCAAGTACCGAACACAGGTTTTGCGTGGTCGGCGAAATCTTTTGCGCGGCAAACGCTGCGTAGATATCCGTGGCCCAGCCCTGGCGGTCGACCGTTTTGGCCGGCAGCAGGCTGACGATTTCGGCCTTGACCTCGGCAGGCTTGCGGGCCGGCGGTTCCTGAGGGCGCTGAGTGCCGCAACCGGCCAGTACCAACAGCGCGGCCACGCTCATGATCAATCGATTGGCTTGCATGGTGCTCCATCAAATCCGTTGAGCCGGGTTAACCATACGATCAATGGCATGGCGCAGGCTATGACTATGCCGCCCTCTCCCTGTTCCGTAGCAACTCGTTCGCCGTAGCCGCTGTCGAGCCTGCGAGTGCCCCCCGGTTGAACCATACTTGATCCACACACCGAGGAGGACAGGCTCATGAACCGTAGCGATGTGCTGATCATCGGTGCCGGCCCGACCGGGCTGGTCCTGGCACTGTGGCTGAGCAAGCTGGGGATTGGGGTGCGGATTATCGACAAGACCTCGGCCCCCGGTACTACCTCACGCGCGTTGGCAGTACAGGCCCGAACGCTGGAGCTGTATCGCCAGCTCGACCTCAGCGACGCCGTGGTGCAGCACGGCCATAAAGTGTGCGCCGCGAATTTCTGGGTCAAGGGCGAACCGGTCGCACACCTGCCGCTGAGCGCCATCGGCGAGGGTTTGACGCCCTATGCGTTCCTGGAAATCTATCCGCAAGACGAGCACGAACAACTGCTGATCGAACGCCTGGAGACCTTTGGCATTACGGTGGAGCGCAACACCGAATTGCAAAGTTTCGAGGAAACCGGCGACGGCATCACCGCAACACTGCGCTTGCCCGATGGCCAACAGCAAACCTGTCAGGCCTGTTACCTCGCTGGCTGCGACGGCGCCCGCTCGATCGTGCGCAAATCCCTGGACACCGATTTTCCGGGGGGCACCTACCAGCAGATTTTCTACGTGGCGGATGTGCAGGCCCGCGGCCAGACGTTCAACGGTGAATTGCATGTGGACCTCGACGAAGCCGACTTTCTCGCCATTTTTCCTTTGTCCAGCGAAGGTCGCGCCCGACTGATTGGCACGGTTCGCGACGAACGCGCCGAGCGCGCCGAAACCCTCCAGTTTGCAGACGTCAGCAGACGGGCCATCGAGAATTTAAAGGTGCAGATCGATCAGGTGAACTGGTTCTCGACCTACCGCGTGCATCACCGGGTAGCGGATCACTTTCGTACCGGACGCGCGTTTCTGTTGGGTGACGCTGCCCATGTCCACAGCCCGGCGGGTGGCCAGGGCATGAACACCGGGATTGGCGATGCGATCAATCTGGCCTGGAAGCTCGCGGCGGTGTTGAGCGGCAGCGCCACGGCCAAACTGCTCGACAGTTATGAAACCGAACGCATCGCCTTTGCCCAGCGCCTGGTGGCCACCACTGATCGGGTGTTCAATTTCGTCACGGCCGATGGGCCAATTGCCGACGTAATGCGCATGCGCGTGGCGCCCTTTTTGATCCCGAAAATGATCTCGTTCGAGGCCGTCCGGGAGTTCATGTTTCGCACGGTGTCACAGACCACCCTCAACTATCGCGGTATGCCGTTGAGTGAGGGCGTTACCGGCCATATTCACGGCGGTGATCGCCTGCCCTGGGCCCACGACGATGAAGGGGACAACTTCGAATCGCTGAAATACCTGACCTGGCAGGTGCATGTGTATGGCGAAACCAGCGACGAGATGATCGCCTGGTGCAGCGCGCATCACCTGCCGTTGCAGGTGTTCGACTGGCGACCGGTGTTTGAAACCGTGGGACTGGCGCGCAACGGGTTTTACCTGCTGCGCCCGGATACCTATGTGGCGATCGCCGATTACAGCGCCGATCCGAAGGTGATCGAACGGTATTTCCGCGATCATGGGATACGGCCTTTTATCGTCTGAAGATCAAAGATCGCAGCCTGCGGCAGCTCCTACAGGATCGATGTTTACCCGCAATATTGCGGCGAACGCATTCAATGTAGGAGCTGCCGAAGGCTGCGATCTTTTGATTGTTTAGATCCCGGCCAGGGCCAGGTCCATTGCGAAGTAGGTGAAAATCAAATCCGCCCCCGCCCTTTTGATCGCCCCCAGACTCTCACGCACGACGCGATCTTCATCGATCGCCCCAGCCTGGGCGGCGAATTTGATCATCGCGTATTCACCGCTCACCTGATACGCCGACAACGGCAGACGCGAGGCTTCGCGGATGTCGCGGATGATGTCCAGGTACGCGCCGGCCGGCTTGACCATCAGCGCGTCGGCGCCTTCCTGTTCGTCCAGCAACGACTCACGCACCGCTTCACGACGGTTCATCGGATTCATCTGATAGCTTTTGCGGTCACCCTTGAGCGCACTGCCGCCGGCTTCGCGGAACGGGCCATAAAGCGCCGAGGCGAATTTGGTCGAATAGGCCATGATCGCGGTCTGGCTGAAACCCGCTGTATCGAGCGCCCGGCGAATCGCCTGGACCTGCCCGTCCATCGCAGCCGACGGCGCGATCACATCGGCGCCGGCCCGGGCGGCGGCCACGGCTTGTTTGCCGAGATTGATCAGGGTCTGGTCGTTATCAACTTCGTGCTGGTGCAACACGCCGCAATGGCCGTGGTCGGTGTACTCACAAAAACAGGTGTCGGACATCACGATCATTTCCGGCACGGCGTTTTTGGCGATGCGCGACATGCGCGACACCAGGCCGTTATCGTTCCAGGTGTCGCTGCCGTTGCTGTCCAGATGATGAGACACGCCGAACGTCATCACCGACTTGATCCCCGCCCGGGCGTAACGCTCGATCTCGCCGGCCAGTTTCGACTCGGGAATGCGCATCACCCCGGGCATGCTCTTGATCGGCACGAAATCGTCGATTTCTTCCTCGACGAAAATCGGCAGCACCAGATCGTTCAAGCTGAACTCGGTTTCCTGGAACAGGCTGCGCAGGCTCGCATTGCGGCGCAGACGGCGTGGACGTGCTTCGGGGAACTGACTGGACATGGACCTTCCTGAAGAGACGAAATTCGTAGGGCGCAAAGCTTATGCCCTGCAAGGTGCGGGACACAAACCTCGATCGCTCAAGACAACGTTACCGCGGCGGCAACAATCGCCCGCATCGAATACCGCCTGCTCTCACAGGTTAGATCGTCAGCGTTCCGGTAATACACGTCACTACAGCACCACCAATCCAGATCTCATCCCCCACCTGCTCCACCCGAATCCGCCCGGCGCGGCCCATGGTCAGGCCCTGACTGACGACATAAGACGCCGGAGCCAGCCCTTCGCTGAGCAACCATTGAGCGATCCCGGCGTTCAGGCTGCCGGTAGCCGGGTCTTCCGGCATGCCGTCGCCGGAGATGAATGCACGCACTTCGAACTGCGCGTCAGCACCATCATTCTCGGGGTGCCATGGCGCGATGACACCGACGGCGAGGCCGAGCATCTGTGCATGATCCGGCTGCAAGTCCAGAATCTGCTGGCGGTCCGCGACCATCACCGCCAGCCAACCGGCACCGTTGTCGACCCATTGCGTGCGCACAATCGCCCCCGGCGCCAACCCGAGCCCCTGCCGTACGCGCTCGACCAGCCCGGCGTCCACCGGGCCGGACCTGAGCAGCGGTGGCGCGAGAAACGCCAGCTCCGTCCCCTGCCGACGCACCCGCACCAGGCCGACACCACACTCCTGAATAATCTCCTCACCCTTGGGCACCCCACCGGCCTCGAGCCAGGCATGGCACGTGCCCAGTGTCGGATGACCGGCGAACGGCAACTCTTGCAGGGTGGTGAAGATACGTACTCGATAGTCGGCCCGGGGGTCTCGAGGTTCGAGCACGAACGTGGTTTCGCTGAGGTTGGTCCAGTTCGCGAATGCCGCCATGCGTTCATCGCTGAGCCTGTCTGCGCCAAACACCACCGCCAACGGGTTGCCCTTGAGCGCGACGGGGCTGAAAACATCTACTTGCTTGAAATCGAATGCGCTCATTGCCTGCCTTGGTGATGAAGGATTCAAAGGGATTGCCTGGGGATTTCCAGACCGCGAATTACCGCCGGTCTTGCCAGGAAACGCTCCAGCACGCGGGTGACGTTGGGGAAATCCTGGATGCCGACCAGGTCGCCGGCCTCGTAGAAGCCGATCAGGTTGCGCACCCACGGAAAAGTCGCGATGTCGGCAATGGTGTAGCGCTCGCCCATGATCCAGTCGCGCCCTTGCAGACGGCCATCGAGGACCTTGAGCAAGCGCTTGCTTTCGTCGACGTAGCGATCACGCGGACGCTTGTCTTCGTAGTCCTTGCCGGCGAATTTGTTGAAAAAACCGAGCTGGCCGAACATCGGCCCGATACCGCCCATCTGAAACATCAGCCACTGAAGGGTCTCGTAACGCGCTGCCGACTCCTGGGCCAGCAGTTGCCCGCTCTTGTCGGCGAGGTAAATCAGAATCGCCCCGGACTCGAACAGCGCCAGCGGTTGGTCGCCCGGGCCGTGGGGGTCGAGGATCGCCGGGATCTTGTTGTTGGGGTTCAGCGACAGAAACTCAGGGGACAGCTGATCCTGGGTGTCGAAGCCCACACGATGCGGCTCATAGGGCAGCCCGATCTCTTCGAGCATGATCGAAACCTTGACGCCATTGGGCGTTGGCAAGGAATAGAGCTGGATCCACTCCGGGTACTGGGCCGGCCATTTTCGAGTGATGGGGAATGCAGACAAATCGGTCATCGGGAGCTTCCACGGGAAAATCGGAGTGAAGATCATAAGGGGGACGGGGCCAAGATGTGTACTGTGTCCATGAATCCGAAACATCCTGTCGATAACCTTCCCCCCAATCCGTCCGAGGTTGCCGCTAAAGTGCCAGGCACCTCGCTCGGATCGAAGCTCGAATCGAACCAAAAGGGCTTCATCGGACTCTGAGCATTGCCCTGTTAGAAATGGACCGGGTCAACGACATGGAAAACACCCTATGCTAGGAGCTTGAGGTGTCAATGTTTGTCAGCCTTAACCAAATGCGCTGAAGATCACCTATTCGATGATGAATCCTTTGAAATTCACCAACCGCTTCAAACATCGTGCTTATATCTTCCTGCCTGCTCTGTTGGCGGCCAGCGCGTTGCTTTTGTCGCTGGAGTCCAGTGTAAGCCGCGCCCAACCGGTGGACGGTACACAGACGCTGGTGTTTTTGCGTCACGCGGAGAAACCGGCCGGCGGCCTGGGTCAGCTCAATTGCCAGGGACTGAACCGCGCCATCGACCTGGCCACCTTGCTGCCGGAAAAATTCGGCAAGGCCAACTACGTGTTTGCCGCCAACCCGACGCGCAATGTCGAGGAAGGCGAACTGGATAACTCCTACAGTTACATCCGCCCCCTGATGACCATCAGCCCCAGCGCGATCAAGCTCGGCTTACCGGTGAACATCGAATTTTCGGCCAACGACACCAGCGACCTGGCCGATGAACTGCTTCGCGACAAGTATCACAACTCGATCATCTATACCGCCTGGTCCCATGGCTACCTGCCTGAGCTGATCAACAAGGTCGCCGGGGAAGCCGTCGGCTCAGAACAGCGCATCACCGATGACTGGGCATCCAGCGACTATGACTCGCTGTACGTGCTCACGCTGACCTGGCACAACGGCAAGGCCAGCCTGCAGAGCCACAGCTACAAGCAAGGGCTCAATAACGGCCCGGAGAGTTGTCCGACGTAAGCGGTCGGGCACCTGCTGGCCCCATCGCGAGCAAGCCCGCGATGGGGCCAGCAAAAACAACATCACCCCCGCTGCTTACCCCGCTCCCGCAAATATTCGAGAACCGCCCCCCGATCCCCGACAAACTCGATCCGCGCGCCCTTTTTCTCCCGCTGAAACACATACATCGGGTCGTAATACTCACGCAGCAACCCTTCGATCCAGCCCCGGTGCAAGTCCACCGCGCCGCTATTGGCCTGTTCCGCCAGCGCATCTTCCATCAAGGTCAGCATCCGCCAATGACGTTCGCCGCCCAGGCGTTTCTGGACATTGTTCAGGCTCGCCAACATCCGTTCGGAAAACAGCGTGAAGCCTTCATCGCCATACACCTCGATGAACTCGGCGCATAAATCCACCACGTAATCGCGCAGGATCCGCTCGACGCGCCCTTCCAGGCTGTCTTCCAGCCAGACCATCGGAAACTGCTGCATGCCCTGATACAGCGGCAACGGCAGCGCGCAACTGCCGATCGCGCGGCTCTCGTCTTCGAGCACAAACTGCTCGATACCGCTGGCACGCTTTTTCAGCACGTCCACGGTCAGGCGGTTTTCAAAGTCGATGTTGGAGGGTTGGCCGGTGGCGCGTTTGCCGAAGCTGGAGCCGCGATGATGGGCGTGACCTTCAAGGTCCAGCGCGTTGCTCAATTGCGTGAGCACCTCGGTCTTGCCGGTGCCGGTCATGCCGCCCAGCAAAACGAAATCGCACTGGGCTACGGCCTGGTCGAGCGTGTCGAGCAAGAAGGTGCGCATGGCCTTGTAGCCGCCACCGACCCGCGGATAGTCGATGCCCGCTTCGTCCTTGAGCCACTGCTGGGTGATCTGCGAACGCAGTCCGCCGCGAAAACAATACAAATAACCATCCGGATGCGCCCGGGCAAAATCGGCCCAGGCCTGGATGCGCTCGGCCTTGATCGCGCCGGCCACCAATTGATGCCCCAGCGTGATGGCCGCTTGCTGACCGTGTTGCTTGTAGCAAGTGCCGACCCGTTGCCGCTCGTGGTCATTCATCAGCGGCAGGTTGACCACGCCGGGGAATGAGCCTTTGAGGAATTCGATCGGCGCGCGCACATCCATCATCGACCGGTCGTTGAGGAAGATGTCGCGGTAATCGGTGAAGTCTCTGGACATCAAACCACCTCAACCGCGTGGGTCTGTCGTTCAACCAGTTCGCCGATCGGCTGAAGGGCCAGCCCAAGTTCGGCCGCCACCGCCAGGAACGCTGCGTCGCCTTCGGGCGTGACTGCAATCAGCAAACCGCCGCTGGTCTGCGGGTCGCAGAGCACGCGTTTATGCAACTCCTGGAGCCGGCCGACCTTGCTGGCGTAGCTGTCGAAATTGCGCAGCGTGCCGCCGGGCACGCAGCCCTGATCAAGGTAATACTCGACGCCCGGCAGGCGCGGCACACGGTCATAGCCGATGCGAGCGGTCACGTTGCTGCCATCGGCCATTTCCACCAGATGCCCGAGCAGGCCGAATCCGGTGACGTCAGTCATTGCGGTTACGCCGTCGAGCTTGCCGAAACGGCTGCCGGGTTTGTTCAGGGTGCACATCCAGTCGCAGGCCAGGCCGATGTCGGCATTGCGCAACTTACCCTTCTTCTCGGCGGTGGTGAGGATGCCGATGCCCAAGGGTTTGGTGAGGTAGAGCAGGCATCCGGCGGTGGCGGTGTCGTTGCGCTTCATGTGGCGCTTTTCCACCAGTCCGGTCACGGCCAGGCCGAAGATCGGCTCAGGTGCGTCGATGGAATGGCCACCGGCCAAGGGAATTCCCGCTTCATCGCAGACCGACCGACCGCCGCGAATCACTTCCCGGGCAATCTCCGGCGCCAGCACATTGACCGGCCAGCCGAGGATCGCAATCGCCATCAACGGATCGCCGCCCATGGCGTAAATGTCGCTGATGGCGTTGGTGGCGGCGATACGGCCGAAATCGAACGGGTCGTCGACAATCGGCATAAAGAAGTCAGTAGTCGATACCACGCCGCGCTCTTCATCGATGGCATACACCGCCGCGTCATCGCGCGAGGCATTGCCAACCCAGAGTTTCGGGTCCAGGTTCTGCGCCCCGCTACCGGCCAGAATCACCTCCAGTACCTGGGGCGAAATCTTGCAGCCGCAACCTGCGCCGTGGCTGTATTGGGTCAGACGAATCGGCTCGCTCATGGGATGCACCTTGTGAAGTCAATGCCCAGGATTCTACAGCAACCCCCATTTGTAGGAGCCGCAATAAGTGATCCATTGTGGCGAGGGAGCTTGCTCCCGCTCGGGTGCGAAGCACCCGCAAACCTGGCGGACAGGGATTCCCAGAAACACCGCATGCAAGGTTTTGGGGCTGCTGCGCAACCCAGCGGGAGCAAACTCCCTCGCCACAAAAGCTCAGGCCACAGATCAGGTGACACCACTTTGGTGCATGTCCTGTCCAGATCCCCTTCGCCCCGAGTTCCATTCGTTTTACCTATCCTCCCGAAATCCTTGACCGAAAGGACAGCAAAACCGCCAATTCCTCCGGCTTTTCAGCGCTTTGAGAAAATTGGTATAGCTTGTGCAAACGTTTGCGAGTCGCCGATACCGGCCTGTTCGCCACTTAAACCGCACAAGCCCGCACCATCGGGCCTTCGATACGCACGAAAAGGGACTTTTAATGCATTGCACCTCCAGTCGCGTGACTTGCTCGCGCACGTTTGCTGTTTCCTTGCTGTTGGCCAGCGTTACAGGACTACTCAGCAGCTCCGCGTTGGCCCAACCGGCCACCACCGAAGAATCCGCCCAGGGCGAAGCCCTCAGCCCTGAAGCCAACCCACCGAAAAAAGGCGCGTACCTGTCGGACTGGTTCAATCAGGACCTGACCGTCATCGGCAGCAAGGACATCAGTTTCGGCCCGCAACCGGCCGACGATATTTACCTGGAGTACGAATACTTCGGCCGCAAGGGGCCGTTCGAGTTGTACGGCTACATCGACATTCCGAAGATCTTCGACATCGGCAACAGCCATGACAAAGGCGTGTGGGATCACGGCTCGCCAGTGTTCATGGAGCACGAACCGCGGATTTCCATCGACTACCTCGCCGGCCGCAGCCTGGCCGTCGGGCCGTTCAAGGAATGGTACGTGGCGTTCGACTGGATCTACGACCACGGCAGCAACAGCGCCAATCGTGCCAACACGCTGTACAGCGGCCTCGGCACCGACATCGACACCCATTCGCGGGTCAACCTGTCGGCCAACTTCTACGGTCGCTACCAGTGGGAAAACTACGGCGCCAGCAACGAATATTCGTGGGACGGCTACCGCGCCCAGCTCAAATACATCGTGCCCATCAGCAGTTTCAGCAACGGCGCTTCGTTGACCTACATCGGTTTCACCAACTTCGACTTCGGCTCCGATCTGCACAAAGACAACCCGGCCCGCACCGCCAATGCCACCGTGGCCACCAACGTGTTGCTCTACGCCTTCACCCACTTGCGTTTCACCCTGGTCGGCCGTTACTTCCACAACGGCGGCAACTGGGAGGACGGCGGTGAGTTGAATTTCGGCGACGGCGACTTCCGCGCCCGTTCCAACGGCTGGGGTTACTACGCCGGTGTCGGCTATCAGTTTTAAGGCTCATTTGAATCAGGAGGTTTTATGAAGGCAATGACGCGTCTTTCCCTGTCTGTCGGTTTTGCGGCAAGCACCCTGCTCTCTTCCTCTGCCTGGGCGGTAGAAGCGCCGATCCAGCCGAAAGTGATGCTGATCACCATGTTCGCTCCCGAGGCGCAGAACTGGATCGATCGCCTGGAACTCAAGCAGGAAGTGCGAGTACCGGGCCTGTCCGCCGAGTACCCGAACATTCGCTGCAACACCGAACAGGTGTGCCTGATGGTCACCGGCATGGGCCAGACCAATGCGGCGGCCTCGACCCTGGCCCTGGCGCTGTCGCCGAAATTCGACCTGCGCAAAAGTTACTTCCTGATCGCCGGGATTGCCGGCATCAACCCGAAACACGGGACCATCGGCACCACCGCGTGGGCGCACTACCTGGTGGAGTTTGGCACCCAGTGGGAACTGGACTCCCGGGACGCGCCGAAAGACTGGCCGACCGGTTACTTGGGCATCAACACCAAAGGCCCGAACGAAAAACCGCCGCTGGATTACAAGACCGAAGTCTTCGAACTCAATCCAAAGCTGCAAGCCAAGGCCTTCGCCCTGAGCCACAAGGTCGAACTGAGCGAGAGCAAGGAATCGGCGGCGTGGCGCTTGAAGTATCCGTCGGCCCCGGCCAATCAACCGCCGGTGGTGACGCAGTGCGACACGCTGGCGGGCAATACCTGGTTTTCCGGGACGCGCTTGAGTGAACGGGCGGAAGTCTGGACAAAATTGCTGACCAACAATGAAGGTGTCTACTGCACCACTCAGCAGGAAGACAACTCCACCTACGAGGCACTGCTGCGGGCCAGTCGCGAAGGTCTGGTGGATGTCCGTCGTTTGGCGGTGGTACGCGCCGGTTCCGACTTCGACCGGCCGGCGCCGGGCCAGAGCGAGGTGGATAACCTACTCAAATACGCCGATCAGGGCGGGTTTGTGCCGGCACTGGAGAACCTGTACCGCACGGGGAATCCGTTGGTGCAGGAGATCTTAAAGAATTGGTCGGCTTGGGAGAAAGGCGTGCCTGAAGCCTGATCTGATAGGTGGGAGCGGGCTTGCCCGCTCCCACACTTGATCCGGGGTGTATTTCCAGTTGCATCCATTTCAAGGCAACAAAATCACCTTGTCGCCACTGCCCTGATTCACCTCGGCATACCGTTCCAGCCCCTCGGCCAACGGCGATTCAACCAGCCCTTCCGGCAACGGCAACAGGCCCTGATCGAAAAAGCTTCCGAACTGTTCGAGCATCGCCGCACACGCCTGAACCCCGTACAGCAACGAATTGATCCCTACCACCGAACCGCCCTTGCGATACAGCGCCAGGGCCGGCAATTGCACATGCCCATCCGCCGGTGCGGCGATGATTGCGATTCGGCCGAACGCGGCCAGCGCCGGG
This sequence comes from Pseudomonas sp. Pseusp11, assembly GCF_047304405.1. NCBI lineage: Bacteria > Pseudomonadati > Pseudomonadota > Gammaproteobacteria > Pseudomonadales > Pseudomonadaceae > Pseudomonas > Pseudomonas sp. Pseusp11. The sequence continues at coordinate 34,476 of NZ_JBGLZF010000008.1, forward strand.
ACCGAGGCCGGTAGCCAGAAACCGGTGGTGTCGAAGATCACGTCGGCGCCGCCGGCATACACAGCGTTGACCTGTGCGCCCAGGTCCTCAGGCTTATCCAGTTGCAGCGTCTGATAACCCTGAGCCTGCAAATCCTTGACCTGTTCCGGCCGCCGCGCCGCCGCCAGCACCTGGGCGCCCCGGACTTTGGCCAGCGCCAATGCTGCGCTGCCCACCGCCCCGCCGCCGATCACCAACAGCCGCGTTCCGGTGGTGACAAGGCTGCGTTCCAGCGCATCCCACGCCGTGGTGTACGGCACGCCAAGGCTGGCGGCCTGGGCAAAGCTCAGATGCGTCGGCTTCAGCGCCACGCCATTGGCCGGCAGTTTGACGAATTGCGCGTGGGAACCGTCGGCAAAGAAGCCCAGCTCCCGGCCGGTGCCCCAGACTTCCTGGCCGATCAGCGCCTGCGGGCCTTCGACGACGACGCCAGCGAAATCACGCCCGGGAATCCGCGGCAATGTGGTGTAGGGAAAGCGCCCCAGTACGTTTTTCACATCGCTGGGATTGAGCCCCGCCGCCTTGATCTGGACCAGCACTTCGTCAGCACCGGGAACGGGGGTGGGAACCTCAACGTAGCGCAGGGCCGAGAGGTCGCCGGTTTTGTCGAATTGCAGTGCTTTCATGGGCATTTCCACCAAATGGATAAGAGGTTTCAGGAGATCCAGCCCGCCACCAGTTGCCGGCCCAAGGGCCACAACTGCTCACCGGCGAGCATGCCCAGCAGACCCACCAGCGCGATGGCCGGTGGTGCGGGGGAACGAAAATCCAGCGCGCCATAGAGCAGGCCGACGCCCAGACCGATACCCAACGAGATAAGGTAGTTCATGACAGACTCCGTGGCATAAGGGGGTATGCGCAGAGTCTAGAGAGAGGTCGCCACGGGCATCGGCCAAGTACTTCTGAATGTCGGCCAAAGCGCTTTTTACGCAGCGCCGCCCCGTTGCTGGCTCACGCAAAACTGCGAAGGCGCGACGCCCAGTTCCCGGCGGAACATGTCGCTGAAACTGCTCGGCGAATAACCCAGTTCCCGGGCTATCGCGCTGACCGGCACGCCCTGAATCAATTCGGCCGCCGCGGTCGCCAGTTGCACCTGCCGCCGCCATTCGGCGAAGCCCATGCCCAAACCGTCCTTGAACAACCGCGCCAGGGTACGCACGCTGGCACCGGTATTTTCGGCGTGTTGCTCGAAGGAAATATCCAGCGACGGTGACGCCATGACCGCCTGGCACAGGTTCATCAGCCGCCGGTCGGAATCGTCCGGTAGCGGTATTTTCAGTAATGAACGTCGGGCGCGCTTGAGCTCCAGCAAGGCCAGGCCGACCAGCGCGTCGTAGTAATCCGGGGCACCGTCGTCGCCCTGCTCCACCAGCCCGACGATCAGTTCGCGCAGCAAGCCGCCGACTTCAATCACTTGCACACTGTCGTCCAGTGTCGCCGCCAATGACGGCCGCAGGTAGATGTTGCGCATCTGCAAGTCAGAGACCACGCGAATCCCGTGCGGCACACCCGGCGGCAGCCAGACCGCCCGTTGCGGCGGCACCACCAGTGCTTCATGGGGTGTCTCGACCCACATCACGCCGCTCATTGCGTACAGCAACTGGCCCCACACATGTTCGTGAGGCTCGATATACAACCCACGCGGGTAAGTACGTGCCAGCGGTTGCACCGGCACATCGGTATCGCTTAAATCAGGGGGTGCGGCCTTGGCCATAGGCTAGGATCATTGAGGGGCAGAAAGGCTCCATGGTAGCGAGGCCTGCGATGTGTCGCCAGTCGCTGTAACCGACTGACAATCCGACTGAATTTTTCGCGCGCCTGGCGATCCTTCTATTACAACAGGGAGGAATACAGGTTTTATGAACAACGCAAAACTTTTCGTCATTGAATACACACTTCATGGCAAGCCCAAGTCTTTCATCATCCGCCAGGACAAAATGGACAATACAGAAGCCTGGCACTGGGCAAGTTGCGACGCAGGCATAGGCCGGATCCCGCGTTTTGGCCGTGAGCGGGTGCAAAAGACCAGCAAACCTGTGGCGGAAAAATTCGGCGTCGAGAATGTGACCTGGCGGCCGACGAGTTGAGCTTTGAAAGGGAGAGTGAATATTCAAACTGAAAGTGGAGCCGCAGCGGCTCCACTTTTTTTGGGTGAACGGTCAGTGCTTAGCGCACTTGCAGCCTTTGGTGGAACATTCTTCGCCGTGTTGGTGATGTTTGGCGCAGCCTTCGCAGCAATAGTGCTTGCCGTGACGCACGATGGGGTGATCACCCAGTTTGCAGGAGCATTTCGGGCAGTCGCAGGTACCGTCGTTCATGAGTCTGACTCCATGGTTAGGGTCGTCCGGGTGCGACGGATGCGCACCGTAATACCAGTGTAGGAGTTGGAGCCAGCCCTGCCCCGCTCACCGCATCAAATGCGGAATTGCCCGACCAATTGCCCCAGGCGCTGACCGAGATCGGCCAGGCTGCGCGAGGTTTGTGCGCCGCGCTGGGTTTCGTCAGCGACGCTGTCTACTGCCACGGCGATCTGATGCACGCTGCGGTTGATCTCTTCGGCCACGGCGGTTTGCTCTTCGGCGGCGCTGGCAATCTGCGCGTTCATCGAGTTGATGGTGCCAATCAGTTGGGCCATGGCGTCCAGCGACGCTCCGGCCTCATTGGCCTGGGCCGACGTACCGTCGCCGGCCTCGCTGGAGCGGCGCATGGACTCGACCGCCGATTGGGTGCCGGCCTGCAAGCGGTCGATCATGCCCTGGATTTCCTGGGTACTGATTTGCGTGCGACTGGCCAGCGCCCGCACTTCGTCGGCAACCACCGCAAAACCACGTCCGGCCTCACCGGCACGGGCAGCTTCAATGGCGGCGTTGAGCGCCAGCAGGTTGGTCTGCTCGGCAATCGAACGGATCACCCCGAGCACGCTGACAATCGACGACACGTCTTTTTGCAGGCTGTCGAGGGACACGCCGCTGCTGCGAATGTCGTTCACCAGTGCATGAATCTTCACGATGCTGCCGGCCACCACGCGCTTGGCGGCCTGGCCTTCTTCGTCGGTCTGCTGGGCAGCGACCGCGGCGTTTTGCGCGCTCTTGGCCACTTCCTGGGCTGCCGCCGACATTTGGTTGATCGCCGTGGCCACCTGATCGGTCTCGTGACGCTGGCGCTCCATGGCCTGATCCGAGCGTTGGGCCTGATCGGAAACCTGATTCACCAGCCCGGTCAGTTGCGAGGTCATTTCAGTGATCTGCCGCACCAGGCCGTGGATCTTGTCGACGAAACGGTTGAACGAGCCGGCCAGTTCGCCGAGTTCATCCTGGCTGGTGATGGTCAAGCGCCGGGTCAGGTCGCCCTCGCCCGCCGCGATGTCGTCGAGGTTGGCCTTCATCAGGTTCAGCGGACGCAGAATGGTATTGGCCAGCAACATCCCGGCCGCGGCGATCACCAGCAGCACCACCACGGCAATCCCGACAATGCTCAGCACCACGCCCTGCATGCGTTCCTGGACCTTGATCTCGACCAGCGCCACTTGCGCTTCGATGCCGTCGAGATTGACCGAGGTGCCGACCGCCATGTCCCACTTCGGCAGGTATTCGGTGTAGCCGAGCTTGGGCACCAGCACTTGACTGTTGCCCGGCAGTGGCGAGCTGTATTGCAGGTAGTGGGTCCCGTCCTTGGCGACTTTCACCAGGTCACGGTTGACGTAGACGCCGTTCGGGTCGCGGTTGTCCTTGAAGCTCTGGCCCACGCCTTCGGGGCTGTTGGCCTTGAACAGGCGCACAGTGTTGGAGTCGTAGCCGAAGAAGTAGCCGTCCTTGCCGTAGCTGATGCTCGACAGCAACTTGATCACCTGCGCCCGCGCCGCGTCATCGCCGGGAGCGGCCGCGTCGTAGAGCGGCTTGATCGTGGTCATGGCCACGGTAACGTAGCTTTGTAGGGTCGCTTTGGCGTCGCTGAGCAGGCGCTGACGGGTTTCCTCGACTTCCTTGCGGGCCTGTTCCTGCAGGATGAACAGCGTGGTCAGGCTGATGACCAGCGCAAAGAGCAACACCGGGAGGACGGCAAGGGACAGGACTTTGGCCTTCAGGCTCATGCGCATGACGTTCACTCTTTTGATTTTTTTGGCGTGGTTAAAGGCTATAACGGCACGCCAGATCAAAAGTTGAACGCGGTCCCACAAGGTAAAGTGGTTACAGAACCATCGCCGCCACCCAACCGAACGCCAGCAACGGCAGGTTGTAGTGCAGGAAGGTCGGGACCACGGTGTCCCAGATGTGGTGATGCTGGCCGTCGATATTCAGACCGGAGGTCGGGCCCAGGGTCGAGTCCGACGCCGGTGAACCGGCATCGCCCAACGCGCCGGCCGTGCCGACGATGCACACGATGGCGATCGGGCTAAAGCCCAGTTGCACGCACAACGGCACGAAAATCGCCGCCAGAATCGGTACCGTGGAAAACGACGAGCCGATGCCCATGGTCACCAACAGGCCCACCAGCAGCATCAACAGCGCCCCGATGCCTTTGCTGTGGTCGATCCACGAGGCCGAGGACTCCACCAGTGTCTGCACATGACCGGTGGCTTTCATCACTTCGGCAAACCCGGACGCGGCGATCATGATGAAGCCGATCATCGCCATCATCTTCATGCCTTCGGTGAACAGGTCGTCGGTTTCACGCCACTTGACGATGCCCGACGCCGAAAAGATCAGGAAGCCCACCAGCGCCCCGATAATCATCGAGTCCAGCAACAGCTGAATAATGAACGCCACGACAATCGCCAGACCGGCGACCATCAGGCTCAAGGGGTTGTACTGCACCGCGACCTGTTCGACTTGCTCGATCTTTTCCAGGTCGTAAACGCGCTTCTTGCGGTAGCTGATGAAGGCTGCCGCGAGGCCAAACACCATGCCCAGCGCCGGAATGCCCATGGCATGGGTGACGTTGATGCCGCTGATGTCCACCCCGCTACGGGCAACGTTGGCCAACAGGATTTCATTGAGGAAGATGTTGCCGAAGCCCACCGGCAGGAACATGTACGGCGTGATCAGCCCGAAGGTCATCACGCAGGCGATCAACCGCCGGTCCAGTTGCAGCTTGGTCAGCACATATAAAAGAGGCGGTACCAGCAACGGGATAAAGGCGATATGAATCGGCAAAATGTTCTGCGAGGCGATGGCCACCACCCATAGCAGGCCGATCAGCAGCCATTTGACATTGCCGCCACCGTTGGCGTGCTGGCGATCGACCATTGCCAAGGCTTTGTCCGCCAAGGCGTGGGCCAGGCCGGACTTGGCAATGGCCACGGCGAACGCGCCGAGCAAGGCGTAGGACAACGCCACCGTCGCCCCGCCGCCGAGGCCGCTGTTGAAGGCTTTGAGGGTCGCATCGATCCCCAGGCCACCGGTCAAACCACCGACCAGCGCGCCCACAATCAGCGCGATTACCACATGCACGCGGGACAGGCTGAGTATCAGCATGATGCCGACCGCGGCAATTACTGCATTAATCATCGTTACCTCAAGGCAAGCGGAAAGAGTCCGTCCGGCAGTGCGCACAAGCGCCGCCAGCGGATTGAAGAGAGGGTTTTATTAGAGGGCGCGCACTGTGCCGCAGCATCGTCCCCTTGTCAAAGCGCACACCCATTGATTGCGTCTCTCCTGTGGCGAGGGAGCTTGCTCCCGTTCGGCTGCGAAGCAGTCGTAAAACCTGCCGATGCGGGCTGTCTGACTAAATGCTGGGGGGCCGCTTCGCGACCCAGCGGGAGCAAGCTCCCTCGCCACAGGCCCCTTCACCACATAGGTTGCAGTGATCGGGATTGGTTATTCAGCCTGCGACATAAAGAAAGCCAAATCACGGCCGCTACAGTGCAAAGTCTCAGATATTTATCGAATAAAAGGACGTTCCCATGTCGCTCAGACACCTTTCCATTCAATGGAAAATCACCCTGTTGGCCGGGCTGTGCCTGGCGGGCATCGTGACCCTGCTGGTAGGGCTTTCGCTGTATCGCATGGAGCACAGCTCGGCACTGGTGAAAGCCTCGAGCATGGAAATGCTCACCGAAGCCGCCCAGGCGCGCATCGAGTCCCAGGGTGAGGTCCAGGCGCTGGGGATTCGCCAGCAGTTCATGGACGCCTATCAATATGGCCATGGCTTTTCGCGGCAAGTGCTGTTTTTGCGCGATCAGGCCGAGAAACGTTTTCTCGATGCCTTCGACCTGCGTGAAGACCTGACCCGGCAGGTCAAGTCGGCCCTGCAGGCCAACCCGGACCTGCTTGGCCTGTCGCTGGTGTTCGAGGCCAATGCGCTGGACGGCAAGGACAATCTGTTCGCCGGCCAGGCGGAGCTGGGCAGTAACGACAAGGGCCGTTTCGCCCTGTACTGGTCGCAACCGACGCCCGGCAAAGTGACCTCCATGGCCCTGCCGGAAAGCGACATGGCCGACACCAGCACCGGCCCCAGCGGCGAGCCGGCCAACGCCTGGTTCACCTGCCCGCGCACCACGCTCAAGCCTTGCGTGATCGAACCCTACTTCTATGTGATCGACGGCCAGAACGTGCTGATGACCAGCATCGTGTTCCCGTTGATGGTCAACGGCAAAGTCATCGCCTCGCTGTCGGTGGACATCAACCTCAACAGCCTGCAAGCGATCAGTCAGAGCGCCAGCAAGAAACTCTATGACGGCCAGACCAGCGTCAGCATCGTCAGCCCGGTCGGTTTGCTGGCCGGCTACAGCCCGGACGCCAGCAAGCTCAGCCAGCGCCTCGACGCCGTGGACACCACCAACGGCGCCGAACTGCTGCGCCGGCTCACTGCCAGCAGCAAGACCGAGAGCCTGCACAGCAACCAGCAACTGAAAGTGCTGTCGCCGTTCCAGCCGATTCCCGGTGGCAAATCCTGGGGCGTGTTGCTCGACGTGCCGGAGAAGGTGCTGGTCGGCCCCGCCGAAGCGTTGAAGAAACAACTCGACGACAGCAACACCGCCGGCACGCTGGTGGAACTGTGCCTGGGTGTACTGGCGGCGCTCGTCGGTTTGTTACTGGTGTGGCTGATGGCCCGCAGTGTGACCAAACCGATCCTCGGCGTGGCCCGCATGCTGGAAGACATTGCCAGCGGCGAAGGCGACCTGACCCGGCGTCTGGCTTACGACAAAAAGGATGAGCTGGGCCAGTTGGCCGGTTGGTTCAACCGCTTCCTCGACAAGCTGCAACCGATCATCGCCCAAGTGAAACGCTCGGTGCAGGACGCCCGCAGCACGGCAGACCAATCGTCCGCCATCGCCACCCAGACCAGCGCCGGCATGGAACAGCAATACCGCCAGGTCGACCAAGTGGCCACCGCGTCCCACGAAATGAGCGCCACCGCCCAGGACGTCGCCCGCAGCGCCGCGCAGGCGGCACAAGCAGCACGCGATGCCGATCAGGCCACCCGTCAGGGTTTGACCGTGATCGACCGCACCACCACCAGCATCGACCATCTCGCCGCCGACATGAGCGCAGCCATGGTGCAGGTTGAAGGCTTGGCAGCGAACAGCGAGAAAATCGGTTCGGTGCTGGAGGTGATACGCGCCATTGCCGAGCAGACCAACCTGCTGGCGCTGAACGCTGCCATCGAAGCCGCCCGCGCCGGTGAGGCCGGACGCGGTTTCGCCGTGGTCGCCGATGAAGTGCGCAACCTGGCGCGACGCACTCAGGAGTCCGTGGAGGAAACCCGTCAGGTGATCGAGCAGTTGCAGGGCGGTACTCAGGAGGTGGTGAGTTCGATGAACAACAGCCATCGCCAGGCTCAGGGCAGTGTCGAGCAGGTGGGTCAGGCGGTGACGGCGTTGCGGCAGATTGGTGATGCGGTGACGGTGATCAGCGACATGAACCTGCAGATTGCCAGTGCGGCGGAAGAGCAAAGCGCGGTGGCCGAGGAAATCAATAACAACGTGGCGACCATTCGGGACGTGACCGAATCGCTGTCGGGGCAAGCCAATGAATCGGCGCGGGTGAGTCAGTCGCTTAACAGCCTGGCGAATCAGCAGCAGAGCTTGATGGACCAGTTTCGCGTGTGACCTGACACCTGTGGCGAGGGAGCTTGCTCCCGCTCGGCTGCGCAGCAGTCGTAAACCCGGTACACGCGGTGTAATTGACAGACCGCAATCAGGTTTTTGGGGGGGGCTTCGCCCCCCAGCGGGAGCAAGCTCCCTCGCCACAGGTAACCTACACCCCTGAGTGCGGGGTCAGCGTTTGGGCAGTTCGATAGTCACTTTCAACCCGCCCCACGCGCTTTCCTCCAGCCTCAACACCCCGCCCCACGTGTCGACGATGTCGCGCACGATGCCCAATCCCAATCCATGCCCATCGGTCTGTTCATCAAGCCGTGTACCGCGGCTGAACACTTGGTCGCGCTGGTCTTCGGGAATCCCCGGCCCATCGTCTTCCACGCTCAACTGAAAACTTTCAGCCGTTTCAACCACGCTTAACCGAACCTCGGCATCCGCCCATTTGCAGGCGTTGTCCAGCAGGTTGCCCAGCAACTCCAGCAGATCTTCGCGATCCCACGGCAGTTGCAAACCGGCCGGTGCGCGGTAGCTCAGGTCGAGGTGTTCACCGTGAATCATGCTCAGCGTGGCCAGTAACCCCGGCAGCTCGGCATCGCAATCAAACAACGCCCCCGGCAGCGCATCGCCGGACAACCGGGCGCGGTTGAGTTCGCGATTGAGTCGCTGCTGGACCTGCTCCAGTTGCGCTTGAATCACCTTGCGCAGCTGCGGGTGCGCATCGAGCTTCTCGCTGGAAGCCAGGCTCAACAACACCGCCAGCGGGGTTTTCAACGCATGCCCCAGGTTACCCAAGGCATTGCGCGAGCGTTTGAGGCTATCTTCGGTGTGGGCCAGCAAATGGTTGATCTGCGCCACCAGCGGTTCCAGCTCCACCGGCACGGCTTCGTCGAGTTGCGAACGCTGGCCCTGCTGCAACTGGGCGATTTGCTCGCGGGCCTTTTCCAGCGGGCGCAAGGCGCGGCGCACGGTGATCCGTTGCAACAGCAAAATCAGCAATAGCCCCGCCAGCCCCAACCCGAGGCCGACTTGTTGCATGCGACAGAAACTCTCACGCACCGGCGTGTAGTCCTGGGCGACGCTGATGGAAATCGCCTGGCCCAGCCGTCGGTAGTCCGAACGCAGCACCAGCAACTGTTGCCCTTCCGGCCCCAGTTGCAGGTTGCTGTTCAGGCCCGGGTGTTCGAGCCGCGGCAGGTCCTGATCCCATAACGAGCGGGAGCGCCAATGGCTGTCGGCAAAGTCGATACGAAAATAGTGCCCGGAAAACGGGCGCTGATAGGCCGGCGACAGATGTCGCTCATCCAGCTGCAACCCCTGCGGGCCACGCACCAGCGCCACCAGCAGGTTTTCACTGTCGTTGCGCAACCCGGCTTCGAGGTAGCGCTGCAAACCCATTTCGAACAGCCACAGGCTGGTTTGCGCCAGCACCAGGCCGACGATCACCATCACGCTGATCAGGCCCAGGCTCAAGCGACGCTGGATCGACCTCACTGGGCTTGCCCGCCGAACAGGTAACCCTGACCGCGACGGGTTTCGATCACGCTGCGGCCGAGCTTGCGGCGCAGGTGGTTGACGTGGACTTCGAGCACGTTGGAATCGCGCTCGGTTTCACCGTCGTAGAGGTGTTCGGCGAGGTGGCTTTTGGAAAGGATCTGTTCGGGGTGCAGCATGAAATAGCGCAACAGGCGAAATTCGGCGGCGGTGAGCTGGATGTCGGCGCCGTCGCGGGTCACGCACTGACGACCTTCATCCAGGTTCAGCCCGGCAGCCTTGAGTGTCGGCTGATTGGCCTGGCCGTGGGAGCGGCGCAGCAATGCCTGAATGCGCAGGTGCAGCTCTTCCGGGTGGAAGGGTTTGCTCAGGTAATCGTCGGCGCCGGCCTTGAGGCCTTCGATCCGCTCGGCCCAGGAATCGCGCGCCGTGAGGATCAACACCGGCGTCGCCAGGCCACCGGCCCGCCATTGCGCCAGCACCTCGAGCCCCGGCAAACCCGGCAGGCCGAGGTCGAGGATGATCAGGTCATAAGGCTCGCTGCTGCCCTGGTACACCGCATCGCGGCCGTCGGCCAGCCAGTCCACGGCGTAACCCTGACGGTTGAGGCCGGCCATCAATTCGTCGGCCAGCGGCACATGGTCTTCCACCAGGAGCAAACGCATCGATCAATCTTCCTTGTCTTTCAGCAGGTGGCCGGTGGTGGCATCGACGTCCAGCTCGCGCACCACGCCTTCGGCGGTCAGCAGCTCGACTTCATAAACATAGACATCGTGTTTTTCTTCAAGCTCGGCTTCCAGCAACTTGGCCCCGGGATAGCGGTCCAGTGCTTGCTGCAAGAGCTGCTCCAGCGGCAGGATCACGCCCTGTTGGCGCAGGCGCAGGGCTTCGTCCTGATCCAGGTCGCGGGCCACGGCCACCGAGCAAAAAGCCAGAAGCATCAGCACCATGCGACTGCTGGCGCGCCGATTCAAAAAAAGCACCTTCATTACGTATCCTGATGATCCTTGAGGACCTGCCCGTTGACCGCATCCAGTTCCAGGTCCCACTCAATGCCCTGCGGGTCACGCAGTTCCACCTGGTATTTGTACTTGCCGTACTCTTCTGCAAGCTCGGTGCCGGTGATGGTCGAGCCGGGGTGTTTGGCCAGAGCGGTGGCGTTGAGCTTCTCGAAAGACACAATGGTACCAGCGTCGCGCAGTCTCAGGGTTTCGTCGGGGCCCAGGTCGCGGGCATGAGCGAGGCTGGCGGTCAGGCAGATGAGGGACGCGGTGAACAGGGCAGTCAGGATTTTCATGGGGTGGCTCCATATTTTCTTATGTATTGCCTACGGAGCGACCTTAGCGATTCGAACTTAACTGAAACTGAATTGCCATCATTGGGAATAGTTGATGCATTCCCCGTAGGAGCTGCCGAAGGCTCGGGCCGCGATCGGACGATCTTTTGATCTTTGGCTGCGTCATAAACGCCAAAAATCAAAATCAAAAGATCGCAGCCTTCGGCAGCTCCTGCATTGATCGGGGACAATCGCAGCCCAAGAGGTGCTTATAATCCCTGCTTGCCAGACATCGAGACCGGTATGACCGCTATCCACATCAAGTTCCCTTCCCTGACCCTCAAGGCCGGCCCGCGTGCTCTGGCGCGCATCCGTGCCAACGGCTTGAGCGCTGCCGATGTGGGCACGTTGCCGGGCGCCGCCGGTGGCCCGAAAGCGCTGGGGATTCAGGGTCTGGACCTGGCGCTGTTTGGCGAATGGCTGCCGGCGGCGCCCCGGGAGCGTTCGCTGATCGGCGCCTCGGTGGGTTCCTGGCGGTTCGCCAGTGCCTGCCTGCCGGATGCCGCCGAAGGCATCCGCCGCCTCGGTCAGCTGTACACCGAGCAGAACTTCGCCAAGGGCGTGACCATGGCGCAGATCAGCCAGAGCTCCCGGCGCATGCTCGATGACTTGCTCGACGGCCGCGATGCCGCGATTCTGGATAACGCCCACTACCGCCTGAACATCATGGTGGTCAAAAGCCACGGCCTGTTGGCGGACGATCATCGCGGCCGGTTGGGGCTGGGCCTGTCGTCAGTGATCGCCGACAACCTGCGCGGTCGCGCACGGCTGTCGCGGCACTTCGAGCGGCTGATCATCCACGACCCGCGCCAGGCGCCACCGGTCAATGTGCTGAATGACTTCCCGTCACGCTTCATCTCACTGAATGCCGGCAACCTGCGCCAGGCCCTGCTCGCCTCGGGTTCGATCCCGATGGTCATGCAAGGCGTGCGCGACTTGCCGGGCGCAGGCTCAGGGACGTTCCGCGATGGTGGCCTGCTGGACTATCACCTCGACCTGCCCTACAGCGGCAACGACATCGTGCTGTATCCGCATTTCACCGACCGGGTGATCCCCGGCTGGTTCGACAAGACGCTGCCATGGCGCCGCGCCTGCCCCGAGCGCTTGCAGGACGTTCTGCTGCTGGCACCGTCGAAGGAATACCTGGCACGCCTGCCCTACGGCAAACTGCCGGACCGCAACGACTTCAAACGCTTCATGGGCGATGCCCCGAGCCGGCAGAAGTACTGGCGCGCGACGATGGATGAAAGCCGTCGCCTGGGCGATGAGTTCCTCGAACTGACCGCCAACGGTCGCCTCGGCGAGCGCTTGCTGACCCTTTAGTCAGTGTTTTGCCCGGAGCTCTGGTAAACTCGCCACCTGCCCACATCGCCGCGGCGATCGCCACCTGAAAGAGCTGAACATCACTGTGGAAATCTTCAAAGAATTTACCTTCGAATCCGCCCATCGCCTGCCCCACGTACCGGACGGCCACAAGTGCGGCCGCCTGCACGGTCATTCGTTCAAAGTGGCGATTCACCTGAGCGGCGACCTCGATCCGCACACCGGCTGGATCCGCGATTTCTCGGAAATCAAAGAGATCTTCAAGCCGCTCTACGAGCGCCTCGACCACAACTACCTGAACGACATTCCCGGCCTGGAAAACCCGACCAGCGAAGTGCTGGCCAAGTGGATCTGGAATGAGTTGAAGCCGTTGTTGCCGGAACTCAGCGCGATCCGCATCCACGAGACCTGCACCAGCGGTTGCATCTATCGCGGTGAGTAAGCCGATCCCAGGCACGGACACTCCCGCAAAGGGAAATGCGTTTCGTCAGTGAATAGAGAAACAGCCTTCAATGGCTGTTTTTTTATGCCTATGCTTTTGGGCTCGCACACGCCAAGAGGACGCACCCATGACTGACTGGCCGCTGGCTCAGACCTATCGTTTCAACGGGCACTCCGTTCGCTACGCCGTGCGAGGTGACGGCCCGCCGCTGGTGTTCGTGCATGGCACGCCCTTCTCTTCTCATGTGTGGCACCGGATTGCGCCGCACTTCATCACCACGCACCGGGTGTATTACTTCGACTTGCTGGGTTACGGGCAGTCCGCACAGCCGGACGACGATGTATCGCTGGGCGTACAAAACCAACTGTTGGCGCAATTGCTGGAGCACTGGGGCCTGGAACGGCCAGACGTGGTGGCACACGATTTCGGCGGCGCCACTGTGTTGCGCGCGCATCTGCTCAATGGCAAGGATTACCGCAGCCTGACGCTGATTGACCCGGTGGCGCTGTCGCCCTGGGGTTCACCGTTCGTGCAACATGTGCGTCAGCATGAAGCGGCGTTCAGCGGGCTGCCTGATTACATTCAACGGGCGATTGTGCCGACCTATATTCGTGGCGCGATCAAGCGCGAGATTTCCGATCAGGAGCTGGCGCCTTACGTGCAGCCCTGGCTGGGTGATTCGGGGCAAGCGGCGTTCTATCGGCAGATCGCGCAGATGGATGAGCGTTATACCCACGAGGTCGAAGCGCTGTACCCGACGATTCGCTGCCCGGTGCAGATTCTTTGGGGGGAAGACGATCAATGGATTCCCATTGAGCGCGGGCGGGCGTTGCATCAGATGATTGCGGGGTCGCAGTTTCATCCCGTTGCGAATGCCGGGCATCTGGTGCAGGAGGATGCACCGGAGGCGATCATGGCGGCGATATTGCGGTTTTTGCCGTTGGCACAGAACGCCTGATCGACGGAGCCCCTGTGGCGAGGGGGCTTGCCCCCGTTGGGTTGCGAAGCAGCCCCCTATATGCCTACAGACACACCGGGTTGCCTGGATTAGCGACTGCTGCGCAGCCGAACGGGGGCAAGCCCCCTCGCCACAAGGTTTTGTGACTGTCTGATTGCTGCGTTCCAATTTGAACCACAGCCGCACTGCTTTCGTGCCCCTCTTCAGGCTAAATCCGCCGGCTCGGCTATAAAGAACAACACCCTCGCGCCATTGGCACGAGCACTGCAACACCCTCGCGTCCTCCATCCAGCAAGGAATGCCACATGACGCAGAACGATCCGGGCAACGATTACCCTTTAAGCGAAGTCCCGATGCATGCCCGCAAGGGGCTCGCCTCCACGGCCATGGTACTGCTGGGTTTTACCTTCTTCACGGCGACCATGTTTGCCGGCGGCAAGCTTGGGGTGGCATTCAGTTTCAGCGAGATGCTGGCGGTGATCATCGCCGGCAACCTGCTGTTGGGAATCTACGCAGCCGGGCTTGGCTACATCGCCTTCAAAAGCGGCCTCAATTCGGTGTTGATGGGCCGTTTCTGCTTCGGCGAAGTGGGCAGCAAACTCAGCGACCTGATCCTCGGCTTCACCCAGATCGGCTGGTACGCCTGGGGCACCGCGACCGCAGCCGTCGTACTCGGCAAATATTTCGAACTGAGCGAAAGCACCGTTCTGGGGCTGATGGTGCTGTTCGGCCTGGGCTTTTGCGCCACGGCGTATATCGGCTATCGCGGGCTGGAGATTCTGTCTTACATCGCCGTCCCCGCCATGATGTTGCTGCTGATGCTGTCGATGTGGGTCGCGACGGTGAAAGTCGGCGGGCTCGAGGGTTTACTTGCGGTGGTGCCGACGGCAACACTGGACTGGTCGACCGCGATTACCCTGGTGTTCGGCACCTTCGTCAGTGGCGCGACCCAGGCGACCAACTGGACACGTTTCTCCCGTTCGGCGCGAGTCGCAGTGCTGGCGAGCCTGATCGGCTTTTTCATCGGCAACGGCCTGATGGTGTTGATCGGTGCCTACGGCGCGATCGTCTATCAGCAACCGGACGTGGTCGAAGTGCTGTTGCTGCAAGGTTTCGCCATGGCCGCGATGGCGATGTTGCTGCTCAACATCTGGAGCACCCAGGACAACACCATCTACAACTTCGCCGTCGCCGGCTGCAATCTGTTGCGCACCGGCCGGCGCAAAACCGTGACCCTGGCCGGCGCGGTGATCGGCACGCTGCTGGCGCTGCTGGGCATGTACGACATGCTGGTGCCTTACCTGATTCTGCTGGGCACGGTGATTCCGCCGATTGGCGGGGTGATCATGGCGGACTTTTTCTTCCGTTACCGTGGACAATATCCACGCCTGGCCGATGCCCGGTTGCCGGCGTTCAACTGGCCTGGCCTGAGCGCTTATGCGGTCGGCACCGTCGCGGCCTTCAGCTCCCCGTGGGTCGCGCCGCTGGTAGGGATTGCCACTGCCGCGCTAACGTATGTGTTATTGACCGGCGTACTGGGTGCCCGTACCGCCGAAGCGCCACTACAAGATCTCTAAAAGGACTCGCCTGATGCACATCATCAACGCCCGCCTGCGCAACCAAGAAGGCCTGCATGAGTTGCACCTGGAAAACGGCCTGATTCACAGCATCGCCCGGCAAACCGAAGCGCCGTCACTGGGGCCGGATGACCTGGACGCCGACGGTAATCTGGTGGTGCCGCCCTTCGTCGAACCACACATTCACCTCGACGCCACCCTGACTGCCGGCGAGCCGCGCTGGAACATGAGCGGCACGCTGTTCGAAGGCATCGAGTGTTGGGGCGAGCGCAAGGCCACCATCACTCAGGAAGACACCAAGACCCGCGCCAAAAAAACCATCCAGACCCTCGCCGCCCACGGCATTCAGCACGTGCGCACCCACGTCGATGTCACCGACCCGGAACTGATCGCGCTCAAGGCGATGCTCGAAGTCCGCGAGGAAAGCCGCCACCTGATCGACCTGCAAATCGTCGCATTCCCCCAGGAAGGCATCGAGTCGTACCGCAACGGGCGCGAGCTGATGGAAGAAGCGATCCGCCTGGGTGCCGATGTGGTCGGGGGCATTCCGCATTTCGAATACACCCGGGACCAGGGCGTGAGCTCGGTGAAGTTCCTGATGGACCTGGCCGAACGCACGGGCTGTCTGGTGGACGTGCATTGCGACGAAACCGACGACCCGCACTCACGCTTCCTTGAAGTGCTGGCCGAAGAGGCCCGCAGCCGCGACATGGGTTCGCGCGTCACCGCCAGCCACACCACGGCGATGGGCTCCTACGACAACGCTTACTGCGCGAAACTGTTTCGCTTGCTCGGGCATTCGGGGATCAGTTTTGTCTCCTGCCCCACCGAAAGCATTCACCTGCAAGGCCGCTTCGACAACTTCCCGAAACGCCGTGGCGTGACTCGCGTGAATGAGTTGCTCGAAGCGGGGATGAACGTGTGTTTCGGTCAGGACTCGATCGTCGACCCGTGGTATCCACTGGGCAATGGCAACATCCTGCGGGTGCTCGAGGCCGGTTTGCACATCTGCCACATGCTCGGTTATCGCAATTTGCAGAGTGCGCTGGACCTGGTCACGGACAACAGTGCCAAGGCGATGAACCTGGGCGATCGCTATGGTCTGGAACGGGGCCGGCCGGCGAATCTGCTGATTCTGTCGGCGGACAGCGATTACGAGGTGATCCGCAGCCAGGGTCTGCCGCTGTATTCGATTCGCGGGGGCAAGGTGTTGATGAAGCGGCAGATGCCGGTGGTTGAGTGGGCGGATCGGCTCTGAATCTTCGCTGACCGTTTGGGCGTCATCGCGAGCAGGCTCGCGATGACGGTCTCAAAATCACCCCATCAACCGCGCCGTCCCAAACAACCTGACCCGACTCAATTCGCCCTCCCGTTCTTCCAGCAGAATCGGTGCCGTGCCGCCGGGCATGACCACCTTCACTTCCCCGGCCGCCACCCAACCCACTCGCCACGCCGCGCACGCCACCGCACTGGCGCTGGTGCCCGACGACGCGGTCGGCCCTTCGCCACGCTCGAACACCCGCGCAACGATTCGCCCTTCGGACTCAAGCATCGCCCATTGCAGGTTCACCCCGGCCGCACACGGCTGCCCTGCCCCGGCTGGCGTGGCGTAAGCGATGCGGGTCAACCCTCCAGACAACTCCGGCTCACGCATTTGCGCGTTGCTCGGCAAGGCATCGGTGCCTGTCACTAACGTCACACAATGGGGATTACCGATGCGCACGAACTGGCTGCGGTTCCAGGCAGGGTCGAGCGTCGACAACGGCCGCACGTGACTGACATCACGCCCGTTCAACACCACGGTTTCGACCCCTTGCGCACCCACCGCTTCAGGCCCGAACGAAGGCTGCCCCAAGTCCAGCCAGAACCCTTGCACGCCATCGATTTCGGCGGGTTTCACCGAAGTCGCCACTGGCGAGAGCGCATCGCGCTTGTCGTGATGAACCCTGAGCAAGCAAGCCTCCTCCCTCGGCATCAGCCCTTGTTCACTCAGGGCTTGGGAAAAAATCGTCAGGCCATTGCCACTGCGCTCGGCCAGGCTGCCGTCGGTGTTGACGATCAGCAGGTCAAACGGCGGCGAAGATTGAAACGGCCCCACCAGCAAG
Organism: Pseudomonas sp. Pseusp11; assembly: GCF_047304405.1. NCBI lineage: Bacteria > Pseudomonadati > Pseudomonadota > Gammaproteobacteria > Pseudomonadales > Pseudomonadaceae > Pseudomonas > Pseudomonas sp. Pseusp11. The sequence goes on from NZ_JBGLZF010000008.1 coordinate 51,788, forward strand.
CCATCGCAACGATGCGCCTTGCTGCCGGGCGGTTGTGTCCCGGGAGCCCAGCCGCAGAATGCCTCGATGGCCGACAACGCCCAGGCCTCACGGGTTTGCGCCGCCTGGCTGGCCTGTTCAGGCAGGTCGATACCGCTGCGGCGCAGGGCGTCAGGCGCCACGACCACGTAGATATTGCCTCGAGCATCGTACATCCGCGTCATGGCGCCCCCCCTATGAACAATTGATGCGTCGACAATATCGCGAAACAGCGGCTGGCTGTGCAAGGATGTCACCCTGCCTGACTGCTGCCCCCACCTGAACGTGGTGATCGAACCCTTTGCGGTTGTTCACTGTCCTTTGGGGACGCGACGTTTTTTGCCAAGGATCGATATGACCAGCCTCAACACCCAAGCCGCCTTCGTCCCCGGACGCCTGGAACAGATGTCCACGCGCATCGCCTTCTTCATCGCCGGTTTCGGCATCGCGGCCTGGGCGCCGCTGGTGCCTTACGCCAAGGCGCGGGCCGGGCTGGATGAAGGCACCCTCGGGCTGTTGCTGTTGTGTCTGGGGGTGGGTTCGATTCTGGCGATGCCCATGGCCGGGATTCTGGCGACGCGTTTCGGCTGCCGTCGGGTGTTGAGCGGCGGCACCTTGTTGATCTGCGCGGCGCTGCCGCTGTTGGCGACGGTGTCTTCGATTCCGGCATTGATCGCGGCGTTGTTCATGTTCGGCGCCGGCCTGGGCACGGTGGATTCGACGGTGAACCTGCAAGCGGTGATCGTCGAGCGGGCCAGCGGCAAGACCATGATGTCGGGTTTTCATGGGCTGTTCAGCCTCGGCGGGATCGTTGGCGCGGCGGGTGTCAGCGCCCTGCTCGGTTTGGGCTTTTCACCGCTGGGGGCGATGTTGGTGGTGATCGTGATTCTAGTGCTGGCATTGCTTAAAGCCGCGCCGCACCTGCTGCCTTACGGCAGTGAAAGCTCCGGCCCGGCATTTGCCGTGCCCCATGGCATCGTGCTGTTTATCGGCGGGATGTGCTTCATCGTGTTCCTGGCCGAAGGTGCGGCGCTCGACTGGAGCGCGGTGTTCCTGACGCAGGAACGCGGGATCGACACCGCGTATGCCGGGCTGGGTTATGCGGCATTTGCGCTGACCATGACGCTCGGGCGCTTGACCGGCGACAGGATTGTCCGACGTCTTGGTTATACGCGAGTGATTGTGTTCGGTGGGCTGACGGCCGCGACGGGCCTGGCGCTGGCGACATTCGCACCAGCGTGGCAAGCGGCGCTGGTGGGTTATGCGTTGCTGGGGGCTGGCTGCTCGAACATTGTGCCAGTGTTGTACACCGCCGTCGGCAAACAGACCGTCATGCCCGAAAGCATTGCCGTGCCGGCCATTACCACGTTGGGCTATGCCGGGATTCTCGCCGGGCCTGCAGTGATCGGCTTTATCGCCCATGGCAGCAGTTTGAGTTTTGCCTTTGGGTTAATGGCGATGTTGCTGGTGGCCGTGGCCATTGGCGGGAAGGTGTTGAAGGTTTAAAGCGAAAAGATCGCAGCCTGCGGCAGCTCCAGGGGAAACGCATGTTCCGCGTAGGAGCTGCCGCAGGCTGCGATCTTTTGATCTTCAGTCGTTAAAAGCCGACGCTGGCCTGCACAAAGAACGTGCGTGGTGCGCCGACGTACATCCCCGAGTTGTTGTCGCTGGAACGGGTGAAATACTGCTTGTCGAAGATGTTTTTCACCCCGGCGCCGACTTTCAGGTTCGACAACTGCGAGCCGAAGTCATAACCACCGCGCACGTTCCAGGTCACGTAACCCGGAATGTCACCGTACTGCCCGTCTGCGGAACCTTCGGTGATGTAGTTGCCGCTGAAGCTGCCATCGGCATTCACTCCGGTCCCCGGTGAACGCTGCCTGGACTGGGCAAAGGCATCGAAGTTGTAGGTCCAGCGGTTGATGTCGTAACGCAGCCCGGCGGTGGCCACCTGACGCGAGTAGAACGGCAGATCACGGCCCTTGAAGCCCGGGATCTCGCCTTCATACGTGGCGCGGGTGTAGGTGAAACCGGCGTTGGCGGTCAGGCCATCGAGCATCGGGTTGAGCGCCGACAGGTCGTAATGCACCGACGCTTCAAGGCCCTGGTGCTTGGTCGCGCCGAGGTTGGTCCAGCCCACGTCGTTGCTGATGTATTGCAGTTCATCATCGAAGTCGATGTAGAACAGCGTCACTTCCCCGCCCCACACGTCATCGTTGTAGCGCGTACCGATCTCGTAGGTCTTGGCCTTTTCCGGGCTCAAGCCGTTGGCGGTGTTGTCACCCGAACCACCCTGGCCGAGCTGGAAATATTGCAGGCTGCCGAACGAGGTTTCGTAGTTGGCGAACAGTTTCCAGGCGTCAGACAGGTGATACATCACGCTCAAGGCCGGCAGCGGTTCGTTGCTGTCGATGCTGCGGCGTTTTTCCTGCACGCGTTTGCCAGCGGTGTCGAGAACCGGCCTGTCGTGCCATTCGGTGCTGATGCTTTCAAAACGGATGCCGGGGGTCACGGTCCAGTTGCCGACGTCGATCTTGTCATCGATGTAAACGGCGTGGGCTTCGGTGCCGCCGGTGCGGTCCTGGAACACATGGCCATCGGACGTTTTGCTGACCACCGGCTGATTGTTCACCAGCGCCAGACGGCTCGACTCTTCGTGCATGCCTTCTTTCAGGTAGCGATAACCGACGCTGGCTTCCTGCGTGGTCGGGCCCAGGTCGAACACATGGGACACTCGCGGTTCGATGCCGAAGGTGTAGTAAGTGCGTGGATAAGAGCTGAGGGTTTTCTGGTCGCGCGCGGCGATGGTGCTGCCACGGAAGCTGTCGGAATAGTAGGTCAGCACTTCGGCCTGGGTACGGTCGTCGATCTGCCGCGCCCACTTGAACGACACGTCCTTGCGGCGGCCGCTGAAGTTGTCATGGTCGCGGTCGGACTGGAACGGATCGGCGTCGTACTGCTTCTGCGTCAGGCCGCCGGGCATGTCGGCGCTGGCGTCGTAGTAATGGAAGTTGAGGCTGAAATCGTCCTGATCGGTGGGCGCCCAGTGGGTCTTGAGGATCACGTCGTCGATGTCATTGCCGTTGTTGCTTTTGCGATAACCGTTGCCGTTCACCCCGGAATACAACAGCGCCACGCCCAAGCCGTTATCGGCGGTGCCGCCGAGAAACGCGGTGTCGATGTGTTTCCAGCCACCGCGCTGGGTGGTTTCCAGGGTGGTGCCGATTTCACCGGTGGCTTTCTCCGGGATCGCGCGGGTGACGAAGTTGATCACGCCACCGACGTTCTGTGGCCCATAACGCACGGAACCGGCGCCACGCACCACGTCGATGCTGTCGAGGTTGCCGGAGGAAATCGGCGCCATCGACAGCTGTGGCTGGCCGTAAGGGGCGAAGGCAGCCGGCACGCCGTCGATCAGCACGGTGGAGCGTGGCGACAGGCGCGAGGTCAGGCCGCGCACACCGACGTTCAGGGAAATGTCGCTGCCGCCGGTGCCGTTGGCGTCCTGCACTTGCACGCCGGGTACACGCCGCAATACGTCGCCGACGTTCATCGCGCCCTGCTCGACCATCGCTTCACGGCGGATCACCGTGCGCGCGCCGGGATGGTTTTGCACCACAGCGGCATTGGCATCGCCGAGCCAGTCACCAACAACCTTGATGTCGGTCACGCCCAATTCCAGCGGGCCATTTGAGGCGGAAGTCGGGGCCGGCATCAGCGTGACCGAACCTTCATCGATCTGGTATTGCAGACCACTGCCTTGCAGCAATTGGCGCAAGGCCTGTTCCGGCGAGAGGTTGCCATCGACTGCCGGAGCCTGTTTGCCGGCCACCAGTTCCGGGCTGAAAAAAACCTGCAGCGAGGTTTGCTGGCCCAACTGACTCAAGGCCCGGCCCAGTGGCTGCGCCTGAATATGAATGGCATCGGCAGCAAACGCCTGGGGCAGCGCCGAGCTGACCGCCAGGGCGAGAGCGAGGGGCAGCCAGGATGGTTGGTTATTCTTAGCGGTGGTTTTCTTCACGTCGAACGTTGTCCTGTGGATCGCAAGAGTGTGCGTCTGTTAATGCAAACTAGTTGCAGTTGGACAAGAAGACGAAGAACTCGAAAAAAACCTGAATCTATCGGGAAATTATTTCCTGGCTGCCGTCATCGAGGGTACGGATGGCCACCGGCAGAATGCTCGGCAAGGCCTTGAGCAGCGCGTCGGTGTTGTCGGATTTGAACACGCTGGTCAGGCGCAGGTTGCCTACGTTGGCGCTGCCGACTGTCAGCGGTTTCTCCCGATAACGCGACACTTCTTCGGCCACTTCGCTGAGGCTGGCGTTGTTGAACACCAGTTTGCCGCTGCGCCATGCGGTCAGCTCCGCAGGATTGACCGCATAAGCAGCGGTCACTTTGCCCTGGGCATTGATGCGAGTGCCGAAGCCGGCGGTAAGGCTGACGAAATCGTCGCCGCTCCCTTGAACCCTGACCGTGCCCTGCTCCACCGCGACCCGGGTTTCGGCGCTGTCGCGGCGCACATCGAACCGGGTGCCGGTGACCGTGACCTTGCCGCTGCCCGCCTCGACCACGAACGGTCGACTGCTGTCGTGCTCGACGCTGAACATCACCTCGCCTTGCATCAACTCGATGCCGCGACGGTCCTTTTCATAGCGCACCTGCACCCGGCTGCGGCTGTTCAGATCAATCACCGAACCGTCCGGCAGCGCCACATGACGACGTACGCCAAGGGCCGTGGAATATTCAGCCGTGTAGGTCGCCGGAGGGTTCAAGCCGCTGAACAGCCCCAGGCCGAGCGCCACCGCCAACACGCTGGCGGCCACCGCGTAACGCACCAGCGGACGACGTTTACTGCGCGCCGCCGGAGTTTCACACAAGGCGTGCAGACGCTTGGCCGGCAACCGATCGGCCGCCACCCACAGGTCCTGGAGTATCTGATATTCGTTGCGATGCTGAGGGTGTTCGTCCAGCCAGCTCTCAAAGCTGCGCTGTTCTTCAGCGCTGACGGCAGGTTCCTGCAAACGCACAAACCACCGCGCCGCGTCGTCGCGAACCGTTGTTTGCCCGCACGCACAATCACGAGTATCCATCATGGAAAGTCCTGCTTGGCTGGGGACGAGAAGCCGGCGATCTGTTCGGGACAACGCAACATCATGGTTGTGACCCGTCCAGACGATCACGCAGATGCCGCAGGGTGCGGATCATATACTTTTCCACCATGTTCCTGGACAGCCCCAGGCGTTCGGCGATTTCGGCCTGGGTCAGGCCTTCGATCTTCTGCCAGACGAACACCTTGCGGCAGTTGAGCGGCAACTCGGCGAGCGCCCGCTCGATGGAATCCGCCAACTGGATCGCGTGCATGAAATGCTCCGGGTCGCCGGACGACGACACACTGTGATCGATCGCCTCCGACTCCATGGCGCCCCGCCGATCCTCACGCCGATAACCGTCCACCGCGATGTTGCGCGCGGTCTGGTGCAAATACGCCCGAGGTTGCTGCACCGCCGCCGAATCGGACTCGAGCACCCGCACGAAGGTGTCATGGGCCAGGTCCTCGGCCTGCTGACGATTTCTCAGGCGACGGGTCCAGGTGCCGATCAACTCTTCGTAATACTCGAAAAAGCCGGGTCTGCGGGGCAGCTTGGGGGTCATTGCGGCGTGCTGTGGGGAGGAGGTGCGAATAGTAATGCTTCCTATTAATGTCGGCAAATCATTCCTCCCCCACATCGACTCCCCAGATTGGTTCGTGGAAGTGCCAGACGACCGGTAGCAAAAATCCATTGCCACAAAATATTACTTGCATCATATTACACTTGTAATAAAGCGCCGTTTCCCACAGGTATTTGTCCATGACCAGCATGCCCAGCCTTGAACCCGACCTTGCTGTCGCAGTGAACCCACCCAAGCCTCCCCTGCTGAAACGGCTGGTATTGCTGACGGCGGCCATCGCAGCCCTGGTGTTTATCGGGCTGTACGCGAGCCATTGGTGGACTGCCGGGCGCTTCATCGAAGAAACCGACGATGCCTACATTGGTGGCGACGTCACGGTAATCGGCCCGAAGGTTGCCGGCTATATCGAAGAAGTGCTGGTGACCGACAACCAGAGGGTCAAGGCCGGCGATGTGCTGATCCGGATCGACGCCCGTGACTATCGCGCCAACCTGGCCAAGGCTGAAGGCGCGGTGGCCGCTGAAGAAGCGCTGCTCGCCAACCTCGACGCCACCGAACAACTGCAATACGCGGTGATCGGCCAGGCCCGCGCCGGCATCGATGCCGCGGGCGCCGAAACCGCGCGCTCGCGGGACGACAATGCACGCTACAAACGCCTGGTGGGCAGCAATGCCGTCTCGGTGGAAAGCGCACAACGGGCCGATGCCACCTTCAAGACGGCCCAGGCACAAAGTGCCCGGGCCCAGGCCGAATTGCTGGCCGCGCAACGCCAGTTGAACGTGATCGAAACCCAGAAACAACAAGCCCGCGCGGCGTTGATACAGGCGCGGGCCGAGCGTGATCTGGCGCAGTTGAACGTCGGCTACACCGAGTTGAAAGCCCCCGTCGATGGTGTGATCGGCAATCGTCGGGCGCGGGTCGGTGCTTATGCCCAGGCCGGTTCGCAACTGTTGTCGTTGGTGCCGGCCAGCGGATTGTGGGTCGATGCCAATTTCAAGGAGGATCAGCTAGCGCGGATGACGCCGGGCCAACGTGTGATCGTGCATGCCGACGTGCTCAAGGGGCGTGAGTTCCACGGGCATCTGGACAGCCTGGCGCCGGCCAGCGGTTCGCAGTTCAGCGTGCTGCCACCGGAAAACGCCACCGGTAACTTCACCAAAATCGTCCAGCGGGTGCCGGTGCGGATCCTGCTCGACCCGGCGGATGGCGTACTCGGTCATCTGCGTCCAGGCCTGTCGGTGACGGCCGAAGTGGACACCCGCGCCGAGCCTGAAGCGCAAACCCCAACCGTGGCCCGCGCGCCATGAGCCGCGCCCCCGCGCAACCGTTCAACGCCGCCAACATGGCGACGGCGACCAAGGTGTTCGCCTTCGCCACGATGTGCATCGGCATGTTCATTGCGCTGCTGGATATCCAGATCGTCTCGGCGTCGCTGCGTGACATCGGCGGCGGGCTCTCGGCCGGCACCGACGAAACCGCCTGGGTGCAGACCAGTTACCTGATCGCCGAAATCATCGTGATCCCGCTGTCGGGCTGGTTGTCCCGGGTGTTCTCGACCCGTTGGCTGTTCTGCGCTTCGGCGATTGGCTTCACTCTGGCCAGCCTGCTCTGCGGCGTGGCCTGGAACATCCAGAGCATGATCGCCTTCCGCGCCCTGCAAGGGTTTCTCGGTGGCTCGATGATTCCGCTGGTGTTCACCACCGCCTTCTTTTTCTTCACCGGCAAGCAACGGGTGATCGCCGCCGCAACCATCGGCGCAGTGGCCTCGCTGGCGCCGACGCTGGGGCCGGTAATCGGTGGCTGGATCACTGACATTTCGTCCTGGCACTGGCTGTTCTACATCAACCTGGTGCCGGGGATTTTCGTCGCGGTGGCAGTGCCGATGCTGGTGAAAATCGACCAGCCGGAATTGTCGCTGCTCAAGGGCGCCGACTACCTGAGCATGCTGTTCATGGCGGGGTTTCTCGGCTGCCTGGAATACACCCTCGAAGAAGGTCCACGCTGGAACTGGTTCAGCGACAGCACGATTCTGACCACCGCTTGGATCAGCGGCCTGGCCGGATTGGCCTTCATTGGTCGAACCTTGCACGTGGCCAACCCGATCGTCGATCTGCGCGCCTTGAAGGACCGCAACTTCGCCCTCGGTTGTTTCTTTTCGTTCGTCACCGGGATCGGCCTGTTCGCGACGATTTACCTGACGCCGCTGTTTCTCGGCCGGGTGCGCGGCTACAGCGCGCTGGACATTGGCCTGGCGGTTTTTTCCACCGGGGTGTTCCAGATTATGGCGATTCCGCTGTACGCCTTTCTGGCCAATCGCATCGACCTGCGCTGGATCATGATGACCGGCCTTGGGCTGTTCGCCCTGTCGATGTGGGATTTCAGCCCGATCACCCATGACTGGGGGGCTAGAGAATTGATTCTGCCGCAAGCCTTGCGCGGGATCGCGCAGCAACTGGCGGTGCCGCCGGCGGTGACCCTGACCCTTGGCGGGTTGGCACCGGCGCGGCTCAAACATGCTTCGGGATTATTCAACCTGATGCGTAACCTCGGCGGCGCAATGGGGATCGCCGCGTGCGCGACGATTCTCAATGACCGCACCAACCTGCACTTCACCCGGCTGGCGGAGAACCTCAACAGCACCAACGAAGCTCTGAATCAGTGGCTGTCCCAGGTCGGCCACAACTTCGCCGCCCTCGGCCAGAGCGGTGACATCGGCGTCACCGCCAGCCTGCATCAACTGTGGCTGCTGACCTACCGCGAAGCGCAGACGCAAACTTACGGTGACGCCTTTTTGATGATCATGGTCTGCTTCATTCTCGCCACGGCGATGGTGCCCTTGATGCGCAAGGTGCAACCACCAGCCGCGCCGAGTGCCGATGCTCATTGAGCCTGGCGGCACTTCAAAAAATCAGGCCTGAGGCATCTTGCGGAAACCCACGGCCAGGCGGTTCCAGCTGTTGATGGTGGAAATCGCCACGGTCAGGTCGACCATTTCCTTGGGGCTGAACTCGGCGCTGAGTAGCGCATAGTCTTCGTCCGGCGCGTGGGTCAGGCTCACTTGGGTCATGGACTCGGTCCAGGCCAGTGCGGCGCGCTCACGATTGGTGAAGAACGGCGCCTCGCGCCAGGCTGTCACGGCGAACAGCCGACGTGGCGTTTCCCCGTCCTTGATGGCATCGGCAGTGTGCATGTCGATGCAGAAGGCACAACCGTTGATCTGCGACGCGCGCAGCTTGACCAGTTCGATCAGCGACTTTTCCAGCGGTAGTTTCGAGACCGCGGTTTCCAGGGCCATCATGGCCTTGAGGGCGTCTGGGGAGGCGGTGTAGAAATCGATACGGGTTTGCATGGCGAGCTCCAATCACAATGGGTGTTGGCGCTACGTTAATGCGGACCTGCGGTTGAACAAATAGCCAATTATTGGGAAGTTGAGGATGCCAATAGACCAGAAGACTTCAGTGATGGTACCGACGCCTTCGCGAACAGGCTCGCGAAGGCGTCGGTACAGGCAATCAACCTATCAGTGGCTACGGCTGCGCAACCACTGCAAAAACCCCTTCTTCGCCACCACCTTGGGTGTTTCCTGCATCAGCGTCTGAGCCGTATGCATACGGAAATCCAGCAAGGCTTTCATCGCCTCATTGATGTCATGACGAGCATCGAGGCAAGGCTTGAGGTATTCCTTCTCGATGCGATAAAGCGTGCAAAAGGTCTTGGCCGTAAAGTCGGCGAGCGCCGATTCATCGGAAAGAACCCCGGCCTCGCCAATCACCTCTCCCGGCCCCATGCGCGCGGCTTCGAACTTGGTGCCACCGCGGTTCAGGGCTACCGACACCACGCCGGACTCGATGATGAACAGGTGATCGCTGACCTCCCCCGCCGGCAGGATCATTTCGCCGGCGCGGAAGGTTTGTAGCGTCATGTTCTGGCTGAAGGTTTCTTTCTCTTCCTGACGCAGAGTCGAGAAAATGTTCGAGCTGTCCAGCAGCGCCCGCGGCCGAGACAAGGCAGCAGGCGCGTTAGGCTCGACGCTCGACAACAGGCTGATACCGGATGCCTGCAAATGCCGGAACGCCAGGTCGAACAACTGATTACGCACCATGCGTTTCTGATCCATGGACACCACGAAACCGCTGATTTCGTATTCCACGCCAGTGCTGCCGGAGCTTTTCAACGCCACGTTCGGCGCTGGTTTGCTCAACAGAAAACGGCACCCCTGCATGGCCCGCTCCAATGCATCGACCACTTTTTGCGGACGAGCATGGGGGCTCACTTGCAGGCTGATCGAGACACCGAAAATGTCGCTTGGGCGGCTGAAGTTGACGATCTTGGCCTTGGCCGCCAGGGAGTTGGGAATCACCGCCATGCTGCCTTGCGCGGTTTGCAGGCGCGTGGCGCGCCAGTCAATGTCGGTGACCCGGCCTTCGGTGCCATCGATGGAGATCCAGTCATCCAGTTGATAGGGTTTGGTGGTGTTCAGGACGATCCCGGAGAACACGTCGCTGAGGGTACTTTGCAAGGCCAGGCCGACGACGATCGCCAACGCACCGGACGTCGCCAGCACGCCCTTGACCGGCAACTCGAGCACGTATGCCAGTGCGGCGATGACCGCGATCAGGAAAATCACCGCGCCGAGCAGGTCCTGCAACAAGCGCCCGGTGTGCCCGACCCGTTGCATCATCACCGCACCGAGCAACACCGTCAGGGTGCGCGCCGCGTACAGCCACCAACCGATCTGCAAACCGGTTGCCGCCAGGTGCAACGGCACATTATCGGCCCAGGGCGCCGGCGCCATGGGGTTCAAGCCTTCGTTGAACAGCAGCACGCTGAACAGCGAGAAAATCACCAGCCGCACTGCCAGTTTCCAGTTGCTGCCGCTGGCCGTGATCAAACGCCACAACACCAGATCGATCAGGATCAGGATCAGCGCGCTAAGCAACGGGTGATTGGTGAGCAGTGACAGCATCAAGCAACTCCAACAAAGGCCAATGGCGTGAAGATCTCACAGATTGTAGGAGCTGGCGAAGCCTGCGATCTGCAAAACACCACAAAGCCGATGTGGGAGATACCAGGTTGCAGAGCAACCCACTACTGCGTCGTATTCAACCGCTCATCCGGCCGAACCGGCCCGACTGGAAGTCGCTGAAGGCCTGATGGATTTCCTGCTCGGTGTTCATTACAAACGGGCCGTGGCCGACGATGGGCTCGTCGATCGGCTCGCCGCTGAGCAGCAGCACGACTGCATCGTTGTCGGCTTCGAGGCTGAGCTGATCACCGTTGCGTTCGAACAACGCCAACTGCCCGTCACGCACCAGTTCCTGACCATTGACCTGAACCGTACCGCGCAGCACCACCAGTGCGGTGTTGCGTCCTTCATGCAGATCCAGGGTCAGCAACTTGCCGGCGTTCAAGCGCACATCCCACACGTCGATCGGCGTGAAGGTCCGCGCCGGGCCTTTGTGGCCGTCGAACTCACCGGCAATCAAGCGCAGGCTGCCGGCATTGTTTTCCAGCGGGATACGCGCAATGTCGCCGTCGAGAATCGTCTGGTAACCGGGCTCGGCCATCTTGTCCCTGGCCGGCAAGTTAACCCACAGCTGTACCATTTCCAGGGTGCCGCCGGTTTTGGCGAAACCTTCGGAGTGAAACTCCTCATGAATGATCCCCGAGGCCGCGGTCATCCATTGCACATCGCCGGGGCCGATCTTGCCGCCGCTGCCAGTGGAGTCACGGTGTTCCAGCTCGCCCTTGTAGACGATCGTCACGGTCTCGAACCCGCGGTGCGGATGCTGACCCACGCCACGACGCTCGGTGGTCGGAGTGAATTCGGCGGGACCTGCGTGATCCAGCAGCAAGAACGGGCTGATGTGTTTGCCCAGGTTGTCGTAGGAAAACAGCGTGCGAACCGGAAAACCGTCGCCGACCCAATGAGGTCGTGGACTGGTGTAGATACCGATGATGTTTTTCATCTTGGCCTCTGAATCTGTTGTGTGACGCGATGGATAAAGCTTAAAACCATGACCTTTGGCGCACTAGACTGCAAAAATCAGCCTCATCGTTCTATCTGGAGAACGATGGAGGAAGATTTTTTGATCTTCCAACAGCCCATTCATGACTTGCGGTAAACAGTGCTTTGCCAAACCAGCGGTTTTTCTCAAGGGTGCAGCCGGGGATACTCCCGCCCATTCCCACTGCAACCCCTGGAGTCATTGATGTCTATTCCCGCATTCGGTCTTGGTACGTTTCGCCTGCAAGGCCAAGTGGTCATCGATTCGGTAAGCACCGGTCTTGAGCTGGGTTACCGGGTCATCGACACCGCGCAAATCTACGAAAACGAAGCCGAGGTCGGCCAGGCCATCGTCGCCAGCGGCATTGCCCGTGAAGAGTTGTTCATCACCAGCAAAATCTGGGTCGCCAATTTTGCCAAAGACCGGTTGATCGACAGCCTCAAAGAGAGCCTGGATAAGCTGCAAACCGACTATCTGGACCTGACGCTGATCCACTGGCCGTCGCCGGAAGACCAGGTGCCGGTCGAAGAATTCATGGGGGCGCTGCTCGAAGCCAAACGACTGGGCCTGACCCGTCGGATCGGCGTGTCCAACTTCACGGTCGACCTGATGAAGCAAGCCATCGCTGCGGTCGGTGCCGAGAACATCGCCACCAACCAGATCGAGCTGCACCCGTACCTGCAAAACCGCAAGGTCGTCGAATTTGCGCAAAGCCAGGGCATCCAGATCACCTCTTACATGACCCTGGCCTATGGCGAAGTGCTGAAAGATCCGCTCATCCAGCAGATCGCCGATCGCCTGCAGGCGACACCGGCCCAAGTCACCCTGGCCTGGGCCATGCAACTGGGGTACGCGGTGATCCCCTCTTCCACCAAACGCACCAACCTGCAAAGCAATTTGCACGCCTGCACCCTGACCCTGAACGACGCCGACATGGCGCTGATCGCGGGCCTGGATCGCGGCCAGCGGCTGACCAGCCCCAACGGCATTGCGCCGCAGTGGGATTGAGTTTCAGCCCTGACTTAAATCTTGGCTCAAGCGTTTATCCAGCGATGACATCGCGCGCTGCAACTGATCGACAGCTTCCTTGAGCAGCACCGGATCTCCCCCGTTGATGACAAGCTCCAGTTGCTCGCAGCCCTCGATCAAGCGCTGTGCCCGAACCATGCGCGCACCGCCCTTGATGCGGTGCGCCAGGTCGAGCAGCACACGGTGATTGCCATTGGCGTGCGCCTGGAGCAAATCATCCAGGTCCGTCCGGTTGGTCTGCGTCACTTCATGCAAAAGGCGATTAAGGAGTGTGCGGTCTGCACCGACGTATTGCTCCAGGCCACTCAGGTCCATCTCGGGCGTTGATGGTTCGTCGATGTGCTCTGGCGCCTGACTGGCAAACCTCGACGCCAGCCAAGCGTGCAAATCCGCCAGCAGGATGGGTTTGAACAGGCAGTCGTCCATGCCTGCCTCCAGACAGCGCAACTTCTCCTCGGGCTGCGCATTGGCGGTAAACCCCAGAATCAGCGTCGGCGGCAATCCCTTGGCGCGCTCTTCATCGCGTATGGCACCGGTCAGTTCATAACCACTGAGCCTCGGCATATTGCAGTCGGTAACGACCAGATCGAAGCCATGCTCGCGCCACAGCTCAAGCCCCCGAGCGCCCTCTTCGGCCTCCAGAACATGATGCCCCAGGTGGCTCAGTTGTCGTGAAAGCAACAATCGATTGGCCGAGTGATCGTCGACCACCAGAATCGTCAGTGACCGCGTCGGCGCCTGCAACCCGATATCCCCCCCCACACTAGAAGGCAACGGTTGCAATGCGATCAGCTCAAGGTTGATGTCGATCCGCGTGCCTTGCCCAGGAACGCTGTCGAGTTGCAACCGCCCGCCCATCATTTCGCACAGCGTGCGGCTGATCACCAACCCCAGGCCAGAACCGCTTCGGGCTGACTGTCGGCCGTTATCGGCCTGGATAAACGGGCTGAACAATCGTTGGCGGTCGACAGTGCTGATGCCAATGCCGGTGTCTTCAATGCGTACGCTGACCGCCAGATGCCCCGCCGTAACGGGCGCTACCCGCAGCGTCAGGCTCACCTCCCCCTCATGGGTGAACTTGATGGCATTGCTCAGCAGATTGGACAGCACCTGCTTGAAACGGATGGGATCGATCAACACATCACAGTCACTGTATTCGTCCAGATCGATTCGCCACGCCAGCGCTTTCTGCCGTGCAAGGCCTTCGAAAACCCGACACACCGATTCCACCAGCCCCCGCAGATTGGCGCGCTCAGGGCTCAGGGATAAATGCCCTGACTCGATCCGCGCGATATCCAGAATGTCGCCGATCAGCGCCAGCAATTGTTGGCCGGCACTGGACGCCACCTCAACGGCAGAACGGTCGATGACGCCTTCATCCGCGCGCATCAAGGTCAGCTCGAGCATGCCGATCAGCGCGTTCATCGGCGTGCGGATCTCATGACTCATGGTCGCCAGAAAGGTGGTTTTGGCGCGATTGGCGTCGTCCGCCGCGTCCTTGGCGTCCTGCAATTGCTGCAACCATTGCTGGCGCTGGCGGATCTGCCGGCGCTGCCAGGCGATCCAGCCCAGGGCGAGTAACAGCAAGGCGCCAGCCACGGCAAATGCCTGAAGAATGCCTTGGCGATGACGCAGCCAATAGCTGTCATCCACCACCACGTCATTGCTCCAGCGGGCCACCAGATCGTCCATCTCCTGGGGCGAGATGCTCAGCAATGCCTTGTTCAGTATCGAGTGCAGCTCCAGCGCATCATTTCCGGTCGCCAGAGCGATGCGTGCCGGTTCATCGCCCACAGTACTGCTGATGCGCAGACGCCCGCCGTAATACCGGGCAATCAGGTAGCGGGTCATGAACAATGAACTGAGCGCGGCATCAGCTTCCCCCTTCATGACCATTTCCAGGCCTTGGGCCGGGCTTTGCACATCCAGCATCCGCACCTGCGGTGCCCTGGCAAGAATGAATGCGCGCATTGGATGACTGTGATAGATCGCCAGGCGTTTGCCGGCCAGATCCTCCAGAGTTCTCGGGCTGCCGGGGGTGACTGCACTGACCAGCGTGTATGGATTGGTGACGTAAGGGCTGGTAAAACGCAGCCCGGCCACACCTTCAGTCGTGGGGATGAGCGCCGGCAATATGTCGATCTCGCCGGCCTTGAGTCGCTGGATCTGCTCGTCCAGGGATTGGCCCCGCAGCACGTTGAAGTTCAAACCGCTACGCTGGCTGATCAGCGTCAACAATTGCGCGGTCAACCCGCTGAATCGCCTTTCGGCATCATAGAAAGTCAAAGGCGCAAAGTCCCCGACCACTCCGACGCTCACCGTCGGATGCCGAGCCCGCCATTGCTGTTCACTGGCGCTCAGACTCACCCGCTGCAGACCCAGACGATTGGCGCGGCCGGCACTCCATCGTTGCTCGATGGCAAATCGTTGCTCCATAGGGATCGCCGCCAGTGCCTTGTCGACAATGTTTTTCAGGCGCGTATTGTCCCGCGCCAATGCGAAACCGAACGGGTTGGCGTCAAGGCCGGATGGCCCCATCAACTGAACGTTATTGTGGTAGTTGTTGTTGATCAGGTAATTGGCACTGATAAGATCCCCGAGATACACATCATCCTGCCCATATGCCACGGCTCCGAGTGCATCGAGCGGCGATGAGTAACGTTGCAGATCAGCCTTGGGATAGAAGGCTTTGACGGTCTGCTCCGGCAGATAGTCGGCGACCATGGCAATGCGTTTACCAGCCAGATCCTCGGGCATGCGCTCGTCCAGTCTGGTGACCAGCATCGGCTGATCTTCGGCATAGGCGCTGGTTCGATTCAGTTCGGGATCGGCGGCCTCGAAGCTGTTGGAGGTTCCCAGCAGATCCAGGTCTTTGCGTTTGAGTGCCGCCATCGCTGACTCGCGTGTGCCATAGCGCAGCACCTCGACGTTGACGTGCAGCAGTTGCGCAAGCAGCCCGACATAATCGGCGGTAATGCCCTCCAGTTCATCGTGATTGCGCGTCAATTCGAAGGGCGGGTAGTCCGGCCCCGTTACTCCGACGCGCAACACCCGCTTGCTGATCAGCCAATTGCGATCATCCACATCCAGCTGGACAGCGTTGCTCTCCACCGTGGAGCGCCCCAGCAGGCGCAATGACTTAGGCTCGTCGGCTACCGCGACCAGGGCCTGCGATGCAAGACATAGCATCAAGACCCACAGGAAGATGCGCACGGTCGGGCTCATTCAGATCAGATGATTGCGCACGGCGAAATCGCGCAGGTGCACTGCTGCATTCACCCCCAGTTTTTCGATCAAGCGGGTCTTGTAGGTGCTGACGGTCTTGTGACTCAGGTGCATAAGCTCGGCGATAGCCTTGTTACTCATACCCTGAGCCAAATACCGCAGGATCGTCAGTTCGCGGTTGGAGAGTTTGTCGATCATCTCTTTTTCGCTGCGTTGCCGGGGGTCCTGCGACACCGAAGGCAGTCGGACGAAAAAGGTGTAGTTGGCCATGACTGCATGCGCGGCTTTTTGCAATTGATTCAAGTCGTTGGTCTTGGCGACGTACGCCATGGCCCCGGCGCGCATGCAACGCTCTTGAAAAAACAGCGGATCCAGGGAGGTGAAAACCAGTACCAGACATAACCAATCACTGGCCTTGATCCGGCCCAGCAGCTCCAGCCCATCACCACCGGGCATCACCAGATCCAGTACCACCAGATCGACTGCATGCTCACGAAGTATCGACAAGGCCTCGCCAACACTGGACGCCTCATAGAAGTGTTTGAAACCTTCCCGCTCAAGTACAAGTCTGACTGCGGCGCGTATCACCGGATGATCGTCCACAAGCAGCGCTTTCTTCATGGCAATTCCTTTGCAAAAACTCAACGATTGCCCGCCGCTAACCGCCGGGATAGACGCAGCGGCTGCGCGATGACTTTTGCACGGAAAGCAGGAGAAATGTACCTGTCAGAAATGATAGTACCGACGGACGGTAACCCTGAGTTCAACCAATTCGTCGGCGACTCCGCTCATGATCCAGAAGCGGCGCAGCTTCACACATAGACAGATCGATGCGCGCCATCAGCCGTCGGATGGCTGCCAAATCCGGCAGCGCCGCGTGGTCGTTGTAGATCAAGGCGTGATGAACCTGATGGTTATCGCGGAAGAACCCGGACAGATCCAATGCCCCTGCCGCCAGAGCGGCATTGACGACCACCAGGTCGAACGGCTCGCAACCGTACTCCACCAGGTTCAGCATATCTGCAAGGCTGTGCACCGGTGCCACCCGGTAATAACCGAGCTGATTGAACAACCGCTCGGTTTTCAGCCGGTGAAAATGCTGTTCGTCGGCGATCAGGATGCGCAAGGCTTTGTTGGTCATCGCGGGCCTCCACGTCAATGGCTGATAAGTGAGGCGGCAAGGCTACGGAAGACTCGGGAAGCGTTCTGTAGGACTTTTCCTAAAAATCGAGGGCTCTATCCGACTTAAAGATTAAAAGATCGCAGCCTGTGTAGGAGCTGGCGCAGCCTGCGATCTTTTGATTTTTTCAAAGCAGGATCAAGAGATCGTCCGAACGCGGCCCGAGCCTTCGGCAGCTCCTACAATTTGGCAGC
Source organism: Pseudomonas sp. Pseusp11 (assembly GCF_047304405.1). Classification (NCBI taxonomy): domain Bacteria; kingdom Pseudomonadati; phylum Pseudomonadota; class Gammaproteobacteria; order Pseudomonadales; family Pseudomonadaceae; genus Pseudomonas; species Pseudomonas sp. Pseusp11. Next base: position 69,112 of record NZ_JBGLZF010000008.1, read on the forward strand.
ATTACTGCCAACCAAACCGCCGAATATAGAAGCCTTTCACCGCCTGGGTCAGCGCCATGTACGCCAACAGAATCACCGGCAGGAACACGAAATACAGCGACGGCAGCGCCTGCAGTTTGAAGTAGTGCGCCAGCGGCCCCATCGGCAGGAAAATCCCCACGGCCATGATGATGCCGGTCATCACCAGCAGCGGCATGGCGGCGCGGCTTTGCAGGAACGGGAGCTTCGGCGTGCGGATCATGTGCACGATCAGCGTCTGGGTCAGCAGCCCGACCACGAACCAGCCAGACTGGAACAGGGTCTGGTGGTCCGGGGTGTTGGCATCGAACACGTACCACATCAAGGCAAAGGTGCTGATGTCGAAGATCGAACTGATCGGGCCGAAAAACAGCATGAAGCGCCCGACGTCCGCCGGCTGCCAGCGTTGTGGTTGTTTCAGCATCTCTTCATCGACGTTATCGAACGGGATGGCGATCTGCGAAATGTCGTAGAGCAGGTTCTGCACCAGCAGGTGCATCGGCAGCATGGGCAGGAACGGAATGAACGCACTGGCCACCAGCACCGAGAACACATTGCCGAAGTTCGAGCTGGCGGTCATTTTGATGTACTTGAGCATGTTGGCGAAGGTCCGCCGCCCTTCCAGCACGCCCTCCTCCAGCACCATCAGGCTCTTTTCCAGAAGGATGATGTCCGCCGCTTCCTTGGCGATGTCCACCGCGCTGTCCACCGAAATGCCGATGTCGGCAGTGCGCAGGGCTGGCGCATCGTTGATGCCGTCGCCCATGAAACCGACCACATGGCCGTTGCCCTTGAGCAGGCGGACGATGCGTTCCTTGTGCGACGGCGTGAGTTTGGCGAAGACGTTGGTGGTCTCCACCGCCACCGCCAGCTCGGCGTCGCTCATGCGCTCGATGTCGTTGCCCATCAGCAGGCCTTGCTGCTCCAGCCCGACTTCGCGGCAGATTTTCGCGGTCACCAGTTCGTTGTCGCCAGTCAGCACTTTCACCGCCACACCGTGCGCGGCCAGGGCCTTGAGTGCCGGCGCGGTGCTTTCCTTCGGTGGATCGAGGAAAGCCACGTAACCGATCAGCGTCAGCGCCTGTTCATCGGCCAGGCTGTAAGTGTCGCGGCCCTCGATCATCGGCCGCGCCGCCACCGCCACTACCCGCAGGCCTTCGGCATTGAAGGCGGCGGTGACCTGGCGAATCCGCGCCAGCAATTCATCGCTCAGCGCCTCGTCGGCATCGCCGTGGCGTACCCGGGTGCACACCGCCAGCACTTCTTCCACCGCGCCTTTGCAGATCAGCAGATGTGGTTGATCACGCTCGGCCACCACCACCGACATGCGCCGCCGGGTGAAGTCGAACGGAATCTCGTCGACCTTGCGAAACGCCGTGCCGACTTTCAGCTCACGGTGGATTTCCACGTGCTCCAGCACGGCCACGTCCAGCAGGTTTTTCAGGCCGGTCTGGTAGTAGCTGTTGAGGTAGGCCATTTCCAGCACGTCATCGGAATCGTTGCCCCAGACATCGACGTTGCGCGCGAGGAAGATTTTGTCCTGGGTCAGGGTGCCGGTCTTGTCGGTGCAGAGCACGTCCATGGCGCCGAAGTTCTGGATCGCGTCGAGGCGTTTGACGATGACTTTTTTGCGCGACAGGAACACCGCGCCCTTGGCCAGGGTCGAGGTGACAATCATCGGCAGCATTTCCGGGGTCAGGCCCACGGCGATCGACAGCGCGAACAGCAACGCTTCGGTCCAGTCACCCTTGGTGAAACCGTTGATGAACAACACCAGCGGCGCCATGACAAACATGAAGCGAATCAGCAACCAACTGACTTTGTTGACCCCGGTCTGGAACGAGGTTGGCGCACGATCGGTGGCACCGACCCGCTGCGCCAGCGCGCCGAAATAGGTGTTGTTGCCAGTGGTGAGAATCAGCGCCATGGCCGTGCCGGACACCACGTTGGTGCCCATGAACAGGATGTTGTCGAGGTCCAGCGGGTTGTGGGTGTGGTTGTCCTGCTGACGTGGGAATTTTTCCACCGGCATCGATTCACCGGTCATCGCAGCCTGGCTGACGAACAGGTCCTTGGCGTTGAGCACTCGGCAATCGGCAGGAATCATGTCACCGGCCGAGAGCACGATCAGGTCGCCCGGCACCAGTTGCTTGATCGGCAATTCAAGGCGTTGCGCACCGTTGTTCGCCTCCTCCCGACGCATCACCGTGGCGGTGTTGCTGACCATCGCCTTGAGCGCGTCGGCGGCTTGGTTGGATTTGGTTTCCTGCCAGAAACGCAGCAAGGTCGAGAGCACCACCATCGAGAAAATCACGATGGCGGCTTTCATGTCTTCGGTCAGCCAGGAGATCACCGCCAGCAACGTCAGCAGCAGGTTGAACGGGTTTTTGTAGCAGTGCCACAGGTGCGTCCACCACGGCAGCGGTTGCTCGTGCTCGACTTCGTTGAGGCCGTACTGTTCGCGCAGCGCATCGGCCTCGGGTTCAGTCAGGCCGTCAGGGTGGCTGCCGAGGTTATCCAGCAATTGGCCGGTGTCGCTGTTGGCGGCGGCGACCAGGGTTTGCGCGAGCGTCGGCGGGACTTCACGGCTGACCGTGGTGTCGGTGAAGCTTTCCAGCAACGCCAGTCGACGGAAGTGCCGGGCGATGTGACGGTTTCGCAGGAATCCGGCGAAGAATTCTTTCAGCCAGGTCAGGTTCATGGCAGTGCCCCCCAGGGTCAGCCGGGAAACCGTCGAGCAGGCGTGTCGAGGCGCTGCGATGACGACACGGGGTCGAACATCACACGCTGTTCAGCGTCGATGAGAGGACGTCGGGAGTCGGGCCAAAACCGGCCACGATCGGGATGCCGCTGCTCGCTTTACGGCGAGACAACGGCACAAAAAGGCTGCGCGTTATCTTGCCGGGAAAATGCCGGTTACCGAGACCGGCCGACAACTGTCACTCGAACAAGTACCCACTGTGGGTCTCCGCTAATTGATGAAAACGCGCGAAGCTTACGCCGCGATACCTAGAGAGTAAACGCTGCACGGGGGTGTGATGGGGGGAATCGCAGGGTTCTTCAGGAAGGGTTCAGGATTGGGTTTCCGTCAGCCATGAAGATCAAAAGATCGCAGCCTGCGGCAGCTCCTACAGAATTTGTGTCCGCCCGATATTTCATGGGTGTACACGATTCCATGTAGGAGCTGCCGAAGGCTGCGATCTTTTCAGGAACAACTCAATGTCAGCTGGCGGTAGCCAACAACAAGTCCCTAACCGAGCGCCCATGCCCACGGGATTTGCCATGGTCATACAACGAGCCGGCGATTTCATCGGCGCGGATCGGCAGGATCGACAGCAATGTGTCGCTCAAGCCGTGGCTGGCCTGGCAGAAGCCCTGCATGTAGATACCGGCCTTGCAACGCTCGTCCGTGATCAGTCTGTAGTTGCGATCGACCTCGAAATCACCCAGGTACTGCTCCAACGGAGCCAACAGTTTGCGGTGCATCTGCCGCTCGTAACCGGTGGCCAGCACCACGGCGTCGTAACGGTGAACCGTGATTTCGCCGGTGGCGTTGTTGCGCATCGCCAGCTCGATACCGCGTTCGGTGGCGGTGGCTTTTTCGATGGTGGTCAGGGTACGGAACGCATGGCGCGCGATGCCCGAGACTTTCTGCCGGTAGAAGATCCCGTAGATGCGTTCGATCAGGTCGATGTCCACCACCGAATAGTTGGTGTTGTGGTACTCGTTGACCAGACGCTCGCGTTCACTGCTGGCCTGCTGGAACACCAGGTCGGTGAACTCCGGCGAGAACACCTCGTTGACGAAGGGGCTGTCATCGGCCGGTTTCAGGGCCGAGCCGCGCAGGATCATGTCCACCTGCACCGACGGGAAGCTGTCATTGAGGTCGATGAAGGCCTCCGCCGCGCTCTGCCCGCCGCCGATGATCGCGATGTTCATCGGTTGGTTGTTCAAGCATGGCTGCTTGGCCATACGCTCCAGGTACTGGGAATGGTGGAACACCCGACCGTCATTCTTCAGTGCCTTGAACGCTTCGGGAATGCGCGGTGTACCACCGGCGCTGACCACCACCGAACGGGTGGTGCGCACATGCTGCAACCCCTGAGTATCACGCGAGATCACCCGCAACGCCTCGACCTGCTGGTTGTGCAGCACCGGCTCGATGGTCAGCACTTCCTCGCCGTAGCGGCTCTGCCCGGTAAATTGCCCGGCGACCCAGCGCAGGTAGTCGTTGTACTCCATGCGGCACGGATAGAAGGTGCCGAGGTTGATGAAGTCCACCAGACGACCGTGGTGCTTGAGGTAGTTGACGAAGGAATACGGGCTGGTCGGGTTGCGCAGCGTCACCAGGTCCTTGAGAAACGAAATCTGCAGTTCGCTCTGGGTGACCAGGGTGTTGCCGTGCCAGCGGTAGTCCGCCTGCTTGTCGAGAAACAGCACATCCAGCTCGCCCTGACTCGGCCCGCGCTCTTGCAGGGCGATGGCCAGGGCCAGGTTCGAAGGGCCGAAACCGACGCCGATCAGGTCGTGAACGATGGGCGATGCAATTGCCTGTGTCATTTCCAGTGTCCTCTGGATAAACCCCGCAGCTGCGGGGATAAAGCCTGGGTGACCTGACCGGCCTTTGGCGGCAGCAGATCGTCTGTTGAATAGGAACGAGGACAATGAAAAAAAATTTAACGAGGCCTGATTTAAGCGACATCCCACTGGCGCATCCGCACCCGGCAATGCTTCATGGCATTGACGATGTGCTTTTCCACCAGCGCCTTGGAAATGCCCAGGTGCTCGGCGATTTGCGGGTGCGACAGGCCTTCGATCTTGCGCAACAGAAAGCTCTCGCGACACAGCCGTGGCAATTCCGCCAGCGCGCGCTGGAGCATGTCCAGGCGCTGACCGTGATCGAGGCTGTTGTGGGGCGAAGGGATGAAGTAGCGTTCTTCGCTGTCGAGCACGTCCAGGGACTCGACCTGTCGCAAGGCATTGCGTCGATGGTCGTCGATCACCAGGTTGAGCGCGGTGCGATAAAGGAACGCCCGGGGTTGCTCGATCGGCGTGTCGCTGGAACGCTCCAGTACCCGCAGATACGCGTCATGCACCACATCTTCGGCCACCTGGCGGTTGCCTAGCCTGGCGTTCAGGAAACACACCAGCTCGCGATAGTAGTTTTCCAACATGACTCCCGGCCGCACGGGGTGCGGTTTCTATCCTTGAACCAGATCCGCCATCGCCCAAATAGGCAGTGGCACGATGATGGCGATTTCGAGTGTGTAATTTATAGTAATTCTCATATAGATTTAAAGCGCTGTTTCTATTTGCCTGCTAAATAGTGCTGTCCTATACCTGTAAATTTGTCTGTCACTCAAAGCCTCAACACTTAAATTCCCCGCCTCTTCCCTCGTTTACAGGACAGCTCCCCGTGTCTGTCGGCCCTCCGACAGCGTTCAGCTGTCGCCAGGTTTTTGCGCGCCAGCTGAATGACGGGCCGAATCCTATTGGCCGGAACCCTGCATGAAACGTCCCCGTCACACCCGACGCGCCCTGCTTGTAGCCCTTTGTCTGATCCCCGTTATCGCTGTCGCTGCCTGGCAGGTTTTGCCTGCGGGTCGTGACCGGTTCGCCACGGTCCAGGTCGCGCGCGGCGACATCGAAAGCAGCGTTACGGCATTGGGAACCCTGCAACCGAGGCGGTATGTCGATGTCGGCGCCCAGGCCTCCGGGCAGATCCACAAGATCCATGTGGAAGTCGGTGACGTGGTCAAGGAAGGCCAGTTGCTGGTGGAGATAGACCCTTCCACCCAACAGGCCAAACTCGACGCCGGGCGTTTCTCCATCGACAACCTCAAGGCGCAGCTGCAGGAGCAACGGGCACAGCACGACCTGGCCCGGCAGAAATATCAGCGTCAACAGAACCTCGCCGCCGGCGGCGCGACACGCGACGAAGACGTGCAAACGGCCCAAGCCGAACTGCGCACCACCCAGGCGCGCATCGACATGTTCGAGGCGCAGATCCGTCAGGCCCAGGCCAGCCTGCGCAGCGATCAGGCCGAACTCGGCTATACGCGCATTTACGCACCGATGAGCGGAACGGTCGTGGCCCTCGATGCCCGAGAAGGCCAGACCCTCAACGCCCAGCAGCAAACGCCGCTGATCCTGCGCATCGCCAAACTGTCGCCGATGACGGCCTGGGCCGAGGTCTCGGAGGCTGACATCGGCCACGTCAAACCCGGCATGAGCGCCTGGTTCACCACGCTCAGCGGCGGTAACCGGCGCTGGAGCAGCACGGTGCGGCAGATTTTGCCGATACCGCCCAAACCGCTGGATCAGACCAGCCGGGGCGGCGGCAGCCCGGCCAGTTCCAGTAAAAGCGGGACGGCCCGCGTGGTGCTGTACACGGTGCTGCTGGATGTCGACAACGCCGACAATGCGCTGATGGCGGAAATGACCACCCAAGTGTTCTTCGTTTCCAATCAGGCAAACAACGTCCTTACCGCGCCTGTCGCGGCGTTGCAGAGCGGCCCGCAGGCGGACAGTCAAACCGCTCGGGTGGTCGCCCAGAACGGCAGCATCGAACAACGGACTGTGCGCACCGGCATCAGCGATCGCCTGAAGGTGCAGATCCTCGACGGACTGGTCGAAGGCGATCACCTGTTGATCGGCCCCGCCGACGGCAGCGGAGGTTGAATGCAAACGCCTCTGATCGACCTGCAGGACATTCGTAAATCCTACGGTGGCGGCGACGCGCCTGAAGTTCACGTCTTGCGCGGCATCGACCTGTCGATCCACGCCGGGGAGTTCGTGGCGATCGTCGGCGCTTCCGGCTCCGGCAAATCGACGCTGATGAACATCCTCGGCTGCCTCGACCGGCCAACGTCCGGCGAGTACCTGTTCGCCGGCGAAAACGTCGCGGCACTCGACAGCGATGAACTGGCCTGGCTGCGCCGCGAGGCCTTCGGTTTCGTGTTTCAGGGCTACCACCTGATTCCGTCCGGCTCGGCCCAGGAAAACGTCGAGATGCCGGCGATCTACGCCGGCACTCCGGCGGCCGAACGCCACGCCCGCGCCGCCGCCCTGCTCGACCGTCTCGGCCTGGCATCACGCACCGGCAACCGTCCGCACCAGCTCTCCGGCGGCCAGCAGCAACGGGTGTCCATCGCCCGCGCATTAATGAATGGCGGCCACATCATCCTCGCCGACGAACCTACCGGTGCCCTCGACAGCCACAGCGGCGCCGAGGTCATGGCACTGCTCGACGAACTGGCGAGCCAGGGTCATGTAGTGATCCTCATCACCCACGACCGCGACGTGGCGGCGCGAGCCAAACGCGTGATCGAAATCCGTGACGGCCTGATCATCAGCGACAGCGCCCGCGACAACCCCGCCGAGCAGGACTCGGCCAATCCCGGTGCGCTGCAAGCGGTGGATTTGCGCAAGCGGCTGAGCGAAGGCAGCGAGGCCACCGGTGCCTGGAAAGGCGAACTTGTGGATGCGGTACATGCGGCCTGGCGGGTGATGTGGATCAACCGCTTCCGCACCGCCCTGACGCTGTTGGGGATCATCATCGGCGTCGCCTCGGTGGTGGTGATGCTGGCCGTCGGCGAAGGCAGCAAGCGTCAGGTCATGGCGCAGATGGGCGCGTTCGGCTCGAACATCATTTACCTCAGCGGCTCCGCCCCCAACCCGCGCACGCCGCCGGGCATCGTGACCCTGGATGACGTCGCGGCCCTGGCCAGCCTGCCGCAGGTCATGCGAATCATGCCGGTCAACGGCGCCGAAGCCGGGGTGCGCTTCGGCAACCTCGACCATTTGAGCTACGTCGGCGGCAATGACACCAATTTCCCGGCGATCTTCAACTGGCCGGTGGTCGAAGGCAGCTACTTCACCGAGGCCGATGAACGCAACGCAGCGGCGGTCGCGGTGATCGGCCATAAGGTGCGCAGCAAGTTGCTCAAGGATGTCGCCAACCCCATCGGCCAATATATCTTGATCGAAAACGTGCCCTTCCAGGTCGTCGGTGTGCTCGCGGAAAAAGGCGCCAGCTCCGGCGACTCCGACAGCGACAACCGGATTGCCGTGCCCTACTCGGCCGCCAGTGTCCGGTTGTTCGGCACCCACAACCCCGAATACGTGGCCATTGCCGCGGCCGATGCGCGCAAAGTCAAAGAGACCGAAAAGGCCATCGAGCAATTGATGTTGCGCCTGCACGATGGCAAACACGATTTCGAACTGACCAACAACGCCGCGATGATTCAGGCCGAGGCGCGCACGCAAAATACGCTGTCGCTGATGCTCGGCTCGATTGCGGCGATCTCGCTGCTGGTGGGCGGCATCGGCGTGATGAACATCATGCTCATGACTGTGCGCGAACGGACCCGCGAGATCGGTATCCGCATGGCCACCGGCGCCCGTCAACGCGACATTTTGCGCCAGTTTCTCACCGAAGCAGTGATGCTCTCGGTGGTCGGCGGGATCGCCGGCATTGCCCTGGCGCTGATCGTCGGCGGCGTATTGGTGCTCAGCAAAGTCGCGGTGGCCTTTTCCCTGGTGGCAGTCATCGGCGCCTTCGCCTGCGCACTGATCACCGGCGTTGTCTTCGGCTTCATGCCGGCCCGCAAAGCTGCCCGGCTCGACCCGGTCACGGCCCTTACCAGTGAATGATCGATCTATGAAACCGCAACTGAGCCTGTTGACCCTTTGCCTGTTACTCGGCGCGTGCAGCCACCCGGCTGCGCGCCCGGACAGCGGCATACAACCACCGCCGGCGTGGCAATCGCCACACGATGAAAGTGCCTCCCGGACGAGTCGACAATGGTGGACGCAGTTCGGCAGCCCGCAGCTTGATCGCCTGATCGAACAGGCCCGCGTCGGCAGTTATGACCTGGCCGCCGCCATCGCTCGGGTGCATCAGGCCCGGGCCGACACGGTGATTGCCGGCGGCTCGCAGCTGCCGGAGGTCAAGGCCGGCATGAACGCCAACCGCCAGAAATTGCTGCGCGGCAACGGCTATAGCCAACTCGATGCCGACAGCAGTAACAAAGCCGTGGACTACTTTGACGCCAACCTCAGCGCCAGTTACGAGATCGACTTCTGGGGCGGCAAACGCGCGTCCCGAGACAGTGCGCAGTTCGGGCTGCGCGCCAGCGAGTTCGATCAGGCCACGGTTGAATTGACCTTGCTCAGCGGCGTGGCCAACAGCTACGCGCAAGCCTTGTCGCTGGATGAACAAAGTCGCATTGCCGGGCTGAACCTGGCCAACGCACAGAACGTTTTGAAACTGGTGCAGACCCGTTTCGACTCAGGCTCGGCCACCGCACTGGAACTGGCGCAACAGAAAAGCCTGGTGGCGGCGCAACAACGGCAACTGCCGCTGATTCGCCAGCAAGCCGAAGACGCCCGGATCAGCCTCGCTGCCCTGCTTGGCCGGCCGGTTCAGCAACTGCCGACCAGCCAGGAGTCCTTCGAGCAACTGCAGTGGCCCGCCATCGGCGCCGGGCTGCCCAGCGAACTGCTCAGCCGCCGCCCGGATATCGCCCGCGCCGAAGCGCAACTGGCCGCCGCCCAGGCCAACGTCACGGTCGCACGCGCCGCCATGTTGCCCGCCGTAACCCTCAGCGCCAACATCGGCTCGGGCGCCAACACGGCCAGCGATATTCTGCGCAGCCCGTTCTACAACCTCACCGCCGGGCTGGTCGCGCCGATCTTCAACAACGGCCGCCTCGGCGCCGAGCGCGACAAGGCCACGGCCCGCCAACAAGAACTGCTGGAAGCCTACCGAGGCGCAATCATCAATGCTTTTGCCGATGTCGAAAAAGCCCTCAACAGCATTCGCGGCCTGGATGAGCAGCGGCAGTGGCAACGCGAAGAACTGAACCAGGCCCAAACCGCGTTCAACATTGCGCAAAGCCGCTATCAGGCCGGAGCCGAGGATTGGCTGACGGTGCTGGAAACGCAGCGCACGCTGTATGCGGCGCAGGATGCGAATGTGCAACTGCGGTTGTCGAGGGTGCAGGCGAGCATTGCGCTGTACAAGGCGTTGGGTGGAGGGTGGCAGGTGCTTTGATCGAGGTTATCTGTCACCAAAAACCATGTGGCGAGGGGGCTTGCTCCCTTGCCACAAGTGCCTGGCTTACGACCTCAGCGGCTTGACCTTCAGATTCCGCGCATACCATGGCCGTTGCGGCACTCGCCGGAACAAATCCGCGAGTTTCTTTTCGTCAGTGCCGAAGGTGATGCGCAGCGCCAGCTTCATGGTTTCCGGGTCCATTTCCACCGACTTGCCGACCTGCAATCCCGGCGTGGTGCTGCAACCGTGGGTGCTCGGGCCGAGCCATGGATCATCGACTTCAACCCAGCGTCCCGGGGCGAACCAGGGCACGCCATTGACCTCAAGCCGACTGAGTTCACCCGGATGGAAACGCTCGTGGGCGCGGAACCAGTCTTCCAGACGATCGTCGATCCAGCCGTGGAAGTGCCAGAACACCGGGTTCACATGGGATGAAAACGGGTCACCGAGGAAGTCGTTTTCCGGCGCATACCAACGCGCGGCAAAGTCCGCCGGATCCCTGGCGAAAGGCACCGGCTGACCGTTGGAAGGATCGCGTGGCACCGAGGCCCAGCGCATGTGCAGCCAGTCGTGCAGCCCCAGCTCGATCTCCGAACCGAACTGCCCCAGGGTCAGCTTCGACAGATAACGCGGGTCGCGGTAACGGGATTCCCACACCTGAAAATTGCTGTGGTAGGTCTCGGCAGTTTTGATGTCGCTGACCCACTGGGTGTACTCGGTGTCTTCGGCGGCCAGCCAGGTAGGCGGCAGCGCCGTGCCATCGTGATTGTCGAAATAGCGGGCGAAGCCCTGACGGTCGCGTTCAAGCTCCGGCTGCGGCATCGGGAAGCTCGACCAGGACGGCAGGTCCTGCATCGAACGCGCCGTGCCGAGCATGTGCCGGTGCATGAAGAAAAAGTCGATCCCCGAGCCATTACGGTCTTTGCGCGCCCCCCGGGCATCGCGCTCATTGCCCCGCGGGCCCGGCTGCCAGCCGATGCCGCGCAAGGCGCCCTGTTGGTCCTTGGAGAGTTTGTGCCATTTGTCCCGCGAGGCGTGCCAGAGCTGGTGGAACAAGCGGTGTTCGGCGGATATCAGCCACGCCAGCAACGGCGGATTCAGACCGACACGCTCACGGGCTTCGGGAAACAGCCGTTTGCGCGCGACAAAGCGATTGTCCAGTTCCGGCAAACCGAGCGGGCGATCCGGACGCAGAATCCGCCCGCTGAGCGTGCCACTGCCGGCATTGCCGAAATCGGCCCAGACCTCATCGAGCGTGACCGCCAGCTCATAAGCCGGCGCGCCGTTGGCCGATTGCCGATCGATCAGGCGCCAGTACAGCTGGCTGGCGTCAGGCGATACCAGGTCGCCGATCACCCGGTAACGCGGCTCGGCTTCACCGCGTAACTGCTGCGCGGTATCGAGGCAGCCACGCAGGCCACGGCCGCGCTGAGCGATGTCGAGAAACAGCTCCAGCCCGTGCTGCGGTAAACCGTCGAGGCCCGCTTGCGAACCTTCGAAGCGGATTTCCCAGATGCCCCGCAGCGAGTTGGCCAACTGCTGACCCGCGGTGTCCGCGAGGTCGACCGTCGCTTCGCCGGGGGTGATCGTCGGGTCCGGCTTCGTCCATTCGCGATGCCCATAATAAGCCGCAGGCACGGCAGCGCCAGTCAGCGCCAGGCCTGCCATGAACCATCGTCGAGAAATCGTCATTGCCCTACCTGTGTCAGCCATGAAGCAGGCTTTATCCAAGCTAGAACGTTTGTTGTGCGGGGAAATTTAAGCGTGCCAAACACAATCCCCTGTGGCGAGGGAGCTTGCTCCCGCTCGGCTGCGAAGCAGTCGTAAATCCGGTGCATGCGGTGTGCCTGGCAGTACGAGGCTGCAGGTTTCAGGACTGCTTCGCAGTCCAACGGGAGCAAGCTCCCTCGCCACAGGGTATCTCGCTGTCTCCTAATTTTTTCTGCCAGCCACTCGTTCCTCCCAGATAGCAAAGGCCCCTGCGCCTGCACCGGGGCGGCGAACCTGACAGAGATGGCAATGACAAAACCACGTTCGAAAAAGGCTCTTTACATCGGCCTGCCGCTAGCCCTGGCGATCAGCGCCGGCGCCAGCTTCGCGGTCTGGTATTACGGGTTCAAGGACAACCCCGGTTACCCGATCAAGGTCATGCAACAGGCCGACGAGTTGCACGAGCGCATGCTCTCCTTCGACAGCCACATCACCCTGATGCAGAACTTCGGCACCCAGGGCAACGAAGCCGACAAGGATGGCGAGGGCCAGTTCGACCTGGTCAAGGCCAACCGCGGACGCCTGTCCGGTGCGGCCCTGACGATTTTCGGCTGGCCGGAACTGTGGAATGGCGCCAACGCGCCGCACAAGCCCACCGCCGGTTTCGTCGAAGAGGCGCGCAACCAACAGGAGATCCGCTACAAGATTATTTCCGGGATGGTCCGCGACTATCCCAATCAGGTCGCCATTGCCTACACCCCCGACGATTTCCGTCGCTTGCACGGCGAAGGCAAGTTCGCGATTTTCATCAGCATGCTCAATGCCTACCCGCTGGGCCACGACCTGAACCTGCTGGACCTGTGGACGGCACGCGGCATGCGCATGTTCGGCTTCAGCTACATCGGCAATAACGACTGGGCCGACTCTTCGCGCCCCTTGCCGTTTTTCAACGATTCGCCGGATGCCCTCGACGGCCTCTCGGACCTGGGCAAGCAAGCGGTGCATCGCCTGAATGACCTGGGCGTGATCATCGACGTGTCGCAAATGTCGACCAAGGCCCTGGAGCAAGTCGCGCAATTGAGCCGCACGCCGATGGTCGCTTCGCACTCGGCGCCACGGGCGATGGTCGATATCCCGCGCAATCTCAGCGACAAGGAAATGCAGCTGATCAAGAACAGCGGTGGCGTGGTGCAGGTGGTCGGCTTCTCCCAATACCTGCGCCCGCTGACCCAAACCACCCAGGACAAACTCAACAAACTGCGCAAAGAGTTCGACCTGCCGCCCCTGCCAAACCTCGCCATGGCATTGATGCCGGGCGATCCGGTCATCACTGCCTGGTCGGAGAAAAAATTCGGCCAGTACGCCAGCCGTCTCTACGCAATTCTCGAAGAAGAACCCAAAGCCAGCCTCAAGGACCTCGGTGACGCCATCGACTACACGGTGCGAAAAATCGGCATTGACCATGTCGGCATCAGCTCCGACTTCAACGAAGGAGGCGGCGTCAAAGGCTGGGAAAACGTCGGTGACATTCGCAATGTCACGGCGGAACTGATCTCGCGCGGCTACTCCGAAGCAGACATCGCCAAGCTCTGGGGCGGCAACTTCCTGCGAATCTGGGATCAGGTGCAGAAAGCCGCCAAGCCGGCGCTGATTTCACAACAAGGCACGAGCACACCATGAGCGATCGTCGCACTTTTCTGAAGCAGGCCGGGATCCTCGCCGCCGGCCTGCCGTTGACTGCCGGTCTGAACAACGTCGCCAACGCCACGCCAGTGCCCTCGCTGCCTGGGGACAAATGGGCGCAACTGCGGCAGCTGTTCGACCAGGATCCGGATTACCTGCATTTCTCCAATTTCCTGATCACCTCGCACCCAAAGCCTGTGCGTGAAGCGATCGAGATGCACCGTGCCGCCCTCGATAAAAACCCCGGGCTGGCGATGGACTGGGACCTGGGCGTGATCGAGCAGCGTGAAGAAGAGGTGCGTGTCTGGGCCGGTCGCTACCTGCAAGCCAATGCCAGACAGATCGCCTTGACCGGCAGCACCACCGAAGGCCTGGCGATGATTTACGGCGGCGTTCATGTGCGTCCGGACCAGGAAATCCTCACCACGGCCCACGAGCATTACGCGACCCACACCATTCTCGACTTGCGCACTCAGCGGGACGGCACCCGGGTGCGCAAGATCAGGTTGTTCAAGGATCCGCAGACGGTCTCCAAAGCCGAGATCCTGGCCTCGATCGAGCAGAACATAAAACCCGAAACCCGTGTGCTCGGCATGACCTGGGTGCACTCCGGCAGTGGCGTGAAACTGCCGATCGCCGACATCGGCGCGCTGGTGGACAAGCACAACCGCGGCCGCGCCGACCAGGACCGTATTATTTACCTGGTCGACGGCGTGCACGGTTTTGGTGTCGAGGACTTGAGTTTTCCCGCCATGAACTGCGACTTCTTCATCGCCGGCACCCACAAATGGCTGTTCGGCCCCCGTGGCACCGGCATCGTTTGCAGCCGCATTGAACAGGTCAAATACGTCACGCCGATCATCCCGACCTTCTCCGAAGCCACGGCGTTCTCCACCACCATGACACCGGGCGGCTACCACTCGTTCGAGCACCGCTGGGCACTGAACGAAGCCTTCAAGCTGCATTTGCAATTGGGCAAGGCCGATGTTCAGGCGCGTATCCATGCGCTGAACAGCTATATGAAAAAACGCCTGCAAGCGCACCCGCAGATCGAACTGGTCACGCCCCTGAGCCCCGAGCTGTCGTCCGGCTTCAGCTTCTTCCGGGTCAAGGGCCAGGACAGCGACAAGATCGCCGCCTGGTTGATGCAACACCGCGTGATCGCCGATGCCGTGGAGCGCGACGTCGGCCCGGTGATCCGTACAGCGCCGGGGCTGCTCAACACCGAAGCTGAAGTCGACCGCTTCATCGCGTTGCTCGGCAAACAGCTCTGATCGCCAGCCCCCCTGATTCCTTTCAACTTTTTATCGAGAGCAATGATGAACAGTGAGCTGCGTAGCTTGTCCCTGAAGACGCTCCCCGCACTGGCCTTCGCCGCCGTGGTTGCAGGCCTGCTGCCCGGCGCCGCTCAGGCTGCCGCACCCGCCCAGCCCGGCAAGGTGTTCAAGGACTGCAAGGACTGCCCGGAGATGGTCGCGCTGCCCACCGGGACCTTCACCATGGGCACCCCGGACAATGAGGTGGGTCGCGAGCCCGACGAAGGTCCGTTGCACCCGGTGACCTTCGCCAAACCACTGGCCATCAGTCGCTTTCAGGTGCTGGCCGGCGAGTGGGACGCGTACCTGCGCGACAGCGGTTACGTCATGCCCGACGGCGACACCCGGCCAGGCCGCGAGTGCAAGGCTGGCGTGCCGCGCTATGAACGCACGGCCAGGCACCCGGCGGTGTGCATGAACTTCCCCGAGGTCAATGCCTACGTGGCCTGGCTCTCGAAGAAGACCGGCAAGCACTATCGGCTGGTCAGCGAATCGCTGCGCGAGTATGCCGCCCGCGCGGGCAGCAGCGGCCCGTTCCCCTTCCCGTTCGATGAAGGCAAGGAATACAGCATCGCCAAACACGCCAACACCTACGGCGCCGCCGATGGCTACAACTTCACCTCACCGGCGGGCAGTTTCCCGGCCAACGCCTTCGGCGTGTACGACATGCACGGCAACGTCTATGAGTGGACCGCCGATTGCTACAACGACAACTACGTCGGCGCACCGAGCGATGGCAGCGCCTGGTTGACCGGCGAATGCACGGCCCGGCGCATTCGCGGCAATGACTGGGGTGAAGCACCGGTGTTCTCGCGTTCGGGCAACCGTAATGCCACCTACCCCGACACCCGTGGCGACTGGCTCGGTTTTCGCGTCGCGCGGGATCTTTGAGGCTCCCACCTCCTGTCGCATGACCTGCAACAAACCCGTGCGCGGCTAAATCGCCGCCCACGGGTTTCGTCTTTTAAGCAGCCAAACTCTTGAACCTTTGCCCTTTAGCGGCACTTGAAGCGGAAACTTCCATGACCTCAAAATCCCGCGGAGCCTTCAGTGAAGTCCTCGGCCTGCTCAGGCCTTTCCGGGTCATCGTTGTGGTGTCGATCATGCTCGGCATGCTCGGTGGCCTCAGCATCACCGCGTTACTGGCAACCATCAATGACGCGCTGAACGCCGCCGGCACCCCGTCGACCCGAGTGTTGGCAACGTTTATCGGCCTGTGCGCGGTGGCGTTGCTGACGTCGATCCTGTCGGACATCGGCACCAACCATGTCGGGCAGCACATCATTGCCGGGCTGCGTAAATCCCTCGGGGAAAAAGTCCTGCTGGCACCGATCGAACAGATCGAGCGCTTCCGCAGTTATCGACTGATTCCGGTGCTGACCCATGACGTCGACACCGTCAGTGATTTCGCCTTTTCCTTCGCGCCGCTGGCCATTGCATTCACCGTCACCCTGGGCTGCCTGAGCTACCTGGCCTACCTGTCGTTGCCGATGTTTGCCTTGCTGCTGGTGGCCCTGGTGATCGGCACCGCGCTGCAATACGTGGCCCGGACCAAGGGCATCAAGGGTTTCCAGGCGGCTCGCGAAGCCGAGGACGAACTGCAAAAGCACTACAGCGCGATTGCCGCCGGCGCCAAGGAACTGCGTATCCATCGTCCGCGCCGCCAACGCATGTTCAGCCAACGCATCGAAGGCACCGCTGATTTCATCTGCAACACGCACATCCGCGCGGTCAACACCTTCGTGGTGGCCAAGACCCTTGGCTCGATGCTGTTTTTCGTGGTGATCGGCCTGGCGCTGGCCTTGCAATCGCTCTGGCTGGGCACTGATAAAGCGGTGCTCAGCGGGTTCGTGCTGGTGCTGCTGTACATGAAGGGCCCGATGGAATACCTGGTCACCACCCTGCCGGTGGTCAGCCGCGCCAACATTGCATTCAAGCGCATCGCCGACCTGGCGGAGCAGTTTTCCTCGCCGGAACCGCACCTACTGCTGAGTGACAAAGACGCGCCGAAACCGGTGGTCGAACACCTTGAAATGCGCGACGTGCATTTCGCCTTCCCGGCGGTGGACGGCAGCAAGCCCTTCGCCCTCGGGCCGGTCAACCTGTCCATCGCCCAGGGCGAGATCGTGTTTATCGTCGGCGAGAATGGCGGCGGCAAGACCACACTGATCAAACTGTTGCTGGGGCTGTATGCGCCGCAGGGCGGGGAAATCATCCTTAACGGTAAGCCGGTCCTGGCGCATAACCGCGACGACTATCGCCAGTTGTTCACCACGATTTTCGCCGACTACTACCTGTTCGACGAATTGGTACAAGGCGAGCAGAACGTTCCCGAAGACGCCAACCGTTACCTGGAACGCCTGGAAATCTCGCACAAGGTCAGTATCCGCGATGGCGCCTTCAGCACCACCGACCTCTCCACCGGCCAGCGCAAACGCCTGGCCCTGTTGAACGCCTGGCTGGAAGAACGCCCGGTGCTGGTGTTCGACGAGTGGGCGGCCGACCAGGACCCGGCCTTCCGGCGCATCTTCTACACCGAGCTGTTGCCGGAACTCAAATACCTGGGCAAGACCATCATCGTCATTTCCCACGACGACCGTTACTTCGATGTCGCCGACCAATTGGTGCGAATGGAAGGCGGCAAGCTCGTCGCGCAAAAAAAACCGTTGGCGACCGCCTGAACGATCCACCGCCGACTACGAGAGCCCCGATGAACGACTTGATCGATGATGATGTACTGGCGCTGTTGCTGGCCGATGCCGGTGATCACCCCCAAGGGATAACCGCCCGCGTCAACCAGCGCCCGGCGCCGCTGTCTTTCGCCCAGCAGCGGCTGTGGTTTCTCCAGCAACTGTCACCGGACAACGCCGCCTACAACCTGCCCCGTGTCATGCGCATCACCGGCCCCCTGGCACCCCGGCGGCTGGAAACAGCCCTGAACAAGGTACTTGAGCGTCACGATATTTTGCGCAGTGCCTTCGTCGAAATCGATGGTTGCGCCATGCAGGTGGTCGATGCGCAGGCAACACTGGTGCTCGGCCATGAAGACCTGTCAGGCCTGTCGGACGAGGCCCGCGCCAACCGGATCGCGCTACGTATCGAGGCCCAGGCGGGCACGCCGTTCGACCTGCGCCAGGCACCGCTGATGCGCGCGACCTTGCTCAAGGTCGGCACCGAAGAACAGCTGTTGCTGATGAACATGCACCACATCGTCTCCGATGCCTGGTCCAACGCGATCCTGATGCAGGACCTGAACCGTGCCTTCGCCGAGGCCCGCGACGCAGACGCCCCGCCGCTGCCACGTCCGGCGATTCAATACGCCGACTACGCCACCTGGCAACGCGGTGACTACCTGCATAGCGCGACCTGCGCCAACAGCGCCGACTACTGGCAAAACTACCTGGGCACTCCGTTGCCGACCCTGGATATGCCGGTGGATTTCCCCCGCAGCGCGCAACACCGCCATCCGGCCGGCAAGCATGATTTCGAACTGCCGGGGTCACTTTCGGCTGACCTGAACCGCTTCTGCCTGCAACAGGGCCTGACGCCGTTCGTAGTCGCGCTCGGGGCCTGGCAACTGTTGTTGAGCCGCTACAGCGGTCAGCAGGACTTTACCGTCGGCGTGCCGAATGCCACGCGTAATCGCAGCGAAACCCAAGCGCTGGTCGGCTTCTTTGTCAGCAGTCAGGTGTATCGCGTACGCCTCGATCCGTTGCTGTCCGGCAGCGATTTCCTGCAGCGCCTGCGCCGTGAATCCCTGGCGGCGCTGGACCATGCGGATTACCCGCTGGAGTTGAGTTTCGATGCCCTGCAATTGCAGGCCAGCGCGCAAGCCAATCCGCTGTTCCAGGTGCTGTTCAACTGGCGTGCCGACAGCGCAGAGCCGGCGCACATCGATCTGGACGGACTGACGCTGGAGTTCCTTGACGCGGGGTCGAGCCAGGCCAAATTCGATGTGTCACTGGACGTCACGTACTCGCCACACGGCGTGGCAGCGAGCCTGGAATACAGCCGCGATCTCTACACCCCTGTAACCATCGAGCGTCTGGCCCGGCACTGGCAGAATCTGCTACAGGCACTGGTCGATGATCCTGATCGCGCGCTCGGCGAACTGCCGTTGCTGGGCGAGGATGAGCGACAGGTGCAGTTGCAGCAGTGGAACCCGCCCGTGTCGGCCCAACCCGAGGACTGCGTGCATCAATTGTTCGAACGCCAGGCGCTGGCAACCCCCGACTCGGTGGCCCTGATCTTCAACGACCTTGAGCTCAGTTATGCGCAGCTCAACCATGCGGCCAACGGCCTGGCCCACACCCTGATTGAATGCGGGGTCGGCCCCGAGGTGCTGGTGGGCATTGCCGTGGAGCGTTCGGCGCAGATGATCATTAGCCTGTTGGCGGTGCTCAAGGCCGGCGGCGCTTATGTGCCACTGGACCCCGATTATCCGCAGGAACGCTTGGCCTGGATGATTGAAGACAGTGGCCTGAGCGTGTTGCTGAGCCAGCGTTCGCTGCTGGATCGGCTGCCCTCGATGCCCGGCGTCCAGCGACGCTGCGTCGACGACATCGATGTCCGGGGGACGCTGCCCGCACTTGACCCGCCCTGCCGCACCACCGGCCAAAACCTCGCCTATGTGATGTTCACGTCCGGCTCTACCGGTCGCCCCAAAGGGGTCGGCATCACCCAGGCGGCGTTGACCCGTCACGCTCAGGTGGCGCTGGAGTTTCTCGGCCTGAGCGCACAGGACCGGTCCCTGCAGTTCGCCACGTTCAACTTCGATGCCTTTGTCGAGCAGCTTTACCCGGCGTTGATCTGTGGCGCCTCGGTGGTGCTGCGCGGGCCGGATATCTGGGACAGTGAAACCTGGTACCGCGAACTGCTCGACAAACAGTTCAGCGTCAGCGACCTGACCACCACCTACTGGAACATGCTGGCCAAGGACTTCGCCGCCGCCGGGCAGCGCGACTACGGTGCACTGCGGCAAGTGATCGTCGGTGGCGAAGCGATGCCACCGGAGGGCGTGGCGGCCTGGGGCAAGGCCGGCCTCGGGCACGTGAAGCTGCTGAACACCTACGGGCCGACGGAAACGACCGTCAGCGCCACGGTGCTGGATTGCAGCGACTACGTGACAGGGCAAATCGCCCTGCCCAAAAGCATGCCGATCGGCCAGCCTCTGGCCGGACGGGCGATTTACCTGCTCGATGCCGGCGGCCAGCCAGTGCCGGTGGGTGTCGTCGGTGAACTGGTGATTGCCGGCGACCTGCTCGCACGCGGCTACTTCAAGCGACCTGAGCTCACGGCCGAACGTTTCATCCCCGACCCGTTCGATGTTCAGGGCGGCGGTCGTCTCTACCGCACCGGCGATCTGGCGCGCTACCGCGCCGATGGTGTGATCGAGTATGCAGGCCGGCTGGATCACCAGGTGAAGATTCGCGGCTTCCGCATCGAACTCGGGGAAATCGAGTCATGCCTGCTGCAATCGCCGCAGGTCCGCGAGGCGTTGGTGGTTGCCCGGGAAGGCGCGGTGGGTTTGCAACTGGTCGGCTATGTCGTGGCCCAAAGCGACTCGCTGAGCGAGCAGCAACAACTCGACCTGCGCGAAACCCTCAAGACTGAGCTCAAGGCCAATCTGCCGGACTACATGGTGCCCAGCCATCTGCTGGTACTGGCCGCCATGCCGTTGAGCCCCAACGGCAAGCTCGACCGCAAGGCCCTGCCGCAGCCCGACCTCAGCCAGACACAGCGGCACTTCGTTGCTGCCGAAACGCCCCTGGAAAAGGCGCTCGTCGAACTCTGGCAAGAAGCGTTGCAGGTCGAGCGTGTCAGCCTGGACGACAACTTTTTCGAACTCGGTGGCCACTCGATTCTGGCCATTCAATTCATCTCGACCCTTAACGCGCGCCTGGGTATCAAACTGGCGCTGCAACACATGCTGGCTCACCCCAATGTCCAGGCACTGGCCAGATTCATCGCACGGGAGCATCAGCAGCATGTGCAATGCGTGGTCGAACTCAATGCCTCGACAGCGTCGGCACCACCACTGTTCTGCCTGCACCCCAGCGGCGGTATCGTGTTCTGTTATCAGCCGCTGGCGAAAAAACTCAGTGCCCATGCCCGGACCTTCGGCGTGATGCACAAGGGCTTTGCCGACAAAGACTCGAACGCTCAGACATGGGCCGAGATGATTGGCGACTACAGCGCACAGATCGTCGAGAAGCAGCCCCACGGCCCCTACCGATTGATGGGCTGGTCATTGGGGGGCGCGATTGCCATGGACGTCGCCACCCACCTGGAGCGCCAGGGCAAGGAAGTGACCTTCCTCGGCCTCGTCGACAGCACATTGCCCGAACATGCCTTGCCCGCGGATCTGCCGCGCAAGCCTCTGGAAGAAGACAACCCGAACCACCTCAGCGTGGAAAACGAACTGCTGGCGGCACTGGAAGTATTCAACCTGATGTTCGCGCATCTGGAACCGGCGGCGGCGAGCTTCATCGCCCGGAACCCGACGGCCGACCTCAAGGGTTTCTATCGCTGGGCCAGTGAACAGACGGCCACCGGCGAGCAAGAGATGATCGCGACCCTAGAGGGCATCAAGCAGGAAATCATGAATGCCCAGGCCTATGCGATTCACGATCGCCTGGTGGACGCGTTCAATGCCTTCTCGCTGCCGCTGCTCAAGGTCAAGGCCAGTTGCTGGTGGTCGCTGTCGCATAAAACCCTGGAGCAAGTGCTGTATTCGGAACAACTGCTCAGGGCCCACAACGTGACAGGCCAATTGCACACCTCGATCCACTCACCACTGCCGCACCGCAGCATGATCTACAGCGAGTCGCTACTGGAGTCGTTTACCGAAGTGTTCCTCGGTTGCCAGGGCGAGTCATGTAGCTGACCGAGCGACGGCAAAAAAAAACGCAGAAGCCATGGCTTCTGCGTTTTCGTTTGTGCTTCAGATAATGCCGTAGCAGCTCCCGTAGCAGCTGCTACAAGATTAGCCCGCGCCCCTGGTAAAAGGGCGCGGGACGGGACTTTGACGCTAGTGCAAAGGACTCAGAACTCCGGTGTGTATTTCACGCTGAACATCACGTTGCGTGGATCACCGTAGTTGTTGTTGCCGTTGATCTGGTTGTAGGCCGCTGCGAAGTAGGTCTTGTCAAACAGGTTGTTGGCGTTCATCGCCAGCTCGATTTCAGGGGTGAGCTGGTAACCGACACGGGCATTCCACACGGTGTAACCCGGAACATTGACGGAGTGGTCGAAACCTACCGTGTGGGTTTGTGCGGTAAAGCCCAGACCAGTACTCACACGACTCCAGTCGCCGCTCAGCTGATAATTGCCCCACACACGCAGCATGTGTTTAGGCGTCCACCAGCTGAAGATTTTGCCTTCGTTGTCAGGGTCGTCGAGGTATTTCGTGGTGTTGTAGGTGTAGCCGGCAAACAGTTGCAGATTGTCGATCACTTCGCCGCTGATTTCGGCGTCCAGACCCTGGCTGCGCACTTTGCCCGATGCCGTCGAGCAGAACCAACCGTCGCAGGTTTGCGCACCCTG
The DNA here is from genome assembly GCF_047304405.1 of Pseudomonas sp. Pseusp11. Lineage (NCBI taxonomy): Bacteria > Pseudomonadati > Pseudomonadota > Gammaproteobacteria > Pseudomonadales > Pseudomonadaceae > Pseudomonas > Pseudomonas sp. Pseusp11. Next base: position 91,444 of record NZ_JBGLZF010000008.1, read on the forward strand.
CGTATCGAGAACGGCACGGTTTTCCTGGTCGTAACGGAACAGGGCCACGGAGGTATTGATCCGGCCATCCATCAACTCGCCCTTGAGACCAATCTCGTAGTTACTGCCGACAATCGGTTTGAGTACCGCGCCGGCGGTATCGCGTTCGGTCTGCGGTGTATATACGTCGGTGTAACTGGCGTAGACCGCCCATTCGCGGCTCAGGTCATAGACGATACCGGCATAGGGCGTGACTTCCCCGGTTTCGGTGGCGGTACTTTTTGGATCTTCTGTAATGCCGCTCGCGGTCTGGGTCGAAGACTTGTAATTGTAGTCGTACCAACTGACGCGCGAGCCGAGCACCAGGGTCAGGTCTTCAACAGGCTTGACCCGCCAGCTGCCGTACAGACCTTTCTGGCGGATGTCGTATTGGCTGGGAGTCCCACGACCACCGGGGCTATTGATCAAGCCTTCGTAGCTGATCTCCGGACGGTTGTGATCAATGTCGAAGATATTGTCGGAGCTGTCATTGAAGGTTCGGGCGTATTTGTCGTCCGAGGTGTATTTGGAATAGTTGCCGCCCACCATGATTTCCTGCGGCATGGACAAGGCTTCGAACTTGCCGGTGAGGTTCATGTCCAGAGCGACTTTGGTGGAGTCCATGTCCGTCACGAAGTCAGCGTATTGCACGCCGCTGCCATCGGGATTGATGCCATCGCCGGTGGATTGCACCCGCTGGTTCTTCGCCTTGTTGGTTTCCGTCATGCGCACGGCGCCGATCTTGAAGGCCCAGTCGTCGTTGAAACGGTGTTCCAGATCGGTGTAGAGCGTGGTGACGTCGATATCCGAATGGTTCCACTTCGCCCCGGTGTACGTGCTGCGCGGCAGGTCGATGGGTTTACTGTCGGAGTAACGCGGGAAGCCGCGGACATTCGAGCGCGATTCGCCGTCGGACTGGCTGATCGCCACGCCCACGGTAGTGGCATCGCTCAGATCGAAGTCCAGCGCGCCGTACAGCGAGGTGGTCTTGTACCATTCGGAATCAACGAATGTGTGGGTGTCGTCCTGGTCGGCCACGAAGCGTCCACGAATGGTGCCGTTCTGGTTCAACGGCCCGCCGGCGTCCAGTTGCAGACCGTAGTGATCCCAGGAGCCAGCCTTGCCAGTCAGGGTCACGGTCGGTGTGGCCTGACCGCGCTTGCGCACCAGATTGACCGCGCCACCCGGGCTGCCGGTGCCTTGCAGCAAGCCCGACGCACCGCGCAGCACTTCCATGCGGTCGAAGAAAATCAAGTCCTGCGTGGCCCAGTTGCCCAGCGCGTAAGTGTTGCGCGGGATCGGCACACCGTCGTACTGCCAGTCATCGATCTGGAAACCGCGCGAAGAGAGGATCAAACCTCTGCCAACGCCTTGGGCACCAACCAGTCCGGTGGTCTTGTTGGCCGCGTCCTTGAGATCGACGATATCCTGATCATCCATTTGCTTGCGGGTCATCACCGTGACCGACTGCGGAATTTCCTTGAGGGTGTGGGTGCCCTTGCCGATGGTCACGGCATTCGAGGTGTAGGAATTCGAGCCTTCGGTGGTCGCGCCCACCTGTTGCGCGTTGATGGTGGTGGCGCCCAGTTCCAGACCCTCGGTCGAACTGCCGCGTACCACCATCAGCGTGTTGCCTTCAAAGCTGTAGTGCACGCCCGTGCCCTTGAGCAATTGGGCAATCGCCGCTTCGCTGCTCAACTTGCCGCTGACGCGTGTGCTGCGCAGGCCGGCCATGTCATCGGCGCTGTAGATCACCTGCTGATTGGTCTGCGTACCAAACGCCTGCAGCGCCTGGGGCAAAGGCTGGGCAGGAATATCGAGGGTGAAGTCTTCGGCGTGGACCTGCGCGCTGAGCGGCAGCAGGCAAGCCATGCCCAGGCCGGCCAACGAGCGACGCGAGCGCAGGGTTCGGGCAATGACCAAAGCCTTGAACAGAGGTTTCAACTCATGAATTGCTGACATCGTGCTCTCTATTTTTTAGTTGAAATGGATAGGATCCATGGGCAACCGAGTGCCCTGCCGCTGCCTGGACCTGTGAACCGCCTGGATCGGCTGCCATCTCGGGCAACACGTCGCAAGTCGATGACCGGCCCCTCCCCGGGCACGATCGTTTGTCCGGGCAGCGGTAAAAATGTGTACGGCTGGGAAAAACTGAACCCTGTGGCTACCCTGCCCGGCTCGATTTATCTGCTTACGTAGGTAAGACGCAGCACCACGCAAAAACCGGAATGAGTTTATTTATCATTTGCGAAAAAATTCAAAAAAAAGGCCGACGCGTTGGGCGTCGGCCTTTTTTCCTGCTACTTCAACCGTTTTGTGCAGCCTTGGCGTTTTGCAGTTGCTGGGCTTTTTCGGTGAGCAACGCTTTTTCTTCGGGGCTCATGTTGTCCAGACGCAACCGCGCCTGGGCGATTTTCTCCAACTGACCCGGACTGCTTTCCCGGGAGCGCAACGCCGCCGCCAGACCCGCCACGGTCGGATGGTCAAACACCACGCCCGGCTGAATTTCGCACTGCAACAACTTGCGAATGCCGGCCACCAGTTTGATCACCAGCAAGGAATGGCCCCCGGCGGCGAAAAAGTCCCGGTCGATGCCCAAACGCCCAACCCCCAGCAACTGCGCCATGCGTGTCACCAGCAATTGCTCAAGAGCATCGCGGGGCTGCATGCCTTCATCGTCAGCCGAAGTGGACACGAGTTGTTGCAAGGCCTTGCGGTCAACCTTGCCGTTGACCAGTCGCGGGAAGCTGTCGATCAACTGCAAGTGCTGCGGCAGCATCGCACTGGGCAGGCGCAGCGCCAGTTCGTCGCGAACGGCATCGAGCAAAGTCGCCGAAGGCGCCTGATGCGGCACGATGAACGCGAGCATCCCTTCTTGCGCGGACGGCCCCGGCAACACCAGTGCTTGCGCGACCTGCGGCAAACGCAGTAACTCGGCTTCGATCTCTGCCAGTTCGATGCGGAAACCCCGCACCTTGATTTGCTGATCGCGCCGACCGTGCAACGCAATCGCCAGATCCGGGCGATAGCGGGCCAAATCGCCAGTGCGGTACAGGCGCTCCTGCGGATTAAACGGGCTCTGGATGAACACTTGCGAATCGGCCTCGACATTCACGTAGCCACGACACAACTGCGCGCCGCCGAGGTACAACTCGCCCAGCACACCGACCGGCGCCAGTTGCAGGTTATCGTCGAGTACAAACACCTGATTGTTGCCCAACACCCTGGACAGAACGCCGGCGTCAGGCACCGCCGCCTCCAGATCCAGCGGATGAACCAGCACGCCGACCGTGGCCTCGGTCGGGCCGTAGTGATTGAACACCCGGCAATCACTGCGCAAACCGGCGATCCGTTGCACCAATCCCTGGGCAATCGGCTCGCCGCCCAGCACCAGCGTGCGCGGCAGTTGCGCGCGTTCGCTGTCGAGCAGCGCGGCCAGGTGCGACGGAACGATCTTCAGGCAATCGATGGCCTGCCGTTGCAGGAAATCGGCAAACAAATTGCCGTCCTGCATCTGCTCATCGCTGGCCACATGCAGCGCGGCACCGTTGAACAAGGCGCCGAACAGCGCCGTGTTGCCCAGGTCTGCCGCCACCGTGGAGGTGAAGCCGAACTGCTGGCACTGCTCCAGCCCCAGGGCCTGGCTGACGTGAGCGGTGTAATTGAGCAATTGCCGGTGCTCGATGACCACGCCTTTCGGCATACCGGTGGAGCCGGAGGTGAACAGCACGTACGCCGCCTGATCGCCCTGTGTGTCGAGGGTGATGACCGACGTGCTCGCCGGGGCCGATTGCAGCACACGATCCACGGTCGCCAGAGGCAACGGATAATCGTGCCATTGCGCGATGTACCCGGCGTCGACCAGCAGCAACCCAGCGCCGGCCTGTTCCAGCATCAAGGCTTGACGGGCTTGCGGCCATTGCGGGTCCAGCGGCAGGTACGCCGCGCCGATGCGCCACGCCGCGAGCATGGCGATCACCAGCTCCGCCGAGCGTGGCAAGGCCAGAGCGACGATAGCCCCCGGCGCCATGCCCTGGGCCTTTAATGCCTGGGCCAACACCTCGACCTTCGCCTGCAACTGCCCGTAACTCAGGCGTTGATCGCCGTCAGTCAGGGCGATGGCTTGCGGTGTGGTCCGGGCCCAATCGGCAATGCGCTGCGGCAAGAACCGGCTATCGACCAGTGCTCGCGCTGGCGGGTTGATCGCCAGCAAGCGCTGCTGTTCGGCGGCTCCCAACACGTTCAGTTGACCGAGTTCGGCGTGAAGATTGGCAACGATGTTTTCGAGCAATACGCGCAACTGCTCCAGCAACCCTTCCATCGCCTGAACCGAGTAACGGGACGGGGTGTAATGCAGGTGGAACGCGTGGGCGTTGCCCGCCTCGTCCGTTTCCAGTTCAAGCATTAATTCAAACAGTGCTTCGCGCACCGCTGAACGCGGAGTCCATTGCAGATCTGCGGACGTCGCGGCTTGCATGGCCCGGCACACGGCAAAACCATACGCCGGGCGAGCCGCCGTCGGAACAAGTTCAGGCGACCAGTATTCCTGCCACGTACGGTGCTCATCCAGACGCGCCGCCAACTCCACCACCCAAGTGCTAAACGCTGCATTTGCCGTCAGTGACAGGTTCAGCGGCAGGGTTTTCTCGAACACGCCCACGGCATCGCTGAAGTACTGGTAATCTTCGCGACTGTCATGCCGCACACCGACCAGCACCTGTTGATGCCCGCTGAGCCGACCCAGCAACAGCCACCAGGCCGCTTGCAGCACCACACTCGGCGATTGCTCCAACGCCCCGGCCACTTGCTGCAAACCGCTGCGCAGTGCCGGATCGAGCGTGAGCGCCAGCGACTCAGTGGCCGACGACAATCCAGGATTCCCGTTGCGATAGGCCAGCCACGGAGTACTCAGATCAGGATCGGCGCCTTGCAGGTGTTCCTGCCAGTAAGTACGTGCGCCGGCCGCGTCTTCGTCGAGCACCACTTCACTGCGCCATTCCAGGTACTGGGTGAATTCACCGGTCTCTTCATCATCGTCCGTCGCCGTTGGTTGCCCATAGGCCCGCACCAACTGCTGATACAGCAACCGCACGCCGCTTTGATCGAGGCTGTGCCGGGCCATGCCCAACACCAATTTCCATTGATCATCGGCCAGGCGATAGAGCACCGCTTGCGCGCCCTCGGACTCACCGACGACAAAAGCACGTTCCGCCCATTCGCTGAGCTGAGCCTGAATACCGGCCGGGGTATCGACCCGCGCCTGCACGCTCAGCGGGAAGCGCTCCGCACCGCCGACGAACTGCCGGACACCATGGAATCCCGGCGCCTTGCCCAGCCGCGCAACCAGCATCGGCTGTTGCGCCAGCACGCTATCCAGCGCGCCCTGCACCCGCTGTGGATTGAGGGCGCCGCGGATCTCGATCTCCAGGAAATGCAGCGCATCACCACAGGCCGGGGACTTGGGCAACTGCTCCAGCAACCGTTGCTGTTCAGGCGTCAAGGCGTAACCCAGGTCCTGCTGGTCCATCGATACCTCGTTCATGCTCCGGTTTCCTCGGTGGTCATTACGCGCTCAAGGGCGCTGCGGTCGAACATGTCGCCCATGGCCACGACGATCTTGCGCGGGCCTTCGAACGGATCACGGGCGTGGGCCACCAGCATGTTGTCGAGCAGGATGGCGTCGCCTTTTTGCCAGTCGAAACGCACCGCGCATTCTTCGTACAAGTCACCGATGCGTTGCATCACTTCGTCTTCGATCGGCGTGCCGTCGCCGTAGAACACGTGGCGCGGCAAGCGGTCCAGGCCGAACATCGACAACAGGTCTTCCCGCACGTCCGGCTCCAGCCAATAGATATGATGCAGTTGCACCTGGTTGAAGAACGATTTGGCGCCGGTCACCGGGTGACGAATGATGGCCGGCCCTGGGGTGCGGGTTTGCAATTCGTTGTTGTCGAGCCAGCGCCATTCGATGCCGCCGGCCCGGCAACGGGCCTCCACCTCGGCACGGTCTTCAGTCTTGAAGAAATGCTGCCAGGACACATCGAGGTTGTCGGTGAAGGTGCGCACGTAAAGCAGGCCTTTCTCCTCGAACTTGTCGCGCAGGTCCGCCGGCAGTTTTTCGTACATCAACCGGCAATCCACCACCGGAGTCGCACCGCCAATGGGCGCGGCTTGCTCGCAATAGAACATCTGCTTGCGCGGCCAGCGGTCCTGATGGGAGCTCTCGTTGTGGAACAGGATCATCTTGCGTTCCGGGTACGGCGTGGAGCGGTAGGTGTTCTTGCCGCCCTCTTTCTTCGGCAGATCGCCGTACTGGCCGTAAAGCCCCGGCTGGATCGCTTCGGCAAACGCCTCGAAGCCCTGAATGCCATCCAGCTCGAAACCACGGAACAGAATCCCGGCATGCCTGGCGAGTTTTTCTTCGATCAGCGGCCGGTTGTTGTTGATCCACTCGATCAAGTCCAGATGCGGCTCGTTCGGTTCCAGCAGCAGCGGGAACGGCTGAGGCGCGGCGATCAGCGACTCGCGTATCGGCGCCGGTCGGGCCTTGGCCGCCGGGGCGGCACCGCGCTTGAGGAACTTGCCGAGTTTGTCGGCCTTGGGTCCGGGGACGGCAGGCTTGGCGGCCACCGCTAAATTGTCGACTGGCATGCTGATAGCTCCCAATTGAATGTCCTGATCAGCGACGATCTGTTCCAACAGGGCTATCCAGGCCTTCACCAGGTGCTGGATGCGCTCGTGTCCGAACAAGGTTGTGGCGAATTGCCAATTACCCAGCAATTGCCCTGCTTCATCGTCAACGAACAACGCCATGTCGAATTTAGAATGGGTCTCCAGCGCCGGCAGCGATTCCACGCTCAAACCGCCCATGGCCTGGGTGCGTCCGGGCAGGTTGTTCATCACGAACAACACTTGCACCAGCGGGTTCATGCCCTTGTGCCGCGGCACGTCCGAGGCGTCGACGATCATGTCGAACGGCAGGTCCTGATGCTCCATGGCACTCAGCAGGGATTCCTGGGTCTGGCCCAGGAACCGGGCGAACGGCGTGGTGGCGTCGAACTGCGAACGCAACGGCAAGACGTTGACGAAGAAGCCGATCAACCGTTCAAGCTCCGGCTGTTCACGCCCGGCCACGTCGGCACCGACCAACACATCCGCAACGCCGCTGACCTGGTGCAACAACACCTGGAACGAGGCCAGCAGCGTGCTGTACAGCGTGACGCCCGCGTCCATCGACAACTGGCGCAAGGCCGTGCTGAGTGGCGTGGTGAGCTGGAACTGCACCGAGTCACCCGCATAGGACGGTGTCAAACCACGGGGGTTGTCCGATGGCAACTTCAGTTGCCCGTCATAGCCCGCGAGCCGCGCTTTCCAGTACTCGGCCTGACGCGCCAGCACGCCTTGCCGCTCCAGCTCCTGCTGCCACAGCGCGAAGTCGGAATACTGCACCTCCAGCGCCGGCAACGGGGTCAGGTCACCGGCCTTGATGCGGTGGTAAATCTGCACCAGTTCGTTGACCAGCAAGCCCATCGACCAGCCGTCGGAGATGATGTGGTGCATCGCATAAAGCATCACATGCTCGGTCGGCCCCAGGTGCAGGATCCGCCCACGCAACAGCGGTGCGTGTTCCATATCAATCGGCGTGCGCGCGTTTTCCAGTGCCGCTTGTGCCACCCATTCTTCCTGGGCACTGCGGGACAGACCGGACAAATCGATCACCGGGAAATCCAGTTCAACCTGCTCGGCGATCACGGCAATCGGGTCACCTTCATCGTCCTGGGTATACGCGGTACGCAGCACTTCATGGCGGCGCACCACCTCGGCGAAACTGCTGATCAGCCGATCCACCGACAACTCACCGCGCAAACGCAGGGCCATCGGCATGCCATAGGCCGCGGTGCCGCCGGACAATTGCTCGGCGATCCACAAGCGACGCTGCACCAGCGACAACGGTGCGCTGTGCCGGCTGCCATGGGCCTTGAGCACCACACCGTGGCCGCTCGGCTCAGGTGTGCCCTGCTGCTGCGCGATCCACGCCGCCAGGTCCTTGAGTCGCGGATGGCTGAACAGGTCGCGCAGGCTCAACGTACAAGCCGTGAGTTTGCGCAGGCGCGAGACCGCTTGCGTCGCGAGCAGGGAATGCCCGCCCAGTTCGAAAAAGTGATCGTCGCGGCCGACCTGTTGCAGTTCCAGCACGTCCTGCCAGACCGTAGCGATCTGCTGTTCCAATGCACCTTCAGGCGCGACAAAGTCCGACGCCAGCAGACTGGCATCGACGCCCGGCAAGGCCTTGCGATCGATCTTGCCATTCGGGCTCAGGGGCAGGCATTCGAGGAACAGTACATGGGCCGGAACCATGTAATCCGGCAGGCTGGCCTTCAGGCGTGCCTTGATGTCACCGCGCAACGCCGCCAGCGTGGACGAATCGGCACTGGCTTGCGCCGGATCGTCGAACACCACGTACGCCACCAATTGCTGACCGATGGCGCCCGGTTGCGCCACCACCAGTGCCTGACGCACCGCAGGAACCTTCAGCAGATGGGTTTCTATTTCACCGAGCTCGATGCGCAAACCACGAATCTTCACTTGGTGATCGACCCGCCCGACGTACTCAATCACGCCGTCGGCGCGATAACGCGCGAGGTCGCCGGTGCGGTACACGCGGCCACCGCCCAGTGGATCGAACGGGTCGGGAATGAAGCGTTCGGCGGTCAATTCCGGGCGCTGGAAGTAGCCCCGTGCGAGCAGCTCACCGCCAATCACCAATTCGCCGACCACACCGACCGGCGCCGGTTGGCCCTGGGTGTCGAGCACATGAATCGCCCGGCCGCCCAACGCCCGGCCAATCGGCATGGTCACCGGCAACGGGTTGCGGCCGGACACGTAGTCGCTGCAATCGAGCAGCGTGGCGCTGACCGTGGCTTCGGTCGGGCCGTAGGTGTTCAGCAGGCGCACATGACCCAGCCCGGCCCGGCCCCAGGCGGCAACACCTTCCGGCGGCATGGCTTCGCCACCGACGATCACCTGGCGCAACGCGCCATAGTCACGATGACCCGCCGCCGCGAGGTCCTTGGCCAACATATTCCAGTAGGCAGTGGTCAGGTCGCTGACGCTGAACTGCTTGTCGAGCAATTCGCGATACCAGGTTTCGCTGTCCCAGATGTCCGGCCCGCGCAGCACCACCGAGGCACCGCAAATCAGCGCCGGGTAAAGCTGCTCGACAAAGGCATCGAAGTTGAACGTGGCAAATTGCAGCGAGCGGTCCTGCGGTGTGAGGCCGAGGAAATCCAGGGCCACCCGGGCATGACGGGTCAGCGCCGATTGAGTGATGCCGACCCCTTTCGGCCGCCCGGTGGAGCCCGAGGTGAACATCACATACGCCAGGTTTTGCGGGCCGCTGCGCTGCGGCAGATTGTCGGTCCGGGTCGGGTAATCCAGTTGATCCAGGCGCAGGACGGTCACACCCGCAGCTTCTGGCAACTTCGGCGCGAGGTGGCTTTGGGTCAACAGCACACGCAGACCGCTGTCCTCGATCATCGCGCCGAGTCGCTCGGCCGGGTATTCCGGGTCCAGCGGCACGTAGGCGCCACCGGCCTTGAGCACCGCCAGCAGGCTGATGATCATCTGCGTCGAACGCTCGACCGCAATGCCCACCAGCACTTCGGGGCCGACGCCGTGTTGCAGCAGCACGCGGGCCAATTGGTTGGCCTGGGCATTGAGCTGGGCATAGCTCAGGCGTTGCTCGTCGAAAATCAACGCCAATGCGTCCGGCGTGCGTTCGGCCTGCAGTTCAAACAAACGCTGCACGCACACCTCATCGACCGGCAGCGCCAGCGGCTCGCGCACAGCGGTCGAGACCAGCGCCAGATCGCCCACGGCACTGGCGGCAAGTGCCTCGACCATCTGCAACAGCAGGTGCGCGAGATGCCCGGCCAGTTGCTCAATCGCGGCGTCATCGAACTGCTGACGATCGAAACTCAGTTGAAACGACAACTCGGCGCCGAGGTTGACCGACAGGGTCAACGGGTAATTGGTTTGCTCGAAGTTACCCACTTCACCGAAGCGCAGATCTTGCGGTGCGCCCTGTTGCAGGGCTTCGGAGATCGGGTAGTTCTCGAACACCAGAATGTTGTCGAACAGGGCTTCGCCGCCCTGCCCGGCCCAACGCTGGATGTCGAACAGTGCGGTGTGTTCTTGCTCACGCAAGGCCAGGTTCTGCGCCTGCACCTGTTGCAGCCACTGCGCCAACGGCTGTTCGGCCCGTGGGCTGGCGACCACCGGCAAGGTGTTGATGAACAGGCCGATCTGCTGCTCGACACCGATCAGTTGCGCCGGACGTCCGGACACCGTGGCACCGAAGCTGACTGTGTCCAGCCCGGTATAGCGTTGCAACAGCAGCAGCCAGGCTGCTTGCACCAGGGTGTTGAGGGTGACTTTCTGTTCCCGCGCAAAGCCATTGAGCCCGGCGGTCTGCGCTTGGTCCAGGGTCAGGAAGTGCTCGCCTTGAGCGGTGTTGGCCGCATCGCTGCCGGTCCACACCAGCGCCTCGGCCAACCGGGTCGGCTCATCGAACCCGGCCAACTGGCCCTTCCAGAAACCTTCGGTGACCTGCGCGTCCTGTTGCGTCAGCCATTCGATGTAGTCGCGATAACGCCCCGCCGTGTTCGCCGGCACCTGGCCGCTATAGCGTTGCAGCACCTCACCGAGCAGCTGCGAATTGCTCCAGCCGTCCATCAAGATGTGATGGCTGGTGTAGATCAGGTGAAAACGCGTGGTGTCGAGACGCACCACCGTCAGGTTCAGCAACGGTGCGGCGGCAAGGTCAAAACCCTGCTGGCGCTGCGCGGCCGCCAGTTCGCTGAGCACCAGGGCCACATCGCTCTGGTCGCGCCAGTCATGGAAGGTGAACGGCACGGCCAGTTGCTTGTGAATCACCTGCAACGGACGCTTGAACTCACCGTCCCAGACAAAACTGCTGCGCAGCACATCGTGCGCATCCATTGCCGCTTGCCAGGCCTCGCGGAAACGCTCGACGTTCAAGCCTTCGACATCCACGCACAGCTGATTGATGTAATCGCCGGCCTGCTGCTCGTAGAGGGTGTGGAACAGCATGCCTTGCTGCATCGGTGACAGCGGGTAAATGTCTTCGACCTGGCGTGGCCTCACGGGCAACGCATCGAGCTGGCGTTGCGTCAACCCGGCCAGCGGGAAGTCCGACGGCGTCAGGCCCTGATGCCGAGCCTCACAGCAGTGCTCGATCAACAGCCCCAGTTCCTGCGCATAAGCCTGCGCCAATCGGGCGATGGTCGACTGATCGAACATCTGCCCGCTGAACGTCCAGCCGATACTCAATTCGCCGCCATACACCCGGCCATTGAGGGTCAGCCAATTGTCCAGCGGTGCCAGCGGACTTTGCTCCGCGCCCGCCGATTCGCTGGCCGGGGTGAACAGTGCGCCCGCCTCGTCGCCGAACCCGGCATCGAACTGGCCGAGGTAGTTGAAGGTAATGCGCGGCACGGGCAAGGCTTGCAGCGCCTGGCGGGTGCGGTCGTTGCCCAGATAGCGCAGCGCGCCAAAACCCAGGCCTTTATCAGGGATCGCCCGCAGTTGTTCTTTGATCGTCTTGATCGAGTCCTGCGGCGTGCTCGCCGGGGTCAACCGGACCGGGAACAGACTGGTGAACCAGCCCACGCTGCGGCTCAAATCGAGTTCGTCGAACAGTGCTTCTCGGCCATGGCCTTCGAGCTGGATCAGGGTCGAGGCGTCGCCCGTCCAGTCGGCGATCACCCGCGCCAGCGCCGTCAGCAACAGGTCGTTGACCTGCGTGCGATAGGCCGCCGGTGCCTCCTGCAGCAGCTGGCGGGTTTGCTGTTTGTCCAGACGGGTGTGCGCATGCAAGGCGTGGCGGTTATGCAACTCGCCCTGGGGTCGATCGCAGGGCAAGTCATTGCGTGAACCCTGCAATTGCTCTTGCCAGAACGCCAGCTGAGCCTGCATCGCCGGGCTGTCGGCGTGTTGTTGCAAACGTCGCGCCCAGGTTTGGGTGGCGCTGGTCTTGGCCGGCAATTTGAGCGTTTGGCCGGCCTGCAACTGCTCGTAGGCCTGTTGCAGGTCTTCGAGCAGAATCCGCCAGGACACGCCGTCGACCACCAGGTGATGGATCACCAACAGCAGACGCTGACTGCCATCGGCCATGTTCGCCAGCACCGCGCGCAGCAAATTACCGTTGGCCAGTTCGAGGCTGCGCTGGGCCTGTTCGCCCAACTGTTCGAGTGCCTCGGCATCCGCGACTTCAGCGGTCCACAGCAGCGGCGACTGTTGCCAGAGCGCCTGTTGCTCGGCCAGGGAGCGATGCTGCGCGGTCCAGTGGTCGCCCTGACGGGTGAAGGCCAGGCGCAACGCGTCGTGATGGCTGACCAGCGCCTGCAACGCACGCTCCAGGTGCTGGGCGTGCAGCGGTTTGGCGGACTTGAGCAGCACCGACTGGTTCCAGTGGTGCGGCTCGGCCATCTCGCGTTCAAAGAACAACTGCTGGAATGGCAGCAACCGCGTATCGCCAGTGACCGGGCCCTGGTCGATGCGCAAGTCGCTGTCGCCGACCTTCGCCACCGCCGCGAGGCTTTGTACGTTCTGGTGCAGAAACAGGTCTTTGGGGCTGAAATGAATCCCCGCCTGACGCGCCCGGCTGACCACCTGGATCGAGATGATCGAATCGCCGCCCAGCTCGAAGAAGTTGTCGCTGATTCCCACCTGCGGCCGACCCAGCACGCTTTGCCAGATCTCCACCAGCGCTTGTTCGATAGCGCTGGTCGGTGCCGTGTAAGCCTTGCTGCTGGCCGTGGTGTCGGCCTTGGGCAACGCCTTGCGTTCCAGTTTGCCGTTGGGGCTGACCGGCATTTTTTCCAGCCACAGCCAATGCTGCGGGACCATGTAGTCCGGCAATGTCTGGCTCAGGTGTTCCTTGAGGCTGCGCTGCAAGGCGTTGCGAGTTTCGTCGTCGGCGTGCAGCAATGCGTCGCGGGCCGGCACCACATACGCCACCAGCAGCGTGCCGTCCTGGGCGATCACCACGGTTTCACGGACTTCGGCGTGTTCGGCCAGGCGCGCTTCGATCTCGCCCAACTCGATGCGCAAGCCACGGATTTTCACCTGATGGTCCATGCGTCCGGCGTATTCGATCACCCCGTCGGCGCGATAACGCGCCAGGTCGCCGGTGCGGTACAGACGCTGGCCGTCACCGAACGGGCTGGTCGCGAAGCGCTCCGCCGTCAGCGACGGGCGACGGTGATAACCCCGGGCCAGGCCTTCGCCGCCCAGGTACAACTCACCAATCACGCCCACCGGCACCGGCGACAACTCGTGATCGAGAATGTAAGTGCCCAGGTTGGCGATCGGCTGGCCGATCGGCACGCTGTCGCGCCCTTCCTCGATGCACGTCCAGTGCGTGACGTCGATGGCCGCTTCGGTCGGGCCGTAGAGGTTGTACAGCCCGGCATTCGGCAGCTTGGCAAACACTTGCTGCTGCGCGTCCACTTGCAGGGCTTCGCCACTGCAGACAATCCGGGTCAGGCTGCTGCACTGGCCCACCGCAGGGTCTTGCAGGAACGCCTGCAACATCGACGGTACAAAGTGCAGCGTGGTGATGCGTTGCGCGGTGATCAGCTCGATCAACTGCGCCGGATCACGATGAATACCCGGCGCGGCCACCACCAGCGTCGAGCCGGTCAACAGCGGCCAGAAGAACTCCCAGACCGACACGTCGAAACTGAACGGCGTTTTTTGCAACACGCTGTCCGTGGCGTCGAGCCGATAGGCCTGTTGCATCCAGCACAGGCGATTGACCAGTGCCGAATGACGGTTGCCCGCGCCTTTGGGTTTGCCGGTGGAGCCCGAGGTGTAGATCACATAGGCAAGGTTTTCCCCGTCAATATCAATGCTCGGGTTGCCGTCGCTGCGGCCTTCCAGCCAGTCGCCGTCCTGATCCAGCACCAGGCTGCGAATGCCGGCCGGGATCGGTAACTGCTCAAGCAAGTGACTTTGGGTCAGCAACAATTGGATGCCGCTGTCTTCAAACATGTAGGCCAAACGTTCCTGCGGGTATTCCGGGTCCAGCGGCAAATAAGCACCGCCGGCCTTGAGAATCGCCAACAGGCCCACGACCATTTCCACCGACCGCTCGACCGCGATGCCCACCAGCACATCCGGGCCGACACCCTGCTCGATCAGCACGTGAGCCAGTTGGTTGGCGCGGCCATTGAGTTCGGCGTAGCTCAAGCGTTGCTCGGCAAACACCAGCGCACACGCCTGCGGGGTTTTACCGACCTGCTCTTCGATCAGCGCCTGCACGCTGCGATGCAACGGGTAGACGACGGCGGTGGCGTTCCAGTCGACGACCGTCAGTTGCCGCTCCCGCTCATCGAGCAATGCCAATTGCCCGACCGGACGGTGGATGTCCTCGACCAGGCCCTGCAACAGATTCAGCCAGTGCCGGCCCATGCGCTCGATGGTCGATGGCTCGAACAAATCAGTGGCGTAGGTCAGCGACGCGTGCAGGCCTTGCGGGTTATCACTGGTGTCCAGGGTCAGGTCGAACTGCGCGGTGCGGTGTTCCCAACTGAGGTTTGCCAGCTCGATGCCCGGCAACGACTCGGCCAGCGTTGAGGCCGCTTCGCTGCGATGGTTGAACATCGCCTGGAACAGCGGACTGTGGCTCAGGTTGCGTTGCGGTTGCAAGGCATCGACCAGTTGCTCGAACGGCAGGTCCTGATGCATCTGCGCCGCCATGGCCGTCTGCTTCACCTGTTGCAGCAATTGAGCACCCGTCAGCTGGCCGTCGAACTCGGCGCGCAGCACTTGGGTGTTAACGAAGAAGCCGATCAGACGCTCGGTTTCCAGGCGGTTGCGGTTGGCAATCGGCACACCGACGCGGATATCGGCCTGGCCGCTGTAGCGATGCAGCAAGGTCTGGAACGAGCCGAGCAACAGCATGAACAGCGTGACGTTTTCGCGCCGGGCCAAGGCCTTCAGGGCATTGCTCAGGGATTCGTCGAGGATGATCGGCAGACGTGCGCCACGGAAACTTTGTTGCGCCGGGCGCGGATGATCCAGTGGCAGCTCCAGCAGCGGCTGTTCGCTGCCCAGTTTTTCGCACCAGTAGGCCAACTGCCGATCCCGTTCGCCGGCGGCCATCCACTGACGCTGCCACACCGCGTAGTCGGCGTACTGCACCGGCAATGGCGGCAGTTCGGCCGGCCGGCCCTGGCTGATCGCCGCATACAGGGCCATCAAATCATCAATCATCACCTGCAACGACCAGGCGTCGGAGACGATGTGGTGCAGCGTCAGAATCAGTACATGATCCTGCTCGCCCACCTGCAGCAGAACGAAGCGCACCAACGAGCCGTCGAGCACATCGAACGGGCGTTGCGTCTCCTGTTCGACGAAGGCCTTGATGCTCGCTTCATCGCTGGCAGCCAGACGTTGTTCGACAAAGCTCACGCGACCTTGCGGGCGGATCACCTGCCAGGTCCGGCCGTCTTCCTCGACGAACGCCGTGCGCAGGCTTTCGTGGCTCTCCACCAGCGCCTCGAAGCTGCGTTGCAGGGCGTTTTTGTCCAGCGCGCCGCGCATCCGCAGCGCGGTCGGAATGTTGTAGGCGGCGCTGTCGGGGTCCATCTTCCACAGGAACCATTGCCGCTCCTGGGCAAAGGACAGCGCCAGCGGTTGGTCACGGTCGACCCGGGTCATCGGCGGTGACTGCTCGCCCGGTTCGGCGCCCAGTGCCTGGACGAAATCTTCCAGGGTGCTGTGCTCGAACAGGCTGCGCAACGGCACCTGGATGTCCAGCACCCGCCGCACCCGCGACACCACTTGGGTCACCAGCAGGGAGTGCCCGCCCAGCTCGAAGAAGTTGTCGGTCAGGCCCACGCGATCCAGTTTCAGCACGTCCTGCCAGATGGCGGCGACTTGCTGTTGTCGTTCGCTCTGCGGCGCGACATAACGCGCCTGCAACTGGCTCGCGTCCAACGCTGGCAACGCCTTGCGGTTGAGTTTGCCGTTAGGTGTCAGCGGCAGGCTGGCGAGAAACAGCAGGTGCGCCGGGACCATGAATTCCGGCAGGCATTCCTTGAGCCGCGCCTTGAGTTCATCGCGCAGACGCAGTTGCTCGTCGGCGGCATCGAGGTCCAGTTGCGGCGCGACCACATAGGCCACCAGTTGCTGGCTGCCCAGGGCTTCCTGCGCCAGCACCGCCACTTCGCGAACCGCTGGCTGCTCCAGCAGACGCGCTTCGATTTCACCCAGTTCGATGCGGAAGCCGCGGATCTTCACTTGATGGTCGATGCGACCCATGTATTCGAGCACGCCGTCGTGACGATGGCGCGCCAGGTCGCCGGTGCGGTACAGCCGCGCGCCGTTGCCGAACGGGTCGGGCAGGAAGCGCTCGGCGGTCATCGCCGCACGGTGGTGATACCCACGGGCCAGGCCGTCGCCGCCGATCAGCAGTTCACCAATCGAGCCCGCCGGGTTCGGTGCCAGGTCATCGCCCAAAATGTACAGCGTGGTGTTGGCAATCGGTTTGCCGAGGTACGGCTGGCGCTGCTCGCGGGTCAACTGCCAGGCCGCCGACCAGATGGTGGTTTCGGTCGGGCCATAAAGGTTCCAGACCTGCCCCGCCAGACCGAGCATGCGCTGGGCCAGGTCATCGGCCAGCGCTTCACCACCGCAGAGGAATTTACAGCCTTGCAGGATGGGAGCCTGTTCGTGGTCGAGCAACATGCGCCAGGTCGACGGCGTGGCTTGCACCACCGTGACCTCCTGTTGCCGGATCATCTCCAGCAGCGCTTGCGGATCCTGGGCGGTTTGCTTGTCCACCAACACCACACGGGCACCGCTGAGCAGCGGGCCGTAGATTTCCAGGCCGAATATATCGAACGAGAACGTAGTCAGTGACAGCATGCGGTCCCGGGCCTCGATGCCCGGCTCCTTGACCATGCTCACCACGAAGTTCACCAGCGCCTGATGGCGCACCATCACCCCTTTGGGCTTGCCGGTGGAGCCGGAGGTGTAAATCGCGTACGCTAGGTTTTCTCCGCTGAGCGATACCTGCGGATCGGCCTCGCTGTAACCGCGAGCGTGCTCGCCTTGCGGGTCGAGCAACAGGGTCTGCACGCCGGCCGGAATCGGCAGTTGCCCGGTCAAATGCGCCTGGGTCAGCAGCAGTTGCAGACCGCTGTCCTCGATCATGTGCGCCAGACGGTCTTCAGGGTATTGCGGGTCCAGCGGCACGTAGGCACCGCCCGCCTTGAGAATCGCCAACAGCCCGATCAGCATTTCCAGGCTGCGGTCGATGGCGATACCGACCAATTGATCCGGGCCGACGCCCAGTTCGATCAGTCGATGGGCCAACTGGTTGGCCTGGCGATTGAGTTGTGCGTAGCTCAGAGACTGCCCTTCGAACACCAACGCCGTGGCCTCTGGCGTGCGCAGCGTCTGGGCTTCGATCAATTGATGGATGCAGCGGTCAGTCGGGTATTCGGCGGCGCTGCGGTTCCAGTCGACCAGCACCTGCTGTTGTTCGGTTTCGTCGAGCAGGCCTAGTTCGCCTACACGCTGCTGCGGATTGGCAACGATACTACCCAGCAGATTTTGCCAATGCCGTGCCAGCCGTTCGATGGTCGCGCCGTCAAACAGGTCGGTGGCGTAGGTCAGTTGTGCGCCGAGGCCCTCGGGGCCGTCGAAGGTTTCCAGGGTCAGATCGAATTGCGCGGTGCGCGAGGGCTGATGCAAGTGGCGGATCGTCAGCGCTGACTCGCCGGTGCCCTGGCGGCTTTGGCTGGCGCCGGTGCTCTGGTGGTTGTACATGACCTGGAACAGCGGGCTGTAGCTCAGGCTGCGTTCCGGCTGCAAGGCCTCGACCAATTGCTCGAAAGGCAGGTCCTGATGCGCCTGGGCGGCCATCGCGGTCTGCTTGACTTGGGCCAGCAGCGTACTGAACGTGGCCTGAGCATCGAACTCGGTCTTGAGCACCTGGGTGTTGACGAAGAAGCCGATCAGCCGCTCGGTCTCGACCCGGTTGCGGTTAGCGGTGGGCACGCCGACGCGAATCTCGGCCTGGCCACTGTAGCGATGCAACAAGGTCTGGAACGACGCCAGCAACAGCATGAACAGGGTGACGTTTTCGCTTTTGGCCAACGCCCTCAGGCGCTCGCCCAGTGCCGGCGGCAACGCCAGCTCATGACGGGCGCCACGCAGGCTCTGCACCGCCGGACGCGGGTAATCGGTGGGCAATTCCAGCAGCGGATGTTCGCCGCCCAAGTGCGCCTGCCAATACTCCAGCTGCCGCTCGCGCTCCCCGGCTTCCATCCAGTGCCGTTGCCAGATGCCATAGTCAGCGTACTGGATCGACAGCGCCGGCAAAGCGAGTTCCTGGCCCTGGCGGTAAGCGCCGTACAGTTGCAGCAATTCATCGACCATGACCCGCATCGACGCGCCATCCGAGGCGATGTGGTGCTGGGTCAGGGTCAGCACGTGCTCCTGCGCACCAAGGCGCAGCAGGCTGACGCGCAGCAGCGGCCCGTTGATCAGGTCGAACGGCTGCCCGGTCTGTTCGGCGACGAACGCTTGAATCTGCGCCTCTGGCGGCAGGGCATCGGGGCTTTCATCCAGTTCATGCACGGCGACGGTCAGGTTCATGTGCGGATGAATCACCTGCACCGCTTGCTCATCCTGCTGCCGGAACGTGGTGCGCAGGCTTTGATGACGGGCAATCAGCGCATTGAACCCCCGTTCGAGTGCTGCTACGTCAAGTTCGCCCTGCAAGTGCATGGCGCTGGGGATGTTGTAGGCGGCGCTGTCGGGGTCCATCTGCCAGAGGAACCACTGGCGTTCCTGAGCAAAGGACAGCGGTACCGGATCGAACTGCGACTGTGTCTCGGGAATCGGCAGGTTCGCCGGCGAAACACCTTCCTCCAACATCTTCTGCAGATAGACCCTGCGCTTGTCGAGCGGCAAAGTAATGAAGCGCCGGGCGATCTTCAAAGCGACATTGGTATCCATCAAGCTTCCTCCATTTCGTCAAGCAGGGCGTCCAGCTTGCTCAGTTTCAACGTATCGACCTGCTCACCTGCGGTTGCCAGACTGCTGACGAAATCCGTGAGTACGGGGTGTTGAAAAATCAGTTGTGGGGTCAGTTTCAGGCCCAGTTCCAGTTGCAGGCGTGAAACCACATTGACGGCCAGCAACGAGTGGCCGCCCAGTTCGAAAAAGTGATCCAGCAAGCCGACACGCTCGACTTGCAGTACGTGCTGCCAGATCGCCGCGACCTGCTGCTCGCGCTCGCTCTGCGGGGCGACATAACGCACCTGCCAATGACCGCCCTCCACCGTCGGCAACGCCTTGCGGTCGAGTTTGCCGTTGGGTGTCAGCGGCAATTGTTCGAGGAACAACAGGTGCGCCGGAACCATGAATTCCGGCAGGGACGCCCTGAGCCGTGCCTTGAGTTCATCGCGCAGGGATTGCTGATCGTCGGCGGCATCGAGGTCCAGTTGCGGCGCAACGACGTAGGCCACCAATTGCTGATTGCCCAGGGCTTCCTGCGCCAGCACCGCCACTTCGCGGACCGCTGGCTGCTCCAGCAGGCGCGCTTCGATTTCACCCAGTTCGATGCGGAAACCGCGGATCTTCACTTGATGGTCGATTCGCCCTCGGTACTCGAGCACGCCATCGGCCTGATAACGGGTCAAATCGCCGGTGCGGTACAGGCGCTCGCCGTTGCTGGCGAACGGATTCGGCACGTACTTCTCGGCGGTCATGCCCGGCCGCCCCAAGTAACCCCGGGTGATGCCGGCACCGGCCAGGTACAGCTCGGCCGATACGCCCAGAGGCACCGGTTGCAAGTCGGCATCCAGCAGGTAACTGGCGGTGTGTTTGAGCGGCCGGCCAATGTTCGCCGTGCCACCCGCCTCGCGACGGGTCCAGGTGGAATAGGTGGTGTCTTCCGACGGGCCGTAAAGGTCGTAGACATGCTCAACGGTCGGCTGCCCATAAAGCGCGTCGACCAGCGACTGCTTCAGCGGCTCACCGGCGAGGTTGATGATGCGTACGCCCGGCGGAATCTGCCCGGCACTGTGCAGCGCATTGATCGCCGACGGTACGGTATTGATCAGGCGCACCTGATCCCGCGCTGGCAATTGCGGCAACTCCATGGCATTGCGGGCGATGATCAGCGAGCCGCCGTTTGCCAGGGTGACAAACAACTCCCACACCGACAGGTCGAAACACACCGAAGTCGAAGCCAGCACACCCTGAATATCGTCGCGGCTGTACACCGATTGCGACCAGTCGATCAGCGCCAATACGTTGCGATGGGCGATGGCCACGCCTTTGGGCTTGCCGGTGGAGCCGGAGGTGTAGATCACATAAGCGAGGTTATCCGGCGTGATACGGGTGACCGGTGCGCTGCTTGGGTAAGTGGCCAGCCACGACTCGGCGCTGTCCATCAACAGCACTTGAGTGCCCGCCGTGACGTTCAATGTTGCCGCAACAGCCTGCTCGGTCAGCAGCACCAAAGCGCGGCTGTCCTCGAGCATGTAGGCCACGCGGTCGGCCGGGTAATCCGGGTCCAGCGGCACGTAGGCGCCGCCGGCCTTGAGCACCGCCAGCAGCGCCACCAGCAGACTGTCGGAACGCTGCATCGCCACGCCGACCCGCGCTTCCGGGCCCACGCCCAACTCGATCAGCTTGTGGGCCAGACGGTTGGCCTGGGCGTCGAGCTCGGCGTAAGTCAGTTGTCTGGCCGCGAAGGTCACCGCCAGCGCGTCCGGCATGGCCTCGACCTGTCTGGCGATCAGCTCATGGATGCACAGATCATCGGCGAAACCTTCGTCAGCATGATTCCAGTCCAGCAACACTTGTTGCTGCTCGGTTTCATCCAGTAGCACCAACTCGCCGAGGCAGCGTTCACCACCGTCGATCATCTGGCTCAACAGGTGCTGCAAATGAGCCGCCAGTCGCGTCACTGTCGCCGGCGCAAAACTGCCGCGTTGATAACTGAAATGCATCGACAGTTGCGCGTCGAGGCTCACCAGCAGGGTCAGCGGATAGTTGGTTTGCTCCTGACTAGCCACCGGACCAAAGCGCAGCCCTTGCGGGGCGCCCTGCTCCAGGGCCTGGGCAATCGGGTAGTTCTCGAACACCACAATGTTGTCGAACAGCGCTTCACCGCCCTGCCCGGCCCAGCGCTGAATATCGAACAGCGCGGTGTGTTCGAACTCGCGCAAGGCCAGGTTTTGCTCTTGCACCGCTTGCAGCCAACCAGTGAGCGATTGCTCGGCCCTTGGGCTGGCGATCACCGGCAAGGTGTTGATGAACAGCCCGATCTGTTGCTCGACACCCGGCAAGTCTGCCGGACGACCGGCGACCGTCGCGCCGAAGGCCACGGTAGTTTTACCGGTGTAGCGTTGCAGCAACAGCAACCAGGCCGCCTGCACCAGCGTGTTGACCGTGACTTTCGCGGCCCGGGCGAACTCGCCCAGACGCAGGGTCAGATCGGCCTCCAGCATCTGGAAATGATCGCCATAACCTTGGCTGTCGATAGACGCTTGAGGTTTCGCGACGGTCTGGGCCAAGCGCGTCGGCTCGTCCAGCGCCAGCAGCGCCGGGGTCCAGAACGCTTCGCTGGCTGCCGTATCCTGGCGTTGCAGCCAGGCGATGTAATCGCGGTAACGTCCGTTGTGAGCGGCGTGGAACTGGCCGCTGTAACGCTGCAGCACTTCGCCGAGCAACTGCGAGTTGCTCCAGCCATCCATCAGGATGTGATGGTTGGTGTAGATCAGGTGATGACGGTGGTCGTCGATGCGCGCAATCACCAGCCGCAACAAGGTCGGCGCGCTCAAGTTGAGGTGTTGGCGTTCCGTGTCGGCAAGCGTCTGCAACGCCTGATCGCGCTGCGGATGAGCGCGTAAATCGTGCAGGCTGTAAGGCATCTGCGCGTGTTTGCTGACCACCTGCACCGGGTTTTCCAGTTCGCCCTGCCAGACAAAGCGCGTGCGCAGAATGTCGTGGGCATCCACCGCCGCTTGCCAGGCCTGATGGAAACGCTCGGGGTCGAGCCCGTCGACGTCCAGGCGAATCTGGTTGATGTAATCGCCGGTGGTTTCCTGGTACACGGCATGGAACAACATGCCCTGTTGCATCGGCGACAGCGGATACAGGTCTTCGATCGATTGCGGTGCCAGCGGCAAGCCGTCCAGTTGGGCCTGGCTCAAGCGCGCCAGCGGGAAGTCCGACGGGGTGACGCCGTGCTGCCCGGCCCGGCAGCAATGGGCGATCAGCGCTTGCAGTTCCTGGGCGTAATCGTCGGCCAGCGCCTGAATGGTCGACTCATTGAACCGTTCGCGGCTGAAGGTCCAGCCGAGATTCAGTTCGCCGCCATACACCTGACCGTTGAGGGCCAACTGGTTAGCCAATGGCGCGTTGGCATCCAGCTCATCGCCAGCCGCGTCACTGCACGGTACGAACAAGGCGCCGTCGGCTTCGGTGAAGCTGCCGTCGAACTGGCCCAGGTAATTGAAGGTCAGGCACGGCACCGGCAATTGGCTGAGGATTTGACGTGCAGCGTCGTCACCCAGATTGGCCAGCGCGCCAAAACCGAGACCCTTGTTCGGGATCGCGCGCAGCTGTTCCTTGATCTGTTTCAGCGAACCGCCGAGGTCAGCGACCGGCGTCAGTTTGGCCGGGTACAGGCTGGTGAACCAGCCGACGGTGCGGGTCAGGTCAACGCCGTCGAACAGCTCTTCACGGCCATGACCTTCGAGCTGGATCAACGCGCTGTCGGCCCCGGTCCAGCGCACCATGACGCGGGCCAGAGCGGTCAGCAGCAGGTCGTTGACCTGCGTGCGATACGCCGCCGGGGCGTCTTGCAGCAGTTGCCGGGTCATTTCCTTGTTCAGTTGCGTGCGCACCGTCAGTGCATGCTTGTTCTGCTGCCCGCCCTCGGGATTGTCCGCCGGCAACGCCACGTCGGCGCCGTGCAACTGCTGTTGCCACCAGGCCAGTTCGCTGCGCAATTCAGCACTGCGGGCGTAGGTTTGCAGGTGCTCGGCCCAGACCTTGGCCGCACTGGTTTTGGCCGGTAATTGCAGGGGCTCGCCGCTCAACAGCTGACGGTAAGCGGTTTGCAGATCGTCAAACAGAATCCGCCACGACACGCCGTCCACCACCAGATGATGGATTGCCAGCAACAGGCGCTGAGTGCCGTCATCGAGGTTCGCCAGCACCGCGCGCAGCAGCGGCCCGTGTTGCAGGTTCAGGCTGCGTTGCGCTTCGTTGGCCACCGCTTCCAGCGCCGTGGCGTCGGCAACGTCGACCGCCCAGAGCAACGCCTCGGTCTGGCCACCCGGCGCGCGGTATTGCGCCTGCCAGCCCTCAGCCTGTTCGACGAAGCTCAAGCGCAAACCATCGTGGTGCGTAACCAGCGCGCCCAACGCCTGCTCAAGCACCGCAGCGTCGAGGATTTGCGTCGGCTTGAGCATCACTGCCTGGTTCCAGTGCTGACGCTCGGGGATGGCCTGTTCGAAGAACGCCTGTTGCACCGGCAACAACGCCAATTCGCCGGTCACCGGCCCTTGATCGATGACCTGGGCCTGCTCACCCAACCGCGCCACCGTGGCCAGTGCCTGGATGGTCTGGTGTTGGAACAGGTCTTTTGGCGTAAAGCGGATTCCAGCCTGACGAGCACGGCTGACCACTTGAATCGAGATGATCGAATCGCCGCCTAGTTCGAAGAAGTTGTCGCTCAAACCGACCTGATCGAGTTTCAGTACGTCCTGCCAGATCGCCGCCAGTTGCTGCTCCAGAGCACTTTTCGGCGCCACATAAGCTTGCTGCAATTGGCTGACGTCCGGCTTGGGCAGGTTCTTGCGGTCGAGTTTGCCGTTGGGGGTCAGCGGCAGGCGCTCAAGCAGCAGCAAATACGCCGGGACCATGTGCGCCGGCAGCGCGACTTTAAGTTGCTCGCGCAGGCTGTCGGCGAAATCAGCCCGTTCGGCATTGAACACATCGGCGACCACATAAGCCACCAGGCGCTTGCCGCTGCCGGCGGTGCCTTCCTGAGCGACCACCACCGCTTCGCGCACGCCATCGAGGGCTTGCAGGCGCGCTTCGATTTCCCCCAGTTCGATGCGGAAACCGCGAATTTTCACCTGATTGTCGATGCGATCCAGATAGTCGAACGTGCCATCGGCTCGCTGCCGCACCAGGTCGCCGGTGCGGTACAGCAAGCCACCGACCGTGCTGAACGGGTCGGCGACAAACCGCTCTGCCGTCAGACCAGGGCGGTTCAGGTAACCCCGGGCCAGGCCGGTGCCGCCCAGGTACAGCTCACCGGCCATGCCTTGGGGCAGCAGATTCAGGTCGGCGTCCAGCACGTAAGCGCTGCGGTCACCGATGCGACTGCCGATCGGCGCGTAGGCCGCGCCGCACTGTACGTCGCGCCCGGCCTTCCAGATCAGCGGCGTGACCACGGTTTCGGTCGGGCCGTAGCCGTTGATGATGTAGTCCGGATCGAGCGCACGCTTGACCCGCTCGAAACTGGCGTTGGGCACGGCATCGCCGCCGAAGCAGTAGATCCGCACCTTCGGCGGGTGGCCTTCACGCTCGGCGTGTTCGGCCAGTTGTTGCAGGTAGACCGGCGGAAACGCCACCACCGTCACGCCGTGTTCGCGCATGGCGTTGTAGGTCTGTTCCGGGGTCCACAGGCTGTCGTCGCGAATCAGCAGCGAGGCGCCGTGGGTCAGGCTGGTCAGCCAACGCTCATGGGCACCGTCGAAGGCGAAGGACATGAAGTGGAATTCGCAGTCGCTGTCACGCATTTCATAGCGTTCGCCGATGGCCTGGCAATGCATCGCCAGCGGGCCATGGGCGACGCTCACGCCTTTGGGGTTACCGGTGGAGCCGGAGGTGTAAATGACGTAAGCGAGGTTCTGCGGATCGAGCTGCACCTTGGGCGCAGTGAGGGATTGGCTGCGCAGATCGAGACGGTCGAGTTCCAGCACCGGGACCGAATCATCCACCGGCAACTGCGCAGAAACCGACGAGTCGGTGAGCAACAACGCCAGCCCCGAATCCTCGATCAGATAGGCCAGGCGTTCGCGCGGGTAGCTGGTGTCCAGCGGCACGTAGGCACCGCCGGCCTTGAGCACCGCCAGCAGCGCGACGATCACCCCTTCGCTGCGCGGCAAGGCCACGCCGACCCGGCTTTCCGGGCGGACACCCCGGGCGATCAGGGCGTGGGCCAACTGATTAGCGCGTTGGTCGATGTCGCCATAGCTGAACCGCTGGCCGGCGAAGATCACCGCTGTGCGCTCGGGGCGCTGGGCGGCGATGCGCTGGTGCACGGCGACGTTCACCGGGTACGGCTGCGGCTGGTTATCGGCCTGTTGCTGCGCCAGTTCGGCGGCGCTGGCCAAGGCAATTTCACCAAGATTGCGTTCGGCCGACTCGGCGAACTGCTCCAGCAGTTGCAGCAGGTGCGCACCGATGCGTTCGATCGCCGGCGTTGCGAAATGCGCCCGGTCGAAGCTGTAATGCAGCGCCAGGGTCTGGCCCAATGTCACGGCAACGCTCAACGGATAATGGGTTTGCTCAAGGTTGGCGACGTCGCCGAATACCACGCCTTGCTCCGCGCCCTGTTGCAGCGCCTGGGCAATCGGGTAGTTCTCGAACACCAGAATGTTGTCGAACAGCGCTTCGCCGCCCTGCCCGGCCCAGCGTTGAATGTCCGCCAGCGGTGTGTGTTCGAACTCGCGCAGGCTGAGGTTTTGCGCCTGTACCGCTTGCAACCAATGGCCGACGCTTTGGTCCGGACGCGGCGCGCCGATCACCGGCAAGGTGTTGATAAACAAGCCGACCGCTTGCTCGATGCCGGGCAAGTCTGCCGGTCGCCCGGCCACCGTGGCGCCGAACGCCACGGTTGGGTGACCGGTGTAGCGTTGCAACAACAGCAGCCACGCGGCTTGCACCAACGTGTTGAGGGTGACTTTCTGTTGCCGGGCAAAGGCTTCAAGGCCTTGGGTGCGACTGATGTCCAGGGTCTGGAAGTGGTCGCCGTGCCCGCTCAAGGTTTCGTTGCCGGACGCCACCCGCGCCAGTCGGGTCGGCTCTTGCAAGGAGGCCAATGGCTCGCGCCAGAAGTCCTGGCTCAGTTGCGCATCCTGACGCTGCAACCAAGCGATGTAATCGCGATAGCGTCCGCCGGTAGCTATCGGCGGGCGACCGCTGTAACGCTGCAAGACTTCGCCGAGCAACTGCGAGTTGCTCCAGCCGTCCATCAGGATGTGGTGATGGGTGTAAATCAGCTGCCAGCGATCGGCTGCGGTGTGCACCAGCACCAGTCGTAGCAACGGCGCCTGACTCAGGTCGAATCCTTGTTGGCGCTCGGCATTGGCCAGTTCATTCAGGGCCTGAAGCTGATCGTCACGCTCACGCCAGTCGAGCACTGTGAACGGCAACTGCACCTGCTTGTGGACGATCTGCACCGGTTGTTCCAGTTCGCCTTGCCAGACAAAACCTGTGCGCAAGATGTCCTGTGCATCGACCGTGGCCTGCCAAGCGGCGCGGAAACGCTCCGGCTCGAGGCCTTGCACATCCACCCGCAGCTGATTGATGTATTCACCCGCCGCCTGCTCGTACAGGGTATGGAACAACAGCCCCTGCTGCATCGGCGACAGCGGATAGAGGTCGTCGAGTTGGCCGACGGCCACCGGCAACGCATCGAGTTGTGCCTGGGTGATGCGCGCCAGCGGGAAGTCCGATGGCGTGGCCTGTGGCACCTCAAGGGTGCAGCAATGCTCGATCAATGCGTTGAGTTCGACAGCGTATTGATCAACCAGCTGCTGGATGGTCGTGGTGTCGAACATCTCGCGGCTGAAGCCCCAGCTCATCGACAACTCGCCGCCGTACACCTGGCCTTCGACCGTCAGCCAGTTGGCCAACGGCGCCGACGGATCCTGGGCCACACCGCTGCCTTCGCTGGACGGCACAAACAACGCCGCTTCGTCGAACTGACGGTCGAACTGCCCCAGGTAGTTGAAGGTGATGCGCGGTTGCGGCATGGCTGCCAGTGCGGCGCCAACCTGCGAGTCGCCCAGATAGCGCAGCACGCCGTAGCCCAGTCCTTTGTCCGGCACCGCGCGCAGTTGCTCCTTGACCGTTTTGATCGACACGCCGAGGTCGCCGGACGGGCTCAGGTTGACCGGGAACAGACTGGTGAACCAGCCGACAGTGCGGGTCAAATCGATGTCGTCGAACAGGTCCTCGCGGCCGTGGCCTTCGAGCTGGATCAGCGTGCTGCCCTGCCCGGTCCAGCGGCACACGGCCCGCGCCAAGGCGGTCAGCAGCAGATCATTGACCTGAGTGCGATAAGCCGCCGGCGCCTGTTGCAGCAGTTTGCGGGTTTGTTCGGCATCGAAGGTCAGTTCGACTTTCTGCTCGAAACGGTTTTGCAGTGCACCGTCTGGGCGGTCGCACGGCAAGTCGTGTTGCGCTGCATCGCGCAGTTGCGACTGCCAATAATCGACACTGCTGTGGAACGTTGGCAGGTGGCTTTGTAGACGCGCCACCCAGCGCTGGTATGAACTGGTTTTCGTCGCCGTCGTCAGCGTCGAGCCGTCGCGTGCCTGGCGATAGAACTGCTGCAGATCCTCCAGCAACACCCGCCAAGACACACCGTCCACCGCCAAATGGTGAATCACCAGCAGCAGCCGCTGAGTGCCATCGGCCATCTGCACCGACAACGCTCGCAGCAACGGGCCGTTGCCCAGATCAAGACTGCGCTGGGCTTCGTCGCACAACGCATTCAGCTCTTCGAGCGATTGCGCCGAGCGTTGCCACAGCACCGACTCACCGGACATTGCGCCATAGGCCTGCTGCCAACCGGCGTCGGTCTGTTCATAACGCAGACGCAAGCCGTCGTGATGGGTGAGCAACTGCGCCAACGCTTGATCCAGCGCCCCGGCATCCAGCGTTTCGCGCGGGACCAGCAGCAACGACTGGTTCCAGTGTTGGCGTTCAGGAATGGCTTGCTCGAAGAACCAATGCTGCACCGGGCTCAGGGCCACCGCGCCAAGGGCCGGACCTTGATCGATCAGGTTCTGTTCGCCGCTGCGGGCCACTTGCGCCAGGCTGCGGAGGGTCTGGTACTGGAACAAGTCTTTGGGGCTCAGCACGATACCCGCCTGACGCGCACGGCTGACCACTTGCATCGACACAATGGAGTCGCCGCCCAGCTCGAAGAAGTTGTCTTCCAGGCCGATGTTGTCGATGGCCAGAACGTCCTGCCAGATCGCCGCCAGCGACTTTTCCAGGGCCGAGCGCGGCGCCACGTGTTCACGTTGCTGCTGGGTGCCGTCGACCGCAGGCAAGGCCTTGCGGTCGAACTTGCCATTGGGGGTCAACGGCAATTGTTCGAGGAACAGCAGATAAGCCGGGACCATGTAGTCCGGTAAATGTTGGCGCAGCGCGGCTTTCAGGATTTCGCGCAGGTTCGCTTGAGCATCGGCATCGTTCGCCAACACCGCGGCATCGGTCGGCACGATATAGGCAACCAGTTGCTGACCGCTGGCGCCATCCTGAGCCAACACCGCCAGTTCGCGTACCGCATCCTGCTGCAACAGCCGCGCTTCGATTTCACCCAGCTCGATCCGGAAACCACGAACCTTGACCTGATGGTCGATGCGACCGACGTATTGCAACGCGCCGTCGACCTGATAGCGGGTCAAATCACCGGTGCGATACAGACGCTCGCCGTTGCTGGCAAACGGGTTCGGCACGTACTTCTCGGCGGTCATGCCCGGTCGCGCCAGGTAACCCCGGGTGATGCCCGCGCCGGCCAGGTACAACTCGGCCGATACGCCCTGTGGCACCGGTTGCAGATCGGCATCGAGCAAATAGCTGGCAGTATGTTTGAGCGGCCGGCCGATGTTGGCGCTGCCGCCGGACTGGCGGCGGGTCCAGGTGGAATAGGTGGTGTCTTCCGATGGACCGTAGAGGTCATAGACGTGCTCGATGGTCGGCTGCTGATACAGCGCCTCCACCAGGCTCTGCTTCAGCGGCTCACCGGCCAGATTGATGATGCGCACACTCGGCGGGATCTGCCCGTCGCGCTGCAATGCATTGATCGCCGAGGGCACAGTGTTGATCAGGCGCACCTGATCGCGGGCCGGCAGTTGCGGCAGCTCCAGGGCGTTACGGGCGATGATCACCGAACCGCCGTTGGCCAGGGTGACAAACAGCTCCCATACCGACAGGTCGAAACACACCGAGGTCGAGGCCAGCACACCTTGAATGTCGTCGCAGCTGTACACCGATTGCGACCAGTCGATCAGCGCCAGCACGTTGCGATGGGCGATGGCCACGCCTTTGGGTTTGCCGGTGGAGCCGGAGGTGTAGATCACGTAGGCCAGGTTATCCGGCGTGACGCCGGTCACCGGTGCGCTGCTTGAGTAAGTGGCCAGCCACGACTCGGCGTTGTCCATCAACAGCACTTGAGTGCCCGCCGTGACGTTCAATGTTGCCGCAACAGCCTGCTCGGTCAGCAGCACCAAAGCGCGGCTGTCTTCGAGCATGTAGGCCACGCGGTCGGCCGGGTAATCCGGATCCAGCGGCACATAGGCGCCGCCGGCCTTGAGCACCGCGAGCAACGCCACCAACAGACTGTCGGAACGCTGCATCGCCACGCCGACCCGCACTTCCGGACCCACGCCCAACTCGATCAGCTTGTGGGCGAGTTGATTGGCGCGGCTGTCGAGTTCGGCGTAAGTCAGCTGCTTCTCAGAGAAAGTCACCGCCAGCGCGTCCGGCGTGGCCGCGACCTGTCTGGCGATCAGCTGATGGATGCACAGATCATCGGCGAAACCTTCGTCAGCGCGGTTCCAGTCATGGACGATGCGTTGGTATTCCTCGGCTTCAAGCAGCGGCAAATCGCTGATGCGCTGCTGGCTGTCGTTGACCATGCCTTGCAGCAAATGGGTCCAGTGCCGCGCCATGCGAGCAATGGTCGGCGCATCGAACAGGTCGTTGGCGTAGGTCAGCGCGGCGTGCAGTGTGCCGGCCTTTTCATAGGTATCCAGGGTCAGGTCGAATTGGGTGGTGCGCCCTTCCCATTCGATCACGCCCAGTTCCAGGCCCGAGGCGGTGGTCACCGTGGAAATGTCCGCCACCTGCGGCTGATGGTTGTACATCACCTGGAACAACGGCGTGTGGCTGAGGCTGCGCTCCAGTTTCAACGCTTCCACCAACCGCTCGAACGGCAAGTCCTGATGGGCCTGGGCGCCGAGGGCGGTTTCCTTGATGTCACTGAGCAAATCCGCCACACGGGTCTGGCCGTCGAGCCGGGTGCGCAGCACTTGGGTGTTGACGAAAAAACCGATCAGGCCTTCGATTTCACCACGGTTGCGGTTGGCGATCGGAACGCCGACGCGGATGTCGGTCTGCCCGGTGTAGCGGTGCAGCAACGCGTTGAACGCGCCGAGCAACAGCATGAACAAGGTGATGTTGTGTTTCTGCGCGGTGGCACGCAGTTGCTCGGCCAGTTGGCCGTCGACGCCGAACTCATAACGCGTGCCGCGATAGCTGGGCATCGCCGGGCGCGGATGATCGGTGGGCAGTTCCAGCACCGGATGCTCATCGCCCAATTGGGCTTGCCAGTACTCCAGTTGCCGCGCCTGCTCCCCGGCTTCCAGCCAGCGGCGTTGCCACAAGGCATAGTCGTTGTACTGAATCGGCAACGGCGCGAGCTGCGGTTGCGCACCCGCATCATGGGCGTCGTAGCAGCGGATGAACTCGTCGATCAACACGTTCATCGACCAGCCATCGGAAACGATGTGGTGCAGGGTCAGCAGCAGCACGTGCTCCTGCTCGGTGAGTTTGAGCAGCTTGACCCGCAGCAGTGGCCCGACGGCCAAATCGAACGGCAGCAACGATTGCTGCTGGGCGGCCTCGGTCACGGCCTGTTCGCGCTCAAGGGTTGGCAACGCGCTGAAATCGACCTGCTCGATCACCAGCGGCGCATGGGTCGGCGCTTGTTGCAGGGACTCGTCGGCCTGGCGCTGGAACACCGTGCGCAGGGTTTCATGACGCGCCACCAGGCTGGCGAACGCCTGCTCCAGGGCCGGCAGGTTCAGTTGCCCGGTCAGGCGCACTGCGCCCGGCAAGTTGTAGGCGCCGCTGTGCGGGTCCAGTTGCCAGAGGAACCACATGCGCTGCTGGGCGTAGGACAGCGCTTGCCGGTCTTCGGCCTCGACCCCTTGCGGAATCGGAAAACGGGCGAAGTCCACGCCCTCCTTGTGCAAGGCCGCAAGGAACATCTGGCGCTTTTCCAGGGGCAACCCGATAAACCGGCGAGCAAGTTTCAAGGAGTCTTCAGCATTCATTTCTTAGCATCCGGATCAGTAGGCAGGAAGCACAAAGGCACGTCGTCCCTATGAAACGAATGCAGACCGGAAAAATTAGCGTTTGAGAACAAGTATCAGGAAGGGAGGTCGAAGCGGCTGGAATCGGCGGTGCGGCGAAGAAATGACGGCCGAACACAGACCTGTGGCGAGGTAGCTTGTCGGATCGCCGCACCGTCCCGCTCGGCTGCGCAACAGTCGTAAACCGGCGAATGCGGTATTCCTGACACAGCGAGGTCGCAGGTTTTAGGGTCGCTTCGCAACCCAGCGGGAGCAAGCTCCCTCGCCACAGAGATCACCAAACTGAAGCATCGTGTTAACCGACAGCCGCCAAGGCATGCCGCCGATGATGAACCCCCAGCTGATCCTTGATCACCCGCAGCACCTTGGCTTCGTGCTCATGAATGAAGAAGT
The DNA here is from genome assembly GCF_047304405.1 of Pseudomonas sp. Pseusp11. Taxonomy (NCBI): domain Bacteria; kingdom Pseudomonadati; phylum Pseudomonadota; class Gammaproteobacteria; order Pseudomonadales; family Pseudomonadaceae; genus Pseudomonas; species Pseudomonas sp. Pseusp11. The sequence continues at coordinate 123,321 of NZ_JBGLZF010000008.1, forward strand.
GCCCACCGGCCAACATGTCCACCGAAAAGCTGCCGTGGGTTTCCCTGCTCCAGCCGATCAACTGCTCAGTGGTGGCCTTGTCGGCCTTGCCACCCAGCACATGCACCGGGCACTTGAGCAATGGCCGCTGCACTGGCTGAAAACGTCCGCACAGCAAAAAATCCGCGCGCAGAATCGGCAGTGTCAGGCTCATCAGCTCTTCATTGGCCAGCACCTCTTCGCTGGTGCCATTGAGCGTGCGTAGTTGCTCGATCAACTGCGCATCGGTTTTCGGCTCGGCAAAGCCGCGATCGTAGTCGGCCCGCATCGTCGGCGCCGCCGTTCCCGAGGCAAATAGCGCCACCGGTTCCGGGCAACCCAACACACGAAAGGCGTGGGCCAGCTCGCACGCGAGCAAGGCGCCCAGGCTATGACCAAACAAGGCGTAAGGCGCCTTGAGCGTCGAACGCAGCTCCCGGGCCAATTGCATCGCCAGCACGCGCATGTCGGTGTGCAACGGTTCGCCGAACCGTGCGCCCCGCCCCGGCAGCTCCACCGGTTGCAACTGCAGCCACTGCGGCAACTTGCGCCGCCAACGGCTGTAGACCATGGCACTGGCGCCAGAATACGGCAGGCACAGCAGGGTCAACTCGGTCACCACGTTTACCTCAAAAAGTCGTCTGTATGGGAAGACGACCCACGAGGGGCGAAAATTAGTCGGCGCCGGTAAATCCCGCCAGGGAGAAAGCGTCGAATTATTGGTTGAGTGTGAAGGCCGGTTCGTCGCCAAATGAACTCTCTGTGGCTTAAACCAGTCAGCTGGTAAGGCCCTCGATTCCCGGAGTTCTGCGGCAATGGCTGATCATTCCGAACGACAAAGCGCGATCGACGCCCACGGCATCATTGGCGACATGCGCAGCGCGGCGCTGGTCAACGACAAGGGCAGCGTGGACTTTTTCTGCTGGCCGGAATTCGACAGCCCGTCGATCTTCTGCTCGCTGCTGGACAGCCCCGAAGCCGGCATCTTCCAACTGGCTCCGGACCTGCCCGACGCCCGCCGCGAGCAGATTTACCTGCCCGACACCAACGTCTTGCAAACCCGCTGGCTCAGCGATAACGCAGTGGTCGAAGTCATCGATCTGCTGCCGATCGGCGACAGCGAGGATGATTTGCCGCTGTTGATGCGCCGGGTGCGCGTGGTCAGCGGTCAAGCGACGATACAGATGCTCTGCAACCTGCGTCATGACTATGCCCGAGCTCACACCAAGGCGCGGGCGCGCGGCCGCAGTGTGTATTTCGAGGCCTCCGGTCAGCCGCCCATGCAGCTGCGTGCGGATCAGCCCTTGCGCGTCGAGGGCAACGCAGCGATTGCCGAATTCACCCTCGAACAGGGCCAGAGCGCCGAATTTTTGCTCGGCGGCGTTGACGATCCGCGCTTCAAGAAAGGCGCCGCCGATCTGTGCCTGGAGCGCACCCTGAAGTTCTGGCGCGACTGGATCGGCCAGTCCAATTACCGCGGGCGCTGGCGGGAAATGGTCAATCGCTCGGCCCTGGCGCTGAAACTGCTGACCTCGCGCAAACACGGCGCCATCCTCGCCGCTGCCACCTTCGGTTTGCCGGAAACACCTGGCGGCACACGCAACTGGGACTACCGCTACACCTGGATCCGCGACGCCTCGTTCACCGTCTACGCCTTCATGCGCCTGGGCTTCGTCGAGGAAGCCAACGCCTACATGCGCTGGCTGCGCGGCAGGGTCAGCGATTGCCGCGGCAAGCCGATGAAACTCAATATTCTCTACGCCATCGACGGCCGCCAGGAACTGCCGGAAACCGAACTTTCGCACCTGTCCGGCCATGGCGGTGCGACGCCGGTGCGCATCGGCAATCAGGCCTACGAACAAATCCAGCTCGACATCTTCGGCGAGCTGATGGACGCGGTGTACCTGGTCAACAAGTACGGTGAAGCGATCTCCCATGAGGGCTGGAAACACACCGTGGAAGTGGTCGATCAGGTCTGCGAAACCTGGCAGCAAAAGGACGTTGGCATCTGGGAAATGCGCGGCGAGCAGCATCATTTCCTGCACTCGCGACTGATGTGCTGGGTGGCGCTGGATCGGGCCATCCGGCTGGCCTCCAAACGCTCGCTGCCCGCCCCGTTCGCCCGCTGGGACCAGACCCGTCAAGCGATCTACGCCGACATCTGGAGCAACTTCTGGAACGAAGAACGCGGGCATTTCGTCCAGCACATCGGCGGCACCGGCCTCGACGGCTCGATGCTGCTGATGCCGCTGGTGCGCTTCGTCAGCGCCAAGGATCCACGCTGGATCGCGACCCTTGAAGCCATCGAGAAAACCCTGGTGCGCGCGGGCATGGTCTACCGCTACCGCAACGACGACAGCCAGATCGACGGCCTGCCCGGCATCGAAGGCGCTTTCGCCGCGTGCTCGTTCTGGTACGTCGAATGCCTGGCCCGCGCCGGCCAGATAGAAAAGGCGCACCTGGAGTTCGAACAATTGATGCGGTACGCCAACCCACTGGGACTGTACGCCGAAGAACTCGACAGCCACGCCCGACACCTGGGCAACACACCGCAAGCACTGACGCACCTGGCGCTGATCAGCGCGGCGAGCTTTCTGGATCGGAAGTTGAGTGGGGAGAAGAACTTCTGGCAGCCTTGAGACCGAGTTGTCTTCTTCGTAGGCAAGCCTCGCTCCCACAGGTCCAGCGTGAGTCTGTAGGAGCGAGGCTTGCCCGCGAAGACGGTGTGTCAGGCGACATCCATGTTGAATGTGAGATCGCCTTCGCGGGCAAGTCGGATCGCCGCACCGCTCGCTCCTACAGAGGGTCAGCTGTGTGGCGCGGGCTTCGGTACGTCGACGTTATCCAGCACTCGATTCACCGCCAGCTCGGCCAGCATGATGACCTGCTGAATCGCCAGGAGCGTATGCCGTTGCGGAGCATCGACATACGCGGCAATGTCGCTGGTCATTACGCTAGCTGAGGCCAGTGATTCGCAGACATGGGCCAGCAGACTTTCGTTATCCATATCCGGCGCAACCAGAAACATCTTGCTTGGCTTACGGCCTTCGGTTTTTTTCGGGGTGGGTTTGAGGTAGTGGTCGAGCGCACGTTCGGCGGCGTCGTGGAGTTTTTTCGAATCGAGGGATTCGTAGGGAGAAACGTTGTCGGTTTCTGGGGGATTGGGACTGTCTTTTATCATGGTGTAACTCCTGACATTCATGAAGCTCACCGCCGTCGTGACCAAACGATGGGTGGTGGGCGGTACGCAGGTTGGTCAACCGGGAAGTCAGGCACCCGGCGCACTCGAAAGTGCCCCGCGCACAGCCCACCGCGAAGCATACCGACAAGCACAAGAAAAAGCGCCGACATGCTCACGTTGGCGCTTGCACGCCTGACATTGCACGGGTGACCAAACCCGGTCGCTGAATTTGCAACGACCCCCAAAGCCTATCGGCTCCCTTTCCTAATCAACAACCGCCAAAACTCGTCGGAAATATCCACATTTACGACACTTTTTGTAGGATCAAGGCCTACCCGCGATGAACTTAAACACACTCCGCCTGACAGGAATGACCTCCTGTGGCGAGGGAGCTTGCTCCCGTTGGGGCGCGCAGCGGCCCTGAAATCTGCAACCACATTCCTCCAGAAGCACCGTATTTACTGGCTTAGCGACTGCTACGCAGCCGAACGGGGGCAAGCCCCCTCGCCACAGGATCGTGTAGGGCAAACACCTACATTTACTAAACAAACCTGCCCAATCAACACGCAGTTACTCATTCCTACATCCGGAAATACCTTGTTGCCAGCACCTACATCCATCCCTACCATCCACGCTCAACGGGCACAGCGGAGCTGTCCAACAAAACCCGAATTCAAGGAACCAGAATGACCCAGCGCATCCATCGCAGCATCGATACCCCACTCCGATCAGGCCTGAACCGGACTGAACTGTGGGAGGGCCACGACAAAGGCCTGATCAAATGCTGGGAGATCGGCCGCCAACGCGCCGCCCGCTTCCCCGACCTCGCCAACCAATGCCTCACCGGCGAACTCCCGGTGCTGGGCTGGAAAGGTGGCGTCAGCCGCAGCCTGAAGAAACTCGAAAAATACGGATCCCTGAAATACCTCGCCCAATGGCAAGGATTACGCGGGGAAGATCTGGATATTGATCTGAGCGCAGAACGGGCGTTGACCTGTTCCAGGACCAAAATGGTGGTGACGTTTACACCGGACCGGTCGAAGTACTTCAATCAGGTGGCGGACGTGGAAGCCTGAGAAGTAAGGCCTCAGATCGATCTGACAACATTCCCGAGGAAGCGCCCGAGGCGACGCTCAAGGCATTACTGGATCTGCTGGAGGGCTGACGGAAAACCGCTCGCGATAAGCCTGCGGTGTCACGCCCATGGCTCGCAGAAAACTGCGACGCAAGGTTTCTTCGCTGCCAAACCCGCATTGCACCGCGACCCGTTTGATCGGTACGCCGGTGTCGCTGAGCAGCCGTCGCGCTGTCTCGACCCGAATCAGCTCGATGGCTCGTGCCGGGGTCTGGCCGGTGTCGGCGCGGTAGTGACGGACGAAGCTGCGCTCGCTCATCCCGGCCTGCAAGGCCAAGGTCGGGATGCCGAGGTCCTTGGTGAGGTTTTCGCTAATCCAGGCGTGGAGCTCGTCGAATCGGTTGCCTTCTTTCTGCAACGACAGGGTCACGCTGAACTGCGACTGGCCCCCCGGACGCTTGAGAAACACCACCAGTTGCCGAGCGACTTCGAGGGCCATGGTTCGGCCGAGATCCTGTTCGACCATGGCCAGCGCCAGATCAATACCCGCCGTGACCCCGGCCGAGGTCCAGACCGGGCCGTCATTGATGAAGATCGGGTTGGGTTCGACCTGCAGTTTGGGATGTTGCTGTGCCAATTGCTCGCAACGGGTCCAGTGCGTCACCACTCGTCGACCATCAAGCCAGCCGCTGGCTGCCAGCAGAAACGCCCCGGTGCACACCGACGACACTCGCCGGCAATCTCGCGCATGCTCACGCACCCACGCCACCAGCGACGCGTCCTGCGCCGCCGCGTAAACGCCCCAGCCACCGGCAATGATCAAGGTGTCGCTGCCCCGATCCGGCAGCGGCTCCGCCAATAGCGCCAACCCCGCCGACGACATCACCGCCCCGCCACCGCTGGCAATCACCGACGGCGCATAGGGCGGCGGCAAACCTCGCTGGCGGGCAATGTCGTTGGCCGAGGCAAACACCTGCAACGGCCCGGTGACATCGAGCACTTGCACGTTGGCAAAAGCCAGCACATGAATGGTTTTCGGGTGGCTTGGCATGTTTGGCGTAATTCGTGGGGTTATTGGCGTATTCGCCAAATCCTACGAGCCTACAGTGAAGCCGTCCACCCCAATCAGGAGAAAAACGCCATGACGTTGCAGATCGGTTTACTGTTGTTTCCACAGGTTCAACAACTGGACCTGACCGGCCCTTATGACGTGCTGGCCTCGCTGCCGGACGTGAAGGTGCACCTGATCTGGAAGGACCTGGTGCCCGTCACCGCGAGTACCGGGCTGGTGTTGAAACCGACCATCACCTTCGACGATTGCCCTCCGCTGGATGTGATCTGCGTTCCCGGTGGTGGCGGCGTCGGCCCGTTGATGGAGGATGAACAAACCCTGGCCTTCATTAAGACTCAGGCCGCCACGGCGCGGTATGTCACCTCGGTCTGCACCGGTGCCCTGGTGCTTGGCGCGGCAGGGCTGCTCAAGGGCAAGCGCGCCACCACGCACTGGGCGTATCACGAGTTGCTCGGGCTGTTGGGGGCGATCCCGGTGAAGGATCGGGTGGTGCGCGACGGCAATCTGCTGACCGGTGGCGGGATCACCGCAGGGATCGATTTTGCCCTGACCCTGGCCGCTGAATTGTTCGATAAGGACACCGCGCAACTGGTGCAATTGCAGCTGGAATACGCCCCGGCACCGCCGTTTGCGTCGGGCAGCCCCGAGACAGCGCCAGCCAGCGTGCTGGAGGAAGCCCGTAAACGCGCTGCCGGGTCGTTGAAATTGCGCACGGAAATCACCGAACGTGCAGCGGCGAAACTCGATCTCCAGTGAAAGAGATGGCCGCGGGGGGCTATCCCCCCGCAGCCAGTCATTCAGGCCGGGAATCCGTCGCGGAAAACCTCGCTCAAGCATTCGCCGCACGCCGGCCATTCGGCACAAACAGCTCGAACGAGTCATCGCCATAAGCCCGCTCCACTTTGGCAATCACCACTTGATAACCCGCATACCACTTGCGGTACTGACGCTTGGCCTCCAGGTGCCTGGGATGGCTGGCGAATTCCCGGATAGAAGCTTCGTCCTGCCAGTAGTAACTGGCGTTGACCAGTTCGCCATCGGCCGAGCACCAGGACTGGGTACCGACGAACCCTTCGATGCTGATCGCGACTTCGTCGATCAACGTGCTCAACCGGTTGAACTCCTCGTCTCGTTGCCCGGGTTTGTAGATAAACGATGCGATGTACATGCAGAGGTTCCTTTTCAGTGAATGAGTCAGGCCGGACGTGTCATCAGGGCCAGCCGGACGGCGAGCAACAGCAATACCGCGGCCAGCCCCAATGACTGCCATTTGGCGAATGTCGACGTGCTGGAAATACGCCGGCTGACCGTGCTGCCGAAAACCCCGAGCAGGGTGTGAAACACGCCACTGACCAGGGTCAGCACCATGCCCAGCAGCACCAGCTGCATGGCAATCGAGCCTCGCTGCGTGTTAACGAATTGCGGCAGGAACACCATGAAAAACAGCAAGGCCTTGGGGTTCAACAGGCTGTTGAGCATCGCCCGGATCAGCAGGGTCTTGAGCGGCACCTGCGCAACATCCGACATGCCGCCGGCCGATGGCTTTTGCAACGCCTTGAGCGCCAGCCACAGCAGGTACAAGACACCGGCATAACGGATCAGGTCGAAGGCCGGCGGCCAACTGGCAACCAGTGCCGTAACGCCCATCGCGGTCAGCGCCGTCAGGATCAGATCGGCCAGGCCAATGCCCAATCCCGACGCCACGCCACCGCGCCAGCCATAACTGGCGCCATGGCTGATCACGAAGGCCATGTTCGGTCCGGGTGACAGCAGCAACAACATCACCGCGCCGACGAAAATCGATAAGGTCGCAAGGTCAATCACAGCGCAGTCTCCGTCCTGGAAAGCCTGTAGATTGCCTGTAGATTAAAGCGCCAATCTGATACAAACAAAAAATTGATCCAGATACAAAGAGCGCTCACCCATGACCCGTATTCGCTACAAACGCCTGGTGGATCAGTTCGCCGGGAAGATTCGCAGCGGTGAACTGCCACCCGCCACGCAATTGCCGACCATTCGCGCGTTGATGCAGCGCGAACGGATCGCCCTGGCCACGGCATTGCGGGTCTATCACGAGCTGGAAGCGATCGGCCTGGTGGTCGGCGAGACCGGCCGTGGCACCTTTGTGCGCGACACGTCCTTGCCACGCGGACTGGGGCTGGAACAGCAACCACTGGGCGTCGGCATGGTGGACCTGACCTTCAATTACCCGTCGGTACCCGGTCAGGACGAATTATTGCGCGAGGGTTTGCGAGCGATTGCCGCCTCCGGGGATATCGATGCGCTATTGCATTCCGCGCCTCAGGGCGGGCGGCCGCATGAACGGCAGACGGCGGCCCGGCATTTACGCAATCGGGACATTCGGGTGGGGGGCGATCAGGTGCTGATCGTCAACGGCGCCCAGCAAGGTCTTGCCGTGACGCTGATGGCACTGCTCAAGCCGGGAGATATTCTGGCCCTCGACGCCCTCACGTACCCCGGCCTGAAAACCCTGGCCCAGGCCCATCGGCTGGACCTCGAAGCCCTGCCGCAAATCGCCGGACACACCGACCTCGACGCCCTGGAAGCGCTGTGCAAGCGGCGCCCCGTGCGGGCGCTCTACAGCATGCCGACGATGCACAATCCGCTGGGGACGGTGATGTCCATCGCCGACCGTGAGCGCCTGGTGCAATTGGCCGAACGCTACGACTTTCTGATCATCGAAGACGGCGCCTATGCCTTCCTCGCAGAACCGGCACCCAAACCGCTGTTTACCCTGGCCCCGCAGCGCACGCTGTACATCAGCGGCCTGTCGAAAAGCGTTGCCTCGGGCCTGCGCATCGGTTTCATCGTTGCACCGAAAGCGATGATGCCGGCGCTGGAACAAGCCATTCGCGTGTCGACATGGAGCACCCCGTCGCTGACCGTCGCGCTGGCCTGCCGCTGGATCGATAGCGGCGAAGTCGACAACCTCGAAGAGCAAAAGCGCCTGGACGCCCGGCAGCGACAGAACCTGGCTCGGCAAATCCTGAACAATTGCGAACTGGTGGCGCATCCCGCGTCCTACTACCTCTGGCTCAGATTGCCCGAAGGCTTGCGGGCCGAAACGGTGGTTGCCGAGCTGGAACGTAAAGGTGTGCAGGTGACCAGCGCCGATCCCTTTGCCACGACCACTCATGTGCCTCCTGCACTGCGGGTGGCCATGGGGTCGATCAGCCTCGACGTGTTGAAGCGCGCCCTGGAGACTCTGCGTGAAGTCGTGGACATCTGACGGACTTTTCTGACGCCCATAAAAAAACCCGCCTAAGCGGGTTTCTCAAGACCATTACGACATCCTGTCGGTAGCCATCCTGGCGTATGGTCGATCATCCGTGATCCTGAACACGTCCTGTGTTCAGTTGATGGATCCAGATTAAACACATCGATGAAGCTTCAAAAGACGACATAACAGCGGCTGCGTGTAAGCCATTGACCATTCAGCGCCTGAAAGCAGCCCTTGTAGCAGCTGCCGAAGGCTGCGGTCGGCAGCTGCTACTAGTACGGGTACAGGTACGGGAGATCGGTCGCAGTTTCCTGCAGACGAAAAAAAACCCGCCGAAGCGGGTTTTCCCAAGACCATATCGACTCCCTGTCGGCAGCAATCCTTGCTTATGGTCGATCATCCGTGACCCTGAGCACTTCCTGTGCTTCAGTTGATGGGGCTAGATTACGCTTCGGATCCAATCAGCAATAGACGATATAGCTACTACCACGTGTAAGACATTCGCTATAGCCGCCCTTCCGAAAACCCTTAGACGTATCAACCATCACTGGCCGAAGCCGCGAATTTCGCGGCTTGCAGCCATCAACTTCCCTGACGCTCGTGGGCCTTGGTGTTTTCTGCCAGAAACTGTTCGATATTGTTCATCTGCTCATCCCAGCCACGGCTGTCCATGCGGAACGCCTTGAGCCTGCGCGACTGAGGAACGTGATCGAAACCGGACTCGACGACCGTCAACAGCGTGCCTTCGTCCATGTCCTGGAGTTCGAATTTCACCAGCGTGGTGGGCTCCTGGGAGTAATCGACTTCCGGTTCCACCGCATACGGGTGCCAGCGAAACGAGAACACCCGCTCCGGCTCGACCCGTTCCACCAGTACATTCCACAACAAGTGCTCATAACCAGGATAAGTGATCTGCCCCTGGGTCCACTCGCCGGCGACAAAGCGCTTGCCTTCGAGTGCCACGCCGAACCATTGCCCGAACATTTCGGCATTGGCCAGCATGCGCCAGACCCGCGAGCGCGGCGCCTTGAGCAGGATCTTTCTTTCGATGCGATCTGATGCTGGGTTCATAAGTCACCTCCTGTATTGAACAGTAGGCCCGTAAAGACCAGAAGACCAACCTAAAAGTTGTATCAAACGGCTGATGCAATCAACCGTACCTGAAATATTCGGCCTCGATTTTGGCCATAAGTTCTGGTTTGAAAGGCACAGTCAACGGATTGAAACTGCTAACGTTTGCAACGACGTGCAACCTTACAAGGAAGATTCATGCAGCCTTCACTCACGGAGCGTTATCGCGCAACCCTGTTAGGGCTTGCTTGTGCAGATGCTATCGGCACCAGTGTCGAATTCCAGCCACGCGGCTCGTTCGAGCCCCTGACCGATATGGTTGGCGGCGGCCCGTTCAATCTGAAGCCGGGGCAATGGACCGATGACACATCCATGGCACTTTGCCTGGCTGAAAGTCTGCTGAACAAAAAAGGTTTTGATGCGGCTGACCAGATGGGCCGTTACCTCAACTGGTGGCAATCGGGTTACCTGAGTTCGACCGGCGAATGCTTCGACATTGGCATGACCGTACGTGAAGCGCTGGCTCGTTATCAGAAAACCGGTCAGCCATTCGCAGGCTCCTCCGATCCCGACACGGCGGGCAACGGTTCGCTGATGCGGCTGGCGCCGGTAGTCTTGTACTACTTTCCCGACCGCGACCGGATCAGGACGTTTTCCGTAGACAGTTCGCGTACTACCCATGCCGCGCCGGAAGCACTTGAATGCTGTCAGCTGCTTGCCGAACTGCTCCACAAGGCATTGCTAGGCGCCACCAAGCCGGATTTGCAGCGCCTGCCAGAGACAATATTCCTGGAACCGAAAGTCATGGCCATCGCCCGAGGCGACTACCTCGACAAGTCCAAAGACGATATCCGGGGCAGCGGCTACTGCGTTGCATCACTGGAAGCGGCCTTGTGGTGCTTTCACCACACTGACAGTTTTGCAGCCGCCATCCTCGAAGCCGCGAACCTGGGTGACGACGCCGATACCACTGCCGCCATCGTCGGTCAGTTGGCCGGGGCTCACTATGGTGTGCAGGCCATCCCTGAAGGCTGGTTGGCGAAGTTGCACAGGCGCGCTGACATCCAGGCTTGTGCGGACCAGTTACTCGCGGCTTCAGGCGCCCTTTCTACAAGCTGAAGCCTGCGTCTTCGCTACACTGCAACCTCCTCTTTTCAATTGTCACAGCGAGAATCCCCATGCACCCACGCTTGCTCCTGGCACTGACGCCACTTCTGTTCACCCCTCTTGCGCATGCCGTCGACTGCGACAACGCCACCGACCAGACAACGATGAATCAGTGCGCGGCGCAGCAGAACAAAGCGGCCGACAAGGAGTTGAATGCGCTTTACCAGCAGATCACCACGCGATTGAAGGACAGCCCTGACGCCAAGAAGCTGTTGGTCGGTGCCCAGCGCTCATGGATTGCGTTTCGCGATGCCGAATGCAAGTTCTCGGCATCCGGTGTGGAGGGAGGCAGTGTTTATCCGCTGATCTACAGCAACTGCACCACGGAGCTGACCAAGGCGCGGGTCGAAGCGTTCAAGACTTACTTGAAGTGTAAGGAAGGGGATTTGAGTTGCCCGGTGCCTGAGGCTTGATGCTGCGGCGTTCTTGAGGGCCTCTTCGCGGGACAAGTCGGATCGCCGCACTTGCCCGCGAAGGCACCCGCTCAGGCACCACAATTACCGAACAAAAACCTGCGCCGTGGTAATCGCCATATCCCCACCCGGCATCTTGATGCTGCCAATTTGCTTCAGGCTATCGGCATCGAAAATCGCCACATCGTTGAACGTCCCGGCCAGGTAGATCTTGCTGCCGTCCTTGTTGAAGGAAATGCAGTAGTAGGAGTGATCGAGCGTCGCCGCCTGCAGCATTTTCTTCTGCTTGATGTCGTACTTGGCCAAGCGATTGAGCACGCCGAACATCAGGTTCGGATCCTTGGGCGAGCGCATGCCGCTGAAGTAGATTTCCGTCAGCGGACCGAAGTCGGTGGTTTCGGTCTTGCCGGTTTTCAGGTCGATGCTGAACAGCCCGTAGAGGTACTCGGCGGTGGCCGGGTCCTGCTTCTTGTCCTTGAATTTCGCGGCGGTGTAGAGCAGCGAGAAATCATGACGATAGGTCTGCTGGTTCCACACGTAGAGCACGTCCGGTGCGCTGTAGTTGGCCCGTTTCCAGTGACGGTTGGGGATCAGCACGTCGAACTTGCCGGTGTTCACATTAACCTTGTAAACATCCGCGCCTGCCACATACAACGTGCCGTCGTCACCGCTCTGCATGATGGTCAACTGCCGTGGTGCCGGGAAACTGCGCACGGGTTTGGCGTCCATGCCGGCGTCGGTCGCGTACACATCGAGGCGCGGTTGCTGCACTTCGTAGCGATCGTTGAGCATCAACGTCGGGTTGGCGACGGTGTACAGCTCCTTGCCGTCATGGCTGAGGGTGAACGCGAACATCGAACGTGCTTTCTCCCCCGGTTTCTGGGTGATGCTGGCGTGGAATACCTGCTTGCAGCTGTCCAGCTCAACGCCGTAGACATCCGCATAGTGGTTGTTCAATACGTAAGCGGTCTTGCGATCCGGCGACAGCTGCACGGTGCCAGGGCCGAAGGCGTCCGGCATTTTGCAGGTCTTGAACAACGTGTCCGTCGCCAGGTCGATGACGTGCAGGTTGTTCGGGTAATTGGTGGTCAACATGTACTCGTGACCGGTTTCGAGTGCAGTGTTTTCATCGGCCAGAACAGTGAGCGAACAAGCGCTCAGGACGGCGAACGCGGCCAGGCCGCAGGCTTTGATGCTAGGCATGCTGGAATCCTTCTCTGTCCGATTACTTGTCTTTTGGAAAGACAGTGCCGAGGTTGCGCCAGTTTTCGTTGGACGCCTGGGCATCCTTGTTCCAGTCCGGGTAGGTGCTCATCATGTCCGGCACCTGGGCCGGCCACCAGCACGGGTCGGAGCAGCCATAAAGATCGGCCTCCATCGGCTGGCACAGCGAAGACACACCACCAAAGGCGTCGATTTCCCAACCCGGGTCGGTGGTCGAGGCGCAGCCGGCGACGGAACTCATCGCCACCACTTCTTCGATGCGGTTTTCATCCGCGGCCTGATCCAGCTTCAACGCTTTGTTATTGATTGCCTTGAGATGTTTCATATCAGTGAGCCTTGCGCGGAGTGATGTAGCTGCTGATAAACGCAGGGTTGTGAGCCATGATCCGGGTGTAGACCTCGATGCCGAAGTCGACCCAGTCACGCATCAGCTCGCAGTAGTGATAGGTCGGATGGGTCGGGTCGCCGTATCGGGCGTAGCTCTCGTGGTAGCAGCCGCCGGAGCAGAGATTGCGGATCTGGCAGTCCTCGCAACCGGTGTTGGTGCGGTCCAGGCGTTGTGAGAGGAAGTCGTTCAACTCGACCTGTTTCACGCCGCTGTGGACGTTGCCGAAGGTCGGCAGGCTCGAACCGGTGAAGCGATGGCACAGGTTCAATTCGCCCTTGTGATCCACCGCCAGCATCTTCAGGCCCGCACCGCATGGCAGGGCTTTTTTGTGGCCTTCATGGATGTCGGTGATCAACTGGTGCAGGTTGGAGAAACCGATGTTGCGGTGCTCCAGCGCCGCTTCCAGATACCGCCGACCGAGTTTTTTCATGTTGGCGAAAACTTCGATCAGTTCATCGCTGGACAGGTTGAAACTGCTGATATCGCCCGAAGTCACGGGAGCAAAACCGACCTCGGCAAATCCCAGTTCGTTGAACAGGTGATCCCAGATGGTCTCGACGTCGGTGACGCCGGTGGTCAGGGTTACCCGCGCACCCACCGGACGGCTGTTGTAGCGCGACAGCAGCATTTCGGCCTTGCGTCGCACCACATCGTAAGTGCCCTGCCCGCCCACGGTGATGCGGTTGCGGTCGTGCACGGTTTTCGGCCCGTCGATACTGACCGAGAGCCCGAAGCGATGGGCATTGAGGTAGTCCACGGTCTCTTCGGTGAGCAGCGTGGCGTTGGTGGTCATGACGAACTCGACGAACTTGCCCGCCTCGGCAAAGCGCTTTTCACAGTAGTCGACCATGTACTCGATCAACTTGCGATTGCTCAGCGGCTCACCACCGAAGAACACCACGGTGAAGCGTTCTTCGTCCGGGGATTCGCGCAGCAGCATTTCCACCGACGCGACCGCGGTTTCGACGTCCATTTTCTTGCCGGCCGACGGCTTGTCGAGGTCTTCCTTGTAGCAGTAGGTGCAGCTCAGATTGCAGCCGGTGTTGACGTTGAGCACCACAGTATTGATCGCGGTGCGTTCGACCCGTTTGGTGCCGATGTCCGGCGTCAGTGGCGAGCCGTCGCTGACCAGTTCCAGCGAGATCAGCTCGCGCAGGGTCTCGGTGATTTCTTCGCCGTTGAAACGTGCGGCCAAGCGCTGGATCAGGTCTTCCGAGGAACAGCCGGGACCGCGCAAGGTATCGATGATGGTGCCGGTCAGCTCATCGCTGGCGAACAGCGAACTGCTGGGAATGTGAAACAGCATGCGGTCGGCATCGACGTGCACTTCGTGCAGATTACGCTCGACCAGATTCAAGATAGCGCCCATGGCAAACCTCCTGTGCAAGCCCCTTCTTGCGGGGTCTTGCGGTCATTCCGAAAAGTGTCTGAAACCGTAAAAGTCAGGTTTTCAACATCACGGAATGGGTGGATTGTTCCAGCGTTGCACAGTGACGATCATGTGGCCTTCGCCGGTCAGGGATTTCCCTGCGTCGTCGACGGCGGCGATCACCTTGAGGTTGCCGGCATTGTTGGTGGACATCTTGCGCGCAGGGTTCGGCCCGGCATCGCCCGGGGTGAACACGCCAGCGTCGGCCTGCATGGTGCCGGCGAACTTGACGTCTTCGTCTTCCCTGGCGCGGTCGTCGAAGGCTTCGACTTTCCACTGCGCCGGGAACACGCCGATGCGATATGGCTTGCCGTCGGCGCCTTTGCCCCAGGCTTCGGCATCGAAGCGGCCCTGGACTTTCGGCGTGGAACCACCGCCCTCGCCGATCCGCGCCACCGAGAATTCCGGCACCACTTTGACCGAGTCGATCTTGCTGTAGACCGACAGGCTCGGGCCTTTCAGGCTGCCAACCGTCACCGCGCGCAGGCCCGGCTGGGCATTGGCGGCGGCCTTGAGTTTGACCTTGATTCGGTCCGCGCTTTGCTCGACGACTTCGAGCACTTCCACGCCCTTGCCGAAGTTTGGTTTGCCGGTGAGGCCACTGCCGACCAGCGTCACCTCTGTCTCGGCGCCCGCCTTCAGATAACCCGGCTGCACCGCCAACAAACGCTGGGAACCCTGTTTGGCGGCGACGAAGTCCAGACCGCGCTCGTCGTGCTCGGCTTCGAACATCCGCCCCTGCATGGCATTGCCTTGGGCGGCGAACACCTGGCGCATGATCACACCATCAATGGTCACGTTGCCGCGCCATTCGTAGCCGGTATAGAGAATCGCGCTGCCGTCGCCATTGAAGGGCGTGCCGTCGGCATATTGGCCTTTGACGCCGACCTTGAAGGTGTCGCTGCCATCAGCGGTCACGCTCATCACGCCGGCCAATTCACCTTTGCCCGGCAAGTGGCCGCTGAAGCTCCAGTCACCCACCAGCGCAGCGCTTTTCGGTGCGCTGCCCAGCCATTTTTTCCAGGCCGGGTTGTCCAGCGGATAACGCTTGGCCAACAGCGGCACCATGTCTTTGCGGGCGATATCAAACCAGTCACGATCACGGGCCAGCGCCTGGTATTCCAGCGACGGCCATTGGCCGAGGTGGAAGTTCACCAGGCGCTCCCATTCCTGCGCCGGACGCCGTTGCAGGGCAACCCGCGCGCCGGAGTGGCAACGACCGCACATCTGGCTGGTCTGGTCGTCAAACTTCTCGACGGTATTGAGCCGCCGCTCCAGCGCGTAACGCACACCATCGGTCTCGCTCGGCGCAAGGCCCTGGGTGTCGGCCAGGTATTTGACGAGTGTCCGGCGGTCGTCATCGCTGATCTGCAAACCGTGCATGGTCTGCATCCGGGCGATACTCATCAGCCAGCCTTCCGGGGTTTTGCGCTGGTGGCTGATGCGGCTCAGGGCGTTATCGGCTTCGGGGGTGTGACAGCCCTGACAGGTTTCCTTGAGGATGGTCTGGGCGTCGCGGGCTGCCAGGCTATGGGGTGAGTGCAGCGCCATACAGGCGGCTACTACCAGCAGACTGGCGCTCATGCCTGATCGGAGTTTTCTCTTCATCAACGTCGAACCTCGCACGGTGCTTTCTTATTTTTGTGGCTTATCGTTTTTATGGTTTCTGCCGTCGGCTTTGATCCGCTGACGGAGGCAAGCGAAACGTCTGCGATGAGCAATACACGGAGCGTGCCAGCTTGACGATCACCATAAAATTCAATCAGTTACGTGAAAACACTGGCTATTGAGCGCGCCTGAACGAGATCGCCCGCGTCTAATATCGCGACACCTGTTGCAGTGTGAGACAAGCATAGATGTCCCCGACCGGAACACTTCATCGCCCGGCGATTGACGATGCTCCAGTGCAGGCGCGAAATGAGGGTTCACCGATTGCCAGTCAGAGGGTAAGAACATGGCAAGCATAACGGTCCTGGCGGGGGACTTTCTGCAGGGTGATGGAGAGTACAGGGACGGCGTTTTCACGCTCAGGACGTCGCTGCACCCGTGGCCCGGCATCACCCTCCCGCTCTCATTGTTCAAGAGCGTAGAAGTGGCTAATGAGGACTCGATCAACAACATCAAGGATGTCATCGGCTTCGGCGTGGCGGGGGCCATGTTGCTGGGACCGATCGGCGCGATTGCCGGTTTCATGTTGGCAGGCAAGGAAACCGAGGTAACCTTTCTGGCCACACTCAAGGATGGAAGAAAGTTGCTGGCAGCTGTAGATAGCGACACGTTCGAGGAGATTTCTCAAAAAATCCCGTCATGAAATGACGGACGCACGCCGCACCACCAACGGGTGCGGCGTGACATCGGTTCAGCTGTAGAACGTCGGGTGAACGCCTTTGTGAGCCTCGATTTCCAACCGCATATCAGCCACCAGCGAAGCAATTGCATGGGGGCTGTCCAGTGTCCACACCGGAATGTGAGTGGCCACCAGATCCACTTTGCCGGTCATGCAATCGCAGACCCGAATCGTCAGGGACTGGTCCGCCTCCATGCTGCAGGTGCACACGGCGGGCAGAAAACTTTGCTCGATGATGTTTTGGATTTCCAGGGGTGATAGGAACATCGCTACCTCCCTCACGCCAGATGGATGCCGGGCAAATGCTCCGTCATTTCACCCTTTAGCCTGAAAATTCTAATCCTCAATAGCGGACCTCTCAAGACCGTGGCAGGTTGCTCGTCGTCTCATCGGGCTGTCGCGATTTGCGACACCTCCAAGCGAGTCGTCCGCCTCCTCACATCACTCAAAACCCCGCCGACACTGGGCTATCAGCCCCTTCCCGGCACTTGGCACAGCCATTGCCAAACATTGAGCAAGCCCCCGTTTTCACGCACAACAAGAGGTCTTGCCATGCCCCTCCCTTATCTGCTTCCCGCCACCTCGGCGTTCATCCAGCGCGCACCGCGCATGCTCATTGGCGGTGACTGGGTCGAGGCCGCCGACGGCCAGACCATGCCCCTGCACAACCCGGCCACCGGCGAGGTGCTGTGCTCGGTGCCACGGGCCACGCCCGAGGATGTCGACCGCGCGGTACTTGCCGCCCGTCAGGCTTTCGACGATTCGTCCTGGACCCGCACTCGCCCCCGAGAGCGGCAAAACCTGCTGTGGAAACTCGCGGATCTGATGCAGCGCGACGCCGAACTGCTGGCGCAACTCGAATGCCTGAACAACGGCAAAAGCGCGGCCGTGGCCCAAGTGATGGACGTGCAGTTGTCCATCGATTTCCTGCGCTACATGGCCGGTTGGGCGACCAAGATCGAAGGTTCCAGCGTTGACGTGTCGCTGCCGCTGATGCCCAACGATCAGTTCCACAGTTTCATCCGTCGCGAAGCGGTGGGCGTGGTCGGCGCCATCGTCGCCTGGAACTTCCCGCTGTTGCTGGCCTGCTGGAAACTCGGCCCGGCCCTCGCCACCGGTTGCACCGTGGTGCTCAAACCCGCCGACGAAACCCCGCTGACCGCACTGAAACTCGCCGAACTGGTGCTCGAAGCCGGCTACCCCGAGGGCGTGTTCAACGTGGTCACCGGCACCGGCATCACGGCGGGTTCCGCCCTGACCCACAACCCGCTGGTCGACAAACTGACCTTCACCGGTTCCACCGCCGTGGGCAAGCAGATCGGCAAAATCGCCATGGACTCCATGACCCGGGTCACCCTGGAACTGGGCGGCAAGTCGCCAACCATCGTCATGGCCGATGCCGACCTGAAGACCGCCGCCGCGGGTGCGGCCAGCGCGATTTTCTTCAACCAGGGCCAGGTCTGCTGCGCCGGCTCCCGGCTGTATGTACAGCGCAAGCATTTCGACAATGTGGTCGCGGACATCAGCGACATTGCCAACGCCATGAAGCTGGGCAACGGCCTGGACCCGAGTGTCGAAATGGGCCCGCTGATCTCGGCGCGTCAACAGGAACGGGTTTACCGCTACATCGAGATGGGCCGGGAAAGCGGCGCGACCATCGCCTGCGGCGGCGAGCAATTCGGACCGGGGTATTTCGTCAAACCAACGGTGATTGTCGATGTCGATCAGCGGCATTCATTGGTCCAGGAGGAAATCTTCGGACCGGTGCTGGTGGCGATTCCGTTCGATGATGAGGCCGATGCCTTGCGCATGGCCAATGACAGCCCTTATGGCCTTGGGGCGAGTATCTGGTCGAATGATCTGGCGGCGGTGCACCGGATGATTCCGCGGATTAAATCAGGTTCGGTTTGGGTCAACTGCCACAGCGCCCTGGACCCGGCGCTGCCGTTTGGCGGCTACAAGATGTCGGGGGTCGGGCGTGAGATGGGGTATGCGGCGATCGAGCATTACACCGAGTTGAAGTCGGTGTTGATCAAGCTGTAATAGCGGCGCCCTCCCGGGCGCCATCGCGAACAGGCAAGCCCGGACAACCCAAATGTCAGGGCTTGAACCCCTGAGCCAACAACCAACTGCGAACCATCCTCCCCTGCTCCACCGTCAGCCCGGCCAACACCTGCTCGGCCGGCTCGCTGCGCAACCGTCGCACCAACGGCGCCAGCTCAACCCCTTGCACATGCCAGATCCCCAGCGGCTGATCCGCCGTGATCACCACCTCGGCCTCATCCACAAAACCATCGCGCAACACCGGCGCTCGCACAATCCTCACTGAGGAAAAATCCGCCTCGGCGTGGGCCACTTGCGCATCCGGCCATTGCCGTCGCGCCTGCCAGAACGGCTGATCCGGCCAGCGCTGCTCATCGGCATAAAAGTCCCGGCCAATCCGCGCAAAACGCAAAAACAACTGCTCGACTCGCTGCTGATGAAAACGCTGTGCCAGCAATGCCCGCTCTGGCTTGCGCAACAACGTGTTGATCACCGTCGGTGCCTGCAACGCCGAAGACAATGATTGGAAGATGCCGTTGCCCGACAGCGGATCCACCGCCATGGCCGCATCACCGACCCGAATCCAGTGATCGCCGCACACCTGCGACGACAAAATCGCCGTGCTGCTACGCGCATGCAGCTGCAAATCGGTTTCCGCCTCGCTGGCAAAAAACGCCCGAGCCACCGCCGAAGCCTGGCGCCGCTGGCGGCAGTAATCGAGCAACAGCGCCTTGCCCGGCAACTCGGCACTGGCCACGTCGATCGTCCATTGCCAATAGCATTGACCGTCGGCCCGCCGCGCCATCCAGGCCCAACCGTCCTCAAGGCTTTCCACGGCGCTGGCGGTGGTACCCGGCGCACCTTGCCAGCGATTGAGCAAGCTGAGCGTCTCCGGCCCGCGCCGACCTTTGCCGAGGGCCGGTGCCTGGCGTCCGCGGGCTTCCACCAGAAAATCCGCGACCAGCGCTTCGCGCCCTTCAATGTCGATTCGATGCCCCGCAGCCGACGACTGCACCGTCAGCACCCGGCCTTCGATCAGCTCGACACCGGCCAGCCGCAAATCCTCGCGCAAGCCTCGATCAAAGCTCGGGCGATCCAGTAAAAATTCGATGTTCTGCGCATGCTGCTGACCGTTCCAGGACACCTGCCGTTGGGAAGGCACCGTCGCATCCGCCAACGCTTGATGCAGCCCCGCACCACGCAACGCATCCAGCACCCGTACGGAAACTCCTTCCAGCGCCGCAAACCGCCGCCACTCACTGACCAGCGTCACGGCGTACCCGAGCCGTCGCAGCCCCAGGGCCACCGCCGCCCCCGCTGGCCCGGCGCCAAGAATGACAATCGCGTTCATGCGCCAGAGCGCCGTTCAGGGCCGCGATAACGGGCATTCTCCCGCAGCCAATCGACTACCTGTTCGTTGCTCGCCTCGGGGTTTGCCACGAGGAAGCTCGCAATGTGCCCGCTCAATGCCGCACAGCCGAGGCTCGCGCCGGACTGCCCCGGGTAGGTGCCGTGAACACACGCGGCGAAGTCCGCCTGGGCGCTATTGAGCCACGACCATTCCTGCTCGGCGCAACGCGCATCACCGGTGACCCGCAGCACCTGTGGATAATTGGCCGGAAACACCCCTTCGCCCTGAGCCGGGCTGGATGCACAGAGCAGCGCGCCACGCGCCACCGCTGCCGCACAGGCTTCACGCAACAGGCTGCGATCCTGCCGCAAACCGAGGCTCAGGTTGATCAATCGCACATCCTGCGCCACCAGCCAGTCAATCGCGGTGGCGATCTGCAAGGCGCTGGTGACCCCGCGCTGGTCGAATACCTGGGCCACGCAGAAAACCGCCGAAGGCGCCCGTCGGCCGATGGCCTCGATCACCGCGCTACCGTGGCCAAGCGGATCATCGCGTAACTCACTTTCCGCCAGCCCATCCTCCAGAAGCGAGAACCGCCGACCGGCAACCACTTGCACCCGTTGTGCTGCCGAGTGACCGCTGTCCACCACGCCAATCCGCAACTCAGGCTTCATGCTGCACCGTTTTTGAGGTGAGCACGCCATCCAGCAATTCAAAGCGCAGATCGGCATCGGCCAGGGTCGAGGGACGATGGCTGATCAGAATCCGCGTACGCCCGGCGAACAGTCGGTCGATCGCCTCGATCACTTCGCGCTCGGTGGCTTCGTCGACCGCCGAGGTCGCTTCGTCCAGCACCAGAATCAACGGATCCTGCAACAGTGCCCGGGCAATGGCAATGCGTTGTTTCTGCCCACCGGACAGCTGCTGGCCACGTTCGCCCAAAGGGCTGTCGAGGCCTTCGGGCAACGACTCGATCAGGCTGTCGAGTTGCGCCAGACGCGCGACTTCGGCAATCGCTTCGCGACTGGCATCCGGCACGGCGTAGGCCAGGTTGTCGGCGAGGCTGCCGCGAAACAAGACGATGTCCTGACTGACCACGGCAATCCGCCGACGCAGCTGGAACAGATCCAGTTCCCGCAGATCGACCTCACCGAGCAACACCCGACCGGACTGCGGATCGTGGTGCCGCTGCAACAGGTCGATCAGAGTCGATTTACCAACACCGGAGCCGCCGCTCAGGGCGACTTTCAAACCGTAGGGAATGCGCGCCTCGATACCACGCAAGGTCGTCGGGCGGCCAGGATGGCTGAAGTGCACGTCGTCGAAGCGCAACTCGCCGGAGGTCGGCATCGGTTGCGGCGTAACCGGCGTGAGGACGGTCGGTTCTTCACCGCGCAACTCCATGACCCGCCCGAGGCTGACGGTCATCCGTTGAATCGCGACGTAAAGCCCGAGCAGGCTCTGCACCGGGCCGACCGCCATGCCCAGATAGGTCGAAAACGCGATCAGCGCGCCCAGCTGCCAAGTCCCTTGCACCACCCAGTAACCGCCAATCAAAAACGCACAGGCCCGCGACAGCGAGGTCAGTGTGCCGGGCACCGCTTGGGTGAAAAACTCGGTGACTTGCAGGCGCAACAATTGGCTCATATACCCTTGGCCCAACCCCTCCAGCCGCCGCGCTTCTCGCTGTTGCTGACCGGCGGACTGGATGAATTTCATCACCGGCAAGGTCTCGACCATGAACGACGACATGTCCGCCGAACGCTCGCGCAACTGCCGCACATCGCGCTCGACCTTGCGCCGCATCCAGCGCAGCCAGAGTACGTCGAGCGGAATCAGCACCAAAGCCAGCAGCGAGAGTTTCCACGACAGGGTCACCAACATTGCCACGGCGACCACCAGACCAATCACGCTCGACACCGCAGAGAACAGCGAGTCCACGGCAAAACGCTGGATCTCCGCGACATCGCCATCAAGGCGCGACATCAAATCGCCGATGCGCCGTTGGCCGTAGAAACTCGGCGAGAGCCTCTGCAAATGCCGGTAAAGGTCATCGCGCAGGGCAAACAGAATCCGTCCGGACAGTCGCGTGTGCAGGTAACGATTGATGCCCGACAGCGCCGTGCCCAACAACCCGGCGACGATCATCAACCCGGCGATCAGCACCAGCATTGGAAAGTTGCGTGCCAGCAGGCCGTCGTCGATCAGCAGTTTGGTCAGCCAGGGCTGCACCAGTACCAGCGACGAAGCACAGACCGACAACCCGAGCAGCCCGGCAATCGCCAGCCGATGGGGGCGCACGAAACTGTACAGCCAGCGCAACGCCGCTTGCAGGGCGGCGGGGTTCTGGCTGTCGATAAGCCGCACGATCAAGCGCTGCATCACGAGCGCAACTGTTTGAGCTTGCGGTACAGGGTCGCGCGGCTGATGCCCAAGGCATCGGCAGCGGCCGAGACGTTGCCTTGGTGCGTCTCCAGGGACTGGCGAATCAGCTCCAATTCATGTTCACGAATACTGCCGCTCTGGGAACGTTCGCCGGCAGTCAATTCGTCGAGCATGCTGTCGGGCAAATGGTCGAGAGTGAGCACTGTGTCTCCCGGCTCGCGCATGGCCAGTGCGGTGCGCAACACCATCTCCAGTTGGCGGATGTTGCCCGGCCAGTGATAGCCACCGAGCAAGCGACTCAGATCGTCATGCAGGACCACCGCCGGCGCATCGAGCCTGGCCAGCAAACGACCGACCAGGCCGCTGAAGTCATCGCGCTCGCGCAGGGCCGGGAGCATCACGCTGATGCCGTTGACCCGGTAGAACAAGTCTTCACGGAAGTGTTTGTCTTCCACCAGACGCTTGAGGTCGCGGTGGGTGGCGCAGATCAGTGCGACGTCGATGTCTTGCTCTTCGCCGGCACCCAGCGGGGCGACTTTGCGGTCCTGTAGCACGCGCAAGAGCCGCGCTTGCAGGACCAGCGGCATGTCGCCGATTTCGTCGAGAAACAAGGTGCCGCCGTGGGCCTGTTGCAGGCGACCGATCATGCCGCCGCGACGGGAGCCGGTGAAAGCGCCTTCGCGGTAACCGAACAGCTCCGACTCGATCAGGCCTTCGGGAATGGCCGCGCAGTTCACCGCAACGAAAGGTTTGTCGCACCGCGCTCCAGCCATGTGCAGCGCCCGGGCAACGACTTCTTTACCCGTGCCGGTTTCGCCCAGCAGCAACACCGGCAGTTCATTGGCCAGGCCTTGGCGGGCCATACGCAAGGCCCGGGCATAACGGGTGTTACTGCCAGCCAGGGATTCAAGATCGGGGTGGGGCTTGGCGGTTTTGGCTGGGGTGCGCGCCGGGGTGCTGACGTTGATCGACCGCTGCGGTGCGCGCAGGGTTTTGTAGAAGAATTCGCCTTTGGCGGTTTGCAAACTGCCGACGCCACCCTGATGCAAACGCGACAACAGTTGCAGGCCATCGACACCCAGAAACTCTTCGCAGCGCCGACCGACCAGCGCAGAGCGTTCTGCATGCAGCAACTGGCAGGCCTGGGCACTGACGGCGAGAATCTGCCCGCCGAGGCTCACCGCCAGCAAGCCCTGCCAAGGGGATTCGAGGTATTGCCGACGGCTGTGGAAGGCCAGCACGATCTGGTCCGGATAACTGGCGTTGAACACGCGACTTTCGATCTGGCTGACAGCCATGGCCAGCAGCGCGGTGCTGTCGTGAACGCGGCCGAGCGGGCCTTCGCGGGTCAGGTCGAGCACGCCGAGGATGTCGCCTTGCGGGCAATAAATCGGCACTGAGGTGCAGGAAAAATCGGTCAGGCGATCGAGGTAATGTTCGCCGCAATCGATCATGGTTGGCCGGGCTTCCACCAGCGCGGTGCCCAGCGCATTGGTGCCGCGAGCGGCTTCGCTCCAGCAGGCGCCAAGGGTAATGTCTTGCAGGCCGCTACCCTTGAGACGGTCGGCGCGCCCTTCGACGGCGAGGATGGTGGCGTCGGAATTGGCGAGGATGATCAGCCCTTCCTTGCCCTGACGCTCGGCCAGATAGTCGATGGCCGGCATCGCTGCATCGATCAACAACCGATTGCTCGCCAGCAGCACGTCGAGGCTGGCGCTCGATTCCAGCGCCAGCTCATGCTTGGCATTGAAATGCACGCCGTGGCTGAGGCTGCGCCGCCACGACGCATCGATTTCCGCACGCAACACTCCATCGGGGACGGCGCCTTCGAGATGCAGCTTCTCCCGGGCCAGCCTGGCTTCGCGGTGCAACGTGGGATGGGTTGTTTTTATTAGCGTCATCAAGCGCTCCGGATCGGTCCGCCCTGCGCTTTTTGAAGATCAGCGCCCTGCCGCAATCTTTACGTTAACGTCAGGGCGATGGCAAGTGCCTTACGGCGCTTGTGTTTCACGATCCGATAATGACTGAAACCAGAGAGTGTCGAGCTTAGCCTTTCAATACCCGCGCCAACGTCGACTTCACTTTGCCCATGCCATCATGCAGTGCCTGTTCAATCTCGGCCATGGTAATGACCGCCGTCGATTTGCCCGCCGCCGGGTTCACCACCAGCGCCAGACAGGCATAGTCCAGTTCCAGTTCACGCGCCAATGCGGCTTCCGGCATACCGGTCATGCCGACGATGTCGCAACCGTCACGTTCCAGCCTCGCGATTTCAGCAACTGTTTCCAGACGTGGCCCTTGAGTGCAGGCGTACACGCCATGGCTGCTATAGCCGACGCCTTCAGCCGCCAACGCCGCGATTAATCGCTGACGCAGGGGTTCGCTGTAGGGATAGCTGAAGTCGATGTGTGTAACGTGTTCCAGGTCATCGGCGAAATAGGTGTGTTCGCGACCGCTGGTGTAGTCGATCAATTGATGCGGCACGCAGAAATGCCCGGTGCCCATCGCGGCATGAATCCCGCCCACGGCGTTGACCGCGAGAATCGCTTCAGCTCCGGCCTGCTTCAAGGCCCACAGATTGGCGCGGTAGTTCACCTGATGCGGCGGGAAGCGGTGCGGGTGACCGTGACGTGCGAGAAACAGCACTTCCTTGCCGGCGTACTCACCGATCTGCACCTCGGCCGAAGGCGCACCGTAAGGGGTGTCCACCGCCAATGACTGACGAATGCTCAAGCCTTCGAGTTGAGTCAGGCCGGTGCCACCGATAATCGCGTAAACCGTCATAACGAAAAGTCCTTAATCAATCAATTGAGCTTCTTTGAGCGCGCCGACGGCCGTCAGCCAGCGCGGGTCTTGACGGTATTCGGTGCTGGCGTACGCCTGCCCACGCATCCGCGCGATACGCGCCGAAGGCTTGACCTTCAACCGCTGGGCGGCACTCAAAGCCAACTCGGCAGCCGCACGGTCGTTGCACACCAGGCCCATGTCGCAACCGGCGGTCAATGCCGCTTCGATGCGACTGGCGGCATCGCCCACCACGTGCGCACCGGCCATCGACAGGTCGTCACTGAAGATCACGCCATCAAACTGCAGCTCGCCGCGCAGGATGTCCTGCAACCAGCGACGGGAGAAGCCGGCAGGCTGGGAATCGACTTGTGGATAAATAACGTGGGCCGGCATGACGGCGGCCAATTGCTTGCTTAATCGCGCGAATGGCACCAGGTCGTTGGCGCGGATCTCTTCGAGGCTGCGCTCGTCGTTGGGAATCGCAACGTGGGAATCGGCCTCGGCCCAGCCATGACCGGGGAAATGCTTGCCGGTGGCAGCCATCCCGGCGCTGTTCATGCCGCGGATGAATGCACCGGCGAGCAAGGCTGCGCGCTCGGGATCACCTTCGAACGAACGGGTACCGACCACCGCACTGCGCTGGTAATCCAGATCCAGCACCGGGGCGAAGCTCAGGTCGAGACCGACCGCGAGCACTTCGGTCGCCATGATCCAGCCGCACTGTTCGGCCAGGTATTCGGCATTCGGGTTGTCGGCGATGGCGCGCATGGCGGGCAGTCGCACGAAGCCCTGACGCAGCCGCTGAACCCGACCGCCCTCCTGGTCGACCGCCAGCAGCAGATCGGGACGAATGGCGCGGATCGCGGCGCTCAATTCGCGCACCTGACGCGGGTGTTCGATGTTGCGGGCAAAAATGATCAGGCCGCCCACTTCGGGCTGGCGCAACAATTGGCGATCTTCAGACGTCAGCCAGGTACCGGCGACGTCCACCATCAACGAGCCTTGCAGGCCAGCAGTCATGGAAATTCCTTGAATACGATAAACCCGGCTCGCACGAATTCGCCGCCATGGGCTGAGCCCGGCAGGTCGGCGATATCAATGAGGGGGTTCAAAACGAGAGTCGGCATGGGCGCCTAGCTTAGCGGATGTCCGCCACCGCGCCCACCCGTGTGCGGTTAAACCTTGGCGGCTACCGGAGTCGATTTACTGCGCGGACGCAACTGCGCGGCGGCCATGGCGGTGTCGGTGACGCCGGTTTCGGCACGCATGCCCGCAGCCAGGAATGGCACCATCAGACGCATCACTTGCTCGATGGAAGTGTTGACGCCGAAATCGGTTTCGGCAATCGCGCGCAAGGCCTTGATCCCCGACATGCTGAATGCCGCGGCACCGAGCATGAAGTGCACGCGCCAGAACAGTTCGATCGGAGGAATGCGTGGCGCGGCTTCGTTGACCAGCAGCATGTAGCGGCGGAAAACCTTGCCGTACATGTCTTCCAGATAACGACGCAAGTGCCCTTGGCTCTGACTGAAAGCCAGCCCCAGCAAACGCATGAAGATGGACAAGTCGTTGCCGCTGCGTGGTTGCACCACCAGGGCTTGCTCGACGAGGATCTCCAGCAATTCTTCGAGGGTCGGTTTGTTCTCGGGTTTGGCCTGACGGCGCTCCAGCTCTTTATCGAGACTGAGGCAGAACGGCCCGAGAAAACGCGAGAAGACCGCTTGAATCAGCGCCTTCTTCGATCCGAAGTGATAGTTCACCGCCGCCAGATTGACACCGGCCTTGCTGGTGATCAGACGCAACGAGGTTTCAGCGAAACCTTTTTCCGCGAACAATTGCTCGGCAGCATCGAGAATGCGTTCAACGGTTTCCGACTGGGCCATGGCTACTCCGCCTGACAAACACTTGTTTGAAACATACGTTTCAGCCCAGGCCTTGTCAAGTCTGGCGGGTTCGTTTTGGGAATGGTCGGTCAGCTATTTAACCATACAACACTGGCGCTTCAATCGGCGAGCTGAATGACCGTCCAGCGGCCGGCAAAAAAAGGGGCATTGCCAAGACCGGTTCACTGTATATAATCCCAGTCACTGTATAAAAAGACAGAGCGATCAATATGCTAAAGCTGACGCCACGCCAAGCAGAGATTCTGGCCTTCATCAAACGCTGCCTCGAAGACAACGGCTACCCGCCAACCCGCGCGGAAATCGCTCAGGAACTGGGCTTCAAGTCGCCCAACGCGGCGGAAGAACACCTCAAGGCACTGGCCCGCAAGGGCGCGATCGAGATGACCCCGGGCGCCTCCCGCGGCATTCGCATCCCCGGCTTCGAAGCCAAGGCCGACGAATCTACCCTGCCGATCATCGGCCGAGTGGCAGCGGGCGCTCCGATCCTCGCCCAGCAGCACATCGAAGAATCCTGCAACATCAACCCTTCGTTCTTCCACCCTCGCGCTGACTATCTGTTGCGGGTCCATGGCATGAGCATGAAGGACGTCGGCATTTTCGACGGAGACCTGCTGGCCGTCCATACCACCCGCGAAGCCCGTAACGGTCAGATCGTGGTGGCGCGGATTGGCGATGAAGTGACCGTCAAGCGCTTCAAACGCGACGGCAGCAAAGTCTGGCTGATTGCCGAAAACCCTGAATTCGCCCCTATCGAAGTCAACCTGAAAGATCAGGAACTGGTGATCGAAGGCTTGAGCGTCGGCGTGATTCGCCGCTAAAGGAGGCTTTATGCAGTTCCCACACACTTCACAGCAAGCCCAACTGCCGCTGTTCGAGGCATTCATGGCGCAGCCGCTGGCGCCGATCCTGAAAGACGTGGTCGAGTCGCCCTGGAGCGCCGAGCCCGAAGTCTTCAGCGAGCTGTCATTGCGTGGCGCGGCCGGGAACTGCCTGAACCTTCTGGCCCCCATCCTCAGGGAACTGAGTCAGGACCAGGACGCTCGCTGGCTGACTCTGATCGCCCCGCCCGCCAGCCTGACCCAAGCCTGGCTGCGAGACGCCGGCCTGAACCGTGAACGCATTCTGCTGCTGCAACCACGCGGCACTCAGAGCGCTCAACAGCTGACCTGTGAAGCTTTGCGACTTGGCCGCAGCCATACGGTCGTCAGCTGGCTAAGCCCGTTGAACACATCGTCGCGGCAACAGCTGATCAGCGCCGCCCGTACCGGGGATGCGCAAAGTCTGAATATTCGGCTGGGTTAACTGACAAAACAGTGTTTGCACTGAACAGCGCGGGGCTTCTCCAAGGATAGAGAAGCCGGTCTGTAGAGGTATCCGCAAAATCCGACGGGCGGGATCAATGAAGAACCCGTGGCCCCTCTTCCTTATCAAATTCGCCTTCAACCAGGCGTCCTGCCATCTGAACACCGACGCTCAACATCGCCTTGGCGACTTCCACGTGCTGGCCTTGCAGGAAAGCCTTGGCATCCTCGGAGAAATCCAAAGTAACCAGGGAACCCTCGTCCTCGGCCCTACGCAGCTCGATTCGGCCGTCTGGTAACTCGACAATTTCTAGAAAGGACGTTGGCATAAAGGACTGTTCTCCACGAAAGGCAGGGATTATATAGGCATCGGCCAAGCTTCGCTCGGGATCTTGACCAGATGCCATCACGAAGAGAAATTTCTGACATCACGCTTCTTTGAGCGGACCATTCGCCGAGCACTCAATCTTTCAGCACTCGTTCAGCCCTTCGCGAAACCGGATCGCCAAGCTTTTCAGACTCTGGCGCCAGCTCTCCAGTTCTTCTCGGCTCAGCTCTTCAGGCGCCTCTTCTTCGTCCAGATTAACCGCCAGAATGAGCGGTTGCGTCACATCACCCTTGGGCTTGTGCGGCGCACGAGGCGGCTGAAACAGTGCGGCATAAGCCGACAGCAGCTTGGCCAGCCAGGTTTCAGGGTTTTGCGCCAACTCGACCATCTCGGCCATTTCCGGAATAGCGATGGTTTCGAGTACTTCGCGGGTCAGCAGCATCTCTGCCCGCGGTGCATTGGCCTGAGGCAAGCGATAGAAACCGGCGATTTCATGGCACAGCCCCAACAGCGCTCCGTACAGGTGAAACAACACCGATTCGCGCCCGGCCTGAATCAGCGCCAGGGAGTTCATCGCCCGCCCCTCTTCAGCCTTGGCGAGCGCTTCCAGCGAAAGGCCGGCGAAATAAATCTTCTGGTTGGTACGGGTATAGAGTTCGTGGGCCATGACGGCAGCCTCCACAGCGAAATAATTGCTTCACGCAGGTCTGACAGTGTCGTGGATCACCCAAGCTCACCGCAAGCCCAAAACAAAAAGGCCGCATGAAAACCCGAGGGTTGTCATGCGGCCTTTTATGTACAGCGGCTTTTAAGCCTTGGCTGCTGGACGCTTGTCTTCAACCGTCCACTTGCCGCCATCGTAATACGCTTTCCAACCAGTCGGCTTACCGTCGACTTCTGTCTGCACGTATTGCTCTTTGGTCTTGCGGCTATAACGGATCACTGCTGGCAGACCGTCAGGATCTTTCTTCGGCGCTTCGCAGAGGAAGTGGTACTTCGGATCGATCTCATCCTTGTGCGGCACGATCTCGACGACCAATGGCGCACGGGTCTCGCGGTTTTTCGGGAACTGGCTGGCCGCCAGGAACAGGCCGGAAGCACCGTCACGCAGGATGTAGGTGTCGTTGACCTTTTCGCATTTGAGCTCAGGCATCTTCACCGGATCCATCTTCGGCGGCGCCGCATCACCGCTCTTCAGCAGCTTGCGGGTGTTCTTGCAGGTTGTGTTGGTGCAACCGAAGAATTTGCCGAAACGGCCGGTCTTGAGCTGCATCTCGCTGCCGCACTTGTCGCATTCCAGGCTCGGACCTTCGTAGCCCTTGATGCGGTAAGCGCCCTCTTCGATCTCGTAGCCTGCGCAATCCGGGTTATTACCGCAGATGTGCAGCTTGCGCTTCTCGTCGAGCAGGTAAGCGTCCATCGCCGTGCTGCAGATCGGGCAACGGTGCTTGCCGCGCAGAACCAGCGACTCCGACTCACCCTCGTCGTCCGCAGCGATTTCGTCGCCCGGCACCAGATTGACGGTGGCCTTGCAGCGTTCTTTCGGCGGCAGGCTGTAGCCCGAGCAACCGAGGAACACGCCGGTCGATGCAGTACGAATCTGCATCGGACGACCGCACACCACACAAGGAATATCAGTCATCACCGGCTGGTTGGCGCGCATGCCGCCTTCGGCGCTTTCGGCCACTTCGAGCTTCTTCTTGAAGTCGCCATAGAACTCGTCGAGCACGTTTTTCCAGTCGCGCTCGCCCTGGGCCACGTCATCGAGATTCTCTTCCATGCCGGCGGTGAAGCCGTAGTCCATGAGATTGGAGAAGCTCTCGGCCAGACGCTCGGTGACGATGTCGCCCATCTTTTCCGAATAGAAACGACGGTTGTGCAGCGCCACGTAGCCGCGGTCCTGGATGGTCGAAATGATCGCCGCGTAGGTCGAAGGACGACCGATGCCGCGTTTTTCCATTTCCTTTACCAGGCTCGCTTCCGAGTAACGCGCCGGCGGCTTGGTGAAGTGCTGGGTCGGATCAAGCTTGATCAGCTTCATCGCATCGCCCTGGGCCATGTCCGGCAGCACGTCGTCATCGCCAGGCTTGGTGATTTGCGGCATGACGCGAGTGTAACCGTCGAACTTCAGGATGCGGCCCTTGGCGCGCAACTCGAAGTCACCGGCACCGACGGTGACCGTGGTCGACAGGTATTGGGCCGGCAGCATCTGGCAGGCGAGGAACTGGCGCCAGATCAGCTCGTAAAGCCGCTCGGCATCACGCTCCATGCCCGACAGCTTGCTTGGCTCGGTATTGGCGTCAGACGGACGAATCGCTTCGTGAGCCTCTTGTGCGCCTTCCTTGCTGCTGTAGACGTTCGGGGTTTCCGGCAGGTACTTCTTGCCGAATTCGCCTTCAATATAAGTACGCGCCATCGTCACGGCATCGGCCGAGAGGTTGGTGGAGTCGGTACGCATATAAGTGATGTAGCCGGCTTCGTACAGACGCTGGGCCATCATCATGGTTTTCTTCACACCGAAGCCCAGGCGGTTGCTCGCGGCCTGCTGCAGGGTGGAGGTGATGAACGGTGCCGACGGCTTGCTGCTGGTCGGTTTGTCTTCGCGCTTGACGATGCTGTAGCTGGAAGCCTTGAGCTTCTCCAGCGCGGCCATGGCCTGGGCTTCGTTGAGCGGCTTGAAGGCTTCGCCTTTCTCGCGAGCCACGTCGAACCGCACAGTCGCGCCCTTGGCGGTGCCGAGGTCAGCGTGAACTTCCCAGTACTCTTCCGGGTTGAACGCGCGGATTTCGCGCTCACGCTCAACCACCAGCTTCACGGCAACCGATTGCACGCGACCGGCGGACAGGCCACGAGCAACCTTGGCCCACAGCAGCGGCGAAACCATGTAACCCACCACGCGGTCGAGGAAGCGACGCGCCTGCTGCGCGTTTACGCGATCGATGTCCAGCTCGCCCGGTTGGGAGAAAGCTTCCTGGATCGCTTTTTTGGTGATTTCGTTGAACACCACGCGCTTGTAGCGGCTGTCGTCACCACCGATGGCTTCGCGCAGGTGCCAGGCAATGGCTTCCCCCTCGCGATCCAAGTCGGTTGCGAGATAGATGGTGTCAGCATCTTTGGCGAGCCGGCGCAGCTCTTCGATAACCTTTTCCTTGCCCGGGAGGATCTCGTACTTGGCTTTCCAGCCATGATCGGGATCGACACCCATGCGCGAGACCAGCTGCTTGCGCGCTTTCTCTTTCGGCGTGAGCACCGGACCTTCGCCTGCGGCGGCCTTGCCACGCTTGGCGGCAGGCTCTTTGCTGGCGCTAGCCGAACCGCTGGTGGGCAGGTCTCGGATATGGCCGATACTCGACTTCACCACGTATTGGTTACCCAGATACTTGTTGATGGTCTTGGCCTTAGCCGGGGATTCCACAATGACCAGCGATTTGCCCATGGATCAGAAAATTCCTGAATTCTAGAAGTGAAAGGCGGTTGGCGCCTGACGCGGCACCGCTATATATAGTGGCTACAAGGTGAGGTCAAGCGCAGGGTTCTGCGCGCACTCCCCTTATGGCTGCGGAAAAATGCTCGGTTCGGCTTGCACCAAAGCAAAGCGTGGCACCTGTTCGCCGTCAACCTCGACCGACTCCAGGAACATGCTCAAGGGGCGCACCCAAAAGCCGTAATCGCCATACAGGGCTTGGTAGAAGACCACTTCTTCTTCGGTCTCCGAATGCCGCGCAACACTGAATACGCGGTACTGCGGACCTTTGTAATGTTGGTAGAGCCCAGGTTGTATCGGCATGCTTTGGCCCTCACTCAAATTTTTTCAAAATAAAAACAAAAATAAATCCGGAAAAACAAAAACCGGGGCACTTGGCCCCGGCTTCCATCGACGAAACGCTTAAACGCGTTCGAAGACGGTGGAGATACCTTGGCCGAGACCAATGCACATGGTGGCCACCCCGAAGGTGCCGCCATTCTGCTTCATCACGTTCAGCAAGGTGCCCGAAATACGTGCACCGGAGCAACCGAACGGGTGACCCAGGGCGATCGCGCCGCCGTGCAGGTTAACCTTCTCGTTCATCTTGTCGAGCACTTTCAAATCTTTCAGCACTGGCAGGGCCTGTGCAGCGAAAGCTTCGTTGAGCTCGAAGAAGTCGATATCGTTGATGCCAAGGCCCGCGCGCTTCAATGCTTTCTGCGTTGCCGGTACTGGACCATAGCCCATGATCGCCGGGTCCACACCTGCCACTGCCATCGAGCGAATCACCGCCAGCGGCTGGATGCCCAGGTCCTGGGCACGCTGTGCCGACATCACGATCATGCACGAAGCACCGTCGGTGATCTGCGACGAAGTACCAGCGGTCACGGTGCCGCCCTTCGGATTAAACGCTGGTTTCAGAGCCGCCAGGCTTTCCAGGGTGGTTTCCGGACGAATGGTTTCGTCGTAGTCGAACAGTTTCAGGAAACCGTTCTCGTCGTAGCCCTGCATCGGGATGATTTCGTCCTTGAACTTGCCTTCCACGGTCGCCTTGTGGGCGAGTTGGTGGGAGCGCACGCCAAAGGCGTCCTGCTGTTCACGAGTAATGCCGTGCATTTTGCCGAGCATTTCTGCGGTCAGGCCCATCATGCCCGAGGCTTTCGCCGCATACAGGGACATGTGCGGGTTCGGATCGACACCGTGCATCATGCTCACATGACCCATATGCTCGACGCCGCCAACGACGAACACGTCACCGTTGCCGGTCATGATCGCTTGCGCGGCAGTGTGCAGCGCACTCATCGACGAGCCACACAGACGGCTGACGGTCTGGCCGGCCGAGGTGTGTGGAATCTGAGTCATCAGGGACGCCATGCGGGCGATGTTCCAGCCCTGCTCCAGGGTCTGGTTAACGCAACCCCAGATCACGTCTTCGACTTCGCTCGGGTCGACCTTGACGTTGCGTTCCAGCAATTTGCTGATCAGGTGTGCCGACATGTCTTCGGCGCGGGTGTTGCGGTGCATGCCGCCCTTGGAGCGGCCCATCGGCGTACGACCGAAGTCGACAATCACGACGTCTCTAGGATTCAAGCTCATATACTTTCACTCTCGCTCTAGTGTGGGCGCTTAACCGAAGAAGCTCTGACCGTTCTTGGCCATTGCACGCAGCTTCGCGGTCGGGTGGTACAGCGCGCCCAAATCAGCGTACTGGTCAGCCAGGGCAACGAACTCTGCAACACCGATCGAATCGATGTAGCGCAGCGCACCGCCACGGAATGGAGGGAAACCAATACCGTAGACCAGACCCATGTCGGCTTCGGCGGCGGTTTCGACGATGCCGTCTTCCAGGCAGCGCACGGTTTCCAGGCACAGCGGGATCATCATCCAGTTGATGATGTCTTCGTCAGTGACTTCGAGCTGTTCGAACACGATCGGCTTGAGCACTTCCAGCACCGACGGATCGGCGACTTTCTTCTGCTTGCCGCGCTTGTCGGTCTCGTAGGCGTAGAAGCCCTTGCCATTTTTCTGGCCCAGGCGCTTGGCTTCATAGAGCACGTCGACGGCCGAACGGCGATCGTCCTTCATGCGATCCGGGAAGCCTTCAGCCATGACGTCACGACCATGGTGGCCGGTGTCGATGCCGACCACGTCCATCAGGTATGCCGGGCCCATTGGCCAGCCGAACTTCTCCATGACCTTGTCGATGCGGACGAAGTCCACGCCGGCGCTGACCAGCTTGGCGAAACCGCCGAAGTACGGGAACAGCACACGGTTGACCAGGAAGCCCGGGCAGTCGTTGACGACGATCGGGTTCTTGCCCATTTTCTTGGCGTAGGCAACGGTGGTGGCAACGGCCACTTCGCTGGACTTCTCGCCACGGATCACTTCAACCAGCGGCATCATGTGCACCGGGTTGAAGAAGTGCATGCCGACGAAGTTTTCTGGACGCTTGAGGGCTTTGGCCAGCAAGGTGATGGAAATGGTCGAGGTGTTGGACGCCAGAATGGTGTCCTCTTTGACCTTGTCTTCGACTTCGGCCAGAACGGCTTGCTTGACCTTCGGGTTCTCGACCACGGCTTCGACCACCAGATCGACGTGACCGAAATCGCCGTAGGACAGGGTTGGACGAATACCGTTGAGCACTTCGGCCATCTTCGCCGGGGTCATGCGACCTTTATCAACGCGGCCAACCAGCAGCTTGGCGGCTTCGGCCAAACCTTGCTCGATACCGTGCTCGTTGATGTCCTTCATCAGGATCGGCGTGCCTTTGGAGGCCGACTGATAAGCGATACCGCCACCCATGATGCCGGCGCCCAATACGGCGGCCTGCTTCACTTCCTTGGCGATTTCGTCGTAGGCCTTGGCCTTTTTCTTAAGCTCCTGATCGTTCAGGAACAGACCGATCAAGCTCTGCGCGGCAGAGGTCTTGGCCAGTTTGACGAAACCGGCGGCTTCAACTTCCAGGGCCTTGTCGCGACCGAAGTTCGCGGCTTTCTGGATGGTCTTGATCGCTTCGACCGGCGCCGGGTAGTTCGGGCCCGCCTGGCCGGCCACGAAACCTTTGGCGGTTTCGAACGACATCATTTGTTCGATGGCGTTGAGCTTGAGCTTTTCGAGCTTCGGCTGACGCTTGGCCTTGTAGTCAAACGTGCCGGAGATGGCGCCCTTGATCAGGTTCAGCGCCGCTTCGTGCAACTTCTGCGAGTCGACCACCGCATCGACGGCACCGACTTTCAGTGCGTCTTCAGCGCGGTTTTCCTTACCGGCGGCAATCCACTCGATGGCGTTGTCGGCACCGATGATGCGCGGCAGGCGCACGGTACCGCCGAAGCCTGGGTAGATGCCCAGCTTGACTTCCGGCAGACCGATTTTGGCGGTGCTGGCCATGACGCGGAAATCCGCCGCCAGGCACATTTCCAGACCGCCACCCAGTGCGATGCCATTGATCGCGGCAACAGTCGGGACGTTGAGGTCTTCGAAATCGCTGAAAATCTTGTTGGCTTCGAGGTTGCCAGCAACAAGCTCGGCATCCGGCAGCTTGAAGTTGTCGACGAATTCGGTGATGTCGGCGCCGACGATGAATACGTCCTTGCCACTGCTGACGATCACACCCTTGATCGAAGCATCTGCCTTGATGGTGTCTACAGCCTGACGCAGTTCGTTCAGGGTAAGACGGTTGAACTTGTTGACGGACTCACCCTTGAGGTCGAACTTCAGTTCGACGATGCCACTTTCAAGAGCCTTAACCGTGATGGCTTTACCTTCGTAAATCATCAACTGATCTCCACGATATGGAAGCTGAACAGTACACGTCGGACGCAGGCGGCTGGCTCGGCAGGGACGTTTATCGTCAATGCTAACGCCAACTCACCCGGCACACCCGCCAACGCGATAGTCGGGATTCTGTAGGAGCAGTCTGTAATACAAACGCTCAATTCATACGCCCGTTTGATTTGGGTATGTCACCTTCACGGAATTTCCGGCAATTGTCAATCGCCCAAAATACTGGTTGAAACGCGACTTTCCGGTCACTTCCGTACCACGAAGCCCTGCAACACGCTGATGCATGTGAGGCCATTCATAGAATCAATAGTTAGAAAAGTCGCCCTAATTCGCGGCAACCTGTGTTTAACAGGCTACGCTGGCGGGACCCTGAAGAAAAAATTGAACGCTTTTGACGAATGCCAAGCGTAAGATCTGTGCCACAAAGAATTACCGGCCTGCCTGGCCAACCTCAGCCCGATGATGATGTCGGGCTTTTTATTGCCTGCCAGACGACGACGCACGACTGCGTAGGAGCTGCCGAAGGCTGCGATCTTTTGATGTTGCCTGTTAAAAGCAAGATCAAAAGATCGCAGCCTGCGGCAGCTCCTACCGGGGGGAGATCGGGTTCAGGCGAGTGCCTTGAGCGTAGCGTCGATCTGTTGCAGAACCTCGGCTTCGCCCTTCTCGCCCCAATACAGGGCAATCATTTGCTTGTCTGCCTCGACCTTGTAGACGTTGGCAGGCAATTTTTCGAAATGATTCAGCAGCACTCCATCCTCGCAGACTTCCTGCCACTGATTGACCCATACACCCGGCGCCTTCTGCCAATAGCTCCAGCACGCCGGCTGAGTGCCACGGCGCGGTCGGTGGTACTGGGCGCAAGGGCTTGGCGGCTCCTGGCTCAGCCAGTGCGGCCACTCCTGGGGCGACAATTGCATGGCAAGGCCGATGCGCCGCGCCTCCATGCGCAGGGCCATGCGACCGCTCTGGACACGAGACGGTCGCAACCAGGCCAGCGGGCTCAGCACCACCAGCAGGATTGACACCACTATCCAGACCGTCATATCTGTACTCCCGATTCTTGATGAGCCCATTGAGTCACGTTGAAACCAATGCGCTTGAAACCAGCCATACTTACCAATATTGCAATCCTCAGGAGGAGCACCTCATGCCCTACCACCATATTCTGGTCGCTGTAGATCTAACCGAAGAGTGCGATCCTGTAATCCACCGCGCCCGCGAACTTTCGGTGAGCAATGGCGCAAAGCTGTCCCTGGTGCATATCGTCGAGCCGATGGCCATGGCCTTTGGCGGCGACGTGCCGATGGACCTTTCCCAGTTGCAACAGCAACAGTTCGATCAGGCCAAGGAGCGCCTTGAGCGATTGATCCTGAAATACCCGGAGCTCTCCAAGGAATACAGCCACCTGACCTACGGCCAGCCGCGACAGGAGATTCACCATCTCGCCAAGGAGCAAACGTGCGACCTGATCGTGGTGGGCAGTCATGGCCGGCATGGCCTGGCACTGTTGCTCGGCTCCACTGCCAATGACGTGCTGCACGGCGCGCCTTGCGATGTACTTGCCGTGCGCCTGCAAAAAAGCTGACAACAAGCAACAATTAAACCGTTACGAAAAGCCCGGCATTCACACGAGTGAAGCCGGGCTTTTTTATAGCCGGATCAATCAGGCATCCAGTTCGGCCCAGCGCTCGACCATCACGTCGAGTTCAGCCTGTAACTGCTCAAGCTGAGCGATCACAGCAGCCGTCTCGGCAGGAGGACGCTGATAGAAGCCGGCGTCCGCCATCTGCGCCTCAACCACCGCGATCTGCTGCTCCATGGCTTCGATCTGGCCAGGCAAGGCTTCCAGCTCACGCTGCAACTTGTAGCTGAGTTTCTTTTTCGCCACCGGCGCTGGCGTTTCCACTGCAGCCACCGGCGCAGGTTCGGCCGTCACGACAGCCGAGTTCAGGTCGGCCTTGCCGGACTTGCTCTCGGTCACGCCCAGCAGGCGCGGCGAGCCGCCCTGACGCAGCCAGTCCTGATAACCGCCGACGTACTCGCGAACCTTGCCTTCGCCTTCGAAGACCAGGGTGCTGGTGACCACGTTGTCGAGGAATGCCCGGTCGTGGCTGACCATCAGCACAGTGCCGTTGAAGGTCAGCAAGACCTCTTCCAGCAGTTCGAGGGTTTCCACGTCGAGGTCGTTGGTCGGTTCGTCGAGCACCAGCAGGTTCGCCGGCTTGCTGAACAGTTTCGCCAGCAGCAGACGCGCTCGCTCACCACCGGACAGCGCCTTGACCGGCGTGCGGGCACGCTGCGGGCTGAACAGGAAGTCGCCAAGGTAGCTCAGCACGTGACGGCTCTGGCCATCGATATCGATGAAGTCGCGACCTTCAGCGACGTTGTCAATCACGGTCTTTTCCAGATCCAACTGATGGCGCAACTGGTCGAAATAGGCCACGTCGATGCGCGTCCCCTCTTCCACTGTGCCGCTGGTCGGTTGCAGACCGTTGAGCATCAGCTTCAACAGCGTGGTCTTGCCGGTACCGTTGGCGCCGAGCAGACCGATGCGGTCGCCGCGCTGCAGGACCATCGAGAAATCCTTGATCAGGAACGGGCCGCCCGGGTGAGCGAAGCTCACGTTCTCGAGCACCATCACCTGCTTGCCAGACTTGTCGGCGGTATCCAGCTGAATGTTGGCCTTGCCGGTACGCTCACGACGCTCGCTACGCTCGACGCGCAGGGCTTTCAGTGCACGGACACGGCCTTCGTTACGGGTGCGACGCGCCTTGATGCCCTGGCGGATCCAGACTTCTTCCTGGGCCAGTTTCTTATCGAACAGCGCGTTGGCGGTTTCTTCAGCGGCCAGTGTGGCCTCTTTGTGCACGAGGAAGCTGGCGTAATCGCCGTTCCAGTCGATCAAGCCGCCGCGATCCAGTTCCAGGATACGGGTTGCAAGGTTCTGCAGGAATGAACGGTCGTGCGTGATGAACAGCACGGCGCCCTGGAAATCCTTCAGCGCTTCTTCAAGCCAGGCGATGGCACCGATGTCCAGGTGGTTGGTCGGTTCGTCGAGCAGCAGCAGGTCCGGTTCGGAAACCAGCGCCTGAGCCAGCAGGACGCGACGACGCCAGCCGCCGGACAATTCGGCGAGGGTCTTGTCGGCAGGCAACTGCAGACGGCTCAAGGTGCTGTCGACCAGTTGCTGCAAGCGCCAGCCATCGCGGGCTTCGAGGTCGTGCTGGACGTGCATCAGCT
The DNA here is from genome assembly GCF_047304405.1 of Pseudomonas sp. Pseusp11. Classification (NCBI taxonomy): domain Bacteria; kingdom Pseudomonadati; phylum Pseudomonadota; class Gammaproteobacteria; order Pseudomonadales; family Pseudomonadaceae; genus Pseudomonas; species Pseudomonas sp. Pseusp11. The sequence continues at coordinate 162,538 of NZ_JBGLZF010000008.1, forward strand.
TGTCCAGATCGGCGTCGGTGACGATGTTCTGGCTCAGGTGATGATATTCGGCAAGCAACGCGCCAACGCCGTCGAGGCCTTCGGCAACCACGTCGAACACAGTCCGCTCGTCGGCTACCGGCAATTCTTGCGGCAATTCGCCAATCTTGAGGCCGGGCGCGCGCCAAACGGAGCCATCGTCAGGCTTCTGGTCGCCCTTGACGAGCTTCATCATGCTGGACTTGCCAGTGCCGTTGCGGCCGATGATGCACACCCGCTCACCACGGGCGATCTGCCAGGACACCTTGTCCAACAACGGCATAGCGCCGAAAGCAAGGGACACATCGCTGAATTTGAGCAGGGTCATGAGCTTCTCCAAAAACCGGGCGCGCATTCTACCTGACTTGAGGCTACAGAAGGCCGGCAATTTCAATGTCGAAGCACTCTGCACAACAATTGTTGCGAACTTGTGCCGACAGCTCTGCAAAGCTTTCGCCCGTTGCTGGCAAAAGGCTAAGCTACAGACAATTCAGTGCCGCTCCTGCTGGCACTTGTCATGATTTCTCTGCCCGGACGTCTCATGCGCAGTCGCCTTTTCAGTCTTTTTTCGTGTTTGCTTCTTACAGCCGCTGCCGTTCAATCCGCCCAGGCGGTAGACCTGTCTACCCAACGCCAGTATTACGACGAAGCCAAGCGAGCCTTGGCCAAGGGCGATTCCGGCCCTTATTTCCGTTATAGCCAGGCGCTCAGCGATTATCCGCTGACCCCCTACCTGGCTTATGACGAACTGACCGCGCGGCTGAAAACTGCGAGCAATGCCGAAATCGAGAACTTCCTCGCCGAACACGGTGACCTGCCGCAAGCCAACTGGATGAAATTGCGCTGGCTGCGCTGGCTGGCCGAACGCGGCGATTGGGCGACCTTCGTCAAATATTATGACCCCAAGCTCAATTTCACCGAACTGGACTGCCTGAACGCGCAGTATCTGATCAGCCATAACCGTAAGGCCGAAGGCTACGCCAGCGCCGACAAGCTCTGGTTGAGCGGCAAAACCCGGCCCGAGGCATGCGATGCAGCGTTCGGCATGTGGGCCGCCGATGGTCAACTGACTGAACAGAAACGCTGGGAACGCACCAAGCTCGCCGCCCAGGCCAGCAACTACCCGCTGGCCAACAGCCTGATCAATGGCCTGACGACCCTCGCCCCGCGCGGTCGCCTGCTGGTGGATGTGGCGCAGAAACCCGAACTGCTGAATCAGCCGTCGCGCTTTATCCCGGCCGATGAGCCGATGTCCGATATCGTCAGCCTTGGCCTGCGCCGCCTGGCCCGTCAGGATCCGGACAGGGCTATGGCCCTGCTCGACGGTTACGCCAGCAGCATGCACTTCTCCCGTGATGAAAAAGTCGCGATCGCCCGGGAAATCGGGCTGACCCTCGCTCGACGTTTCGACAGTCGCGCGCTGGACGTGATGACCAAATACGACCCGGAGCTGCGGGACAACACCGTTTCGGAATGGCGCTTGCGCCTGCTGTTGCGTCTGGCCCGTTGGGACGACGCCTATCAGTTGACCCGCCGCCTGCCTCAGGACCTGGCCACCACCAACCGCTGGCGTTACTGGCAGGCTCGCACCCTGGAACTGGCGCAGCCACAGAATCCGCAAGCACAAACGCTTTACAAGGGCTTGGCTCGCGAACGCGACTTCTACGGTTTCCTGGCAGCCGATCGCTCGCAGTCTCCCTATTCGCTGATCAACAAACCGCTGGTGCTCAGCCAGGCGCTGATCAACAAGGTGCGCAATACCCCAGGTGTGCGCCGCGCGCTGGAGTTCCATGCCCGCGGGCAGATCGTCGATGGCCGACGCGAGTGGTACCACGTCAGCCAGCACTTCAGCCGAGACGAAATGGTCGCCCAGGCGAAACTGGCCTATGACCTGAAATGGTATTTCCCGGCAATCCGCACCATCAGCAAGGCGCAGTACTGGGACGACCTGGACATCCGCTTCCCGATGGCTCACCGCGATACCCTGGTGCGTGAAGCCAAGGTCCGTGGCCTGCACTCGAGCTGGGTGTTCGCCATCACTCGTCAGGAAAGCGCCTTCATGGACGACGCCCGCTCCGGCGTCGGCGCCAGCGGCCTGATGCAACTGATGCCCGGCACCGCCAAGGAAACCGCACGCAAGTTCAGCATTCCCCTGGCCTCGCCGCAGCAAGTGCTCGATCCGGACAAGAATATCCAGCTCGGCGCCGCTTATCTGAGCCAGGTCCATAGCCAGTTCAACGGCAACCGCGTGCTCGCCTCCGCTGCCTACAACGCCGGCCCCGGCCGCGTGCGTCAATGGCTGCGCGGCGCCGACCACCTGAGCTTCGATGTGTGGGTGGAAAGCATCCCGTTCGACGAAACCCGCCAGTACGTGCAGAACGTGCTGTCGTATTCGGTGATCTACGGCCAGAAGCTCAATTCACCGCAGCCGTTAGTGGATTGGCATGAACGCTACTTCGACGATCAATAAAATGCCGATTACGTAAGAGCTGCGTAGGAGCTACGTAGGAGCTGTCGAGTGAAACGAGGCTGCGATCCTTTGATCTTGCTTTAAAAAAAATGCCCACATCAATCGATGCGGGCATTTTTTGTTGTGGTCTCAAAGCAAGATCAAAAGATCGCAGCCTCGTTTCACTCGGCAGCTCCTACGATTGAAGTTTCAAGCTTGCCATCGTTGAACTGCAACGCCGCCAACCGCGCATACAACGCATTGCTCGCAATCAACTCCTGATGCGTCCCCACCGCCACCAGTTTCCCTTGGTCCATCACCGCGATTCGGTCAGCGTTTTTCACTGTCGCCAGTCGATGGGCGATGACCAGTGTGGTGCGGTTTTTCATCAGGCTGGGCAGGGCTTGCTGGATCAGGTGCTCGCTCTGGGCATCGAGGGCGCTGGTGGCTTCGTCGAGCAGCAGGATCGGCGCGTCCACCAACAGTGCCCGGGCGATGGCCAAGCGTTGGCGTTGACCGCCGGACAAACCGAGACCCGCGTCGCCGAGGTGGGTCTGGTAGCCGTTGGGCATTTGCTCGATGAAGTCGTGGGCGTAGGCAATTTTCGCGGCTTCCTGGACCTGGGCCAAAGTCGCCGTCGGGTGGCCGTAGCGAATGTTCTCTTCGATGCTACCGAAGAACAGCGCCGGGGTTTGCGAGACGAGGGCGAAGCAGCGACGCAGGTCCAGAGGGTCGAGTTGGGTCAGCGGCACACCGTCCAGCAGGATGCGTCCTTCAGCGGGGTCGTAAAAGCGCAGCAGCAGGTCATACACCGTCGATTTGCCGGCACCTGATGGCCCGACCAGGGCGAGGGTTTCGCCGGCGTTGATCGTCAGACTCAAACCATCGACGGCATAGCTCTCAGGACGCGACGGGTAGGAAAAGCGCACATCTTGCAACACCAGATCGCCCTTCACCCGTTCAGGCAAGGTCACCAGCCCATGGGTCGGTGGCTGGATGATGTTTTCCGAACGCAACAGCTCGGCAATCCGTTCCGCCGCTCCTGCTGCTCGCTGCAGTTCGCCGATCACTTCACTCAGTGTGCCGAAGGCGCCACCGACGATCAGGCTGTAAAAGACGAACGCTGCCAACTCACCCGCGGAAATCCGCCCGGCGATGACGTCCATTCCGCCGACCCAGAGCATCACCCCGACCGCGCCCAACACCAGCAGGATCACCAGGGTGATCAACCAGGCTCGCTGAAAAATGCGTTTGCGGGCGGTATTGAAAGCCTCTTCCACGGTCGCGGCAAAACGCTGCTCGTCCTGCACCTGATGGTTGTAGGCCTGCACGGTTTTGATCTGACTCAGGGTTTCGGACACATAACTGCCGATATCGGCAACCCGATCCTGGCTCTGTCGCGATAGGGTGCGCACCCGGCGGCCAAAAATCAGGATCGGCGCGACCACCAACGGCAATGCGACCACTACGATGCTGGTCAGCTTGGGGTTGGTGATAAACAGCAAGACAATCCCGCCGATCACCATCAGCCCGTTGCGCAGGAACAGCGATAGCGAAGAGCCGATCACCGATTGCAGCAGCGTGGTGTCGGCAGTCAGTCGTGACTGGATCTCGGAGCTGCGGTTGTCTTCATAAAAACCCGGATGCAGATAGACCAGGTGGTTGAACACCCGACGGCGGATGTCCGCGACAACGCGCTCACCGATCCACGACACCAGGTAAAAGCGCACAAAGGTGCCGATCGCCAGACCGATCACCAGCAACATGAACAGGCCGATGGATTGATTGAGCAAATGCGTCGACTGGGTCATGAAGCCCTGATCCACCAACAGGCGAATCCCCTGCCCCATGGACAAGGTGATGCCGGCAGTGACAATCAACGCCAGCAAGGCGCCGAAGGCCGGCCAGCGATAAGGCGTGATGAAACGGCTGGCCAGGCGAATGGCGCGGCGGTGACGGGCAGAAAGCATGAAGATCATCCGAAGGCGTAACCCATGGTTTTGACCCGATCAAGCCTACACTGCTCAATCGGATTGAACGCTGTAAATCACAATGAGTCGGGTTAATTATGACCGCCTAGACTAGTGGCTAGAGATTATTGGTCTAAAGTCCGGGTGGAAACATCAGGGTATTTCTGATGGACTGAAGAGGCCGACCTGAAAGATCGCAGGGAATTGTCACAGCCCGGTCACCTGGCGGTTTTACAGTAAGCGCACAACCTGATGAGGAGACAGGCCATGTCCTTGCAAAACAGCAGCGATGACAAGATTCAAGTGATCCGCACACAGCCAGACCAGTCTCTGGGTTGCTCGATTATCGATGAGGAAGGACGCGAAGTACCGATCACTGAAAGCATGATCCAGGACGCTTGTCGCGAACTGGAAAAGCGATTGGTCAAGCCTGCCGAACAAAAGTGATATAGCCACCGTCTTCTTGACCCGGCCCTGTTGGCCGGGTTTTTTATGGGTGCCTGTTTTGTGTGGCTTTTGTAGGGATCCGGTCAGTTTGCTAGGCCGAGGTTGCGCCCAAGGCCGCCACGATCTGCTGCAACGCCGGCGAATCCCCGTCAATCCGCACTTTCAATCCATCGATCTCACGCCGCAGCGGGTAATGCTTGCGCAGCGCATCGAACGCCGCACGCTGTTCACTCACACTGCCTACAAGGCTGCGACGGAAATCCGCGTCATCACGGCGCGGGTCGTACACGCCACGGCACAACATCGCCAGCGCCCAGGCCGGATCAGTGTCAGCATTCAACGTAACAGCCGACAGCCATGGCGCTGGCAGCAAATCGTTCAGGCTGACCTGTTCCGGTTGCCCAAGAAATTTGCAAAACGCCTGATAGATCTGCGCCGTCCCGCGCTGTTTGCCGTCGAGGCTGTAGCCGGCAATGTGCGGCGTCGCGATGACACACAACTCCGCCAGCGCTACATCGACTTCAGGCTCAGCCTCCCAGACATCCAGCACCGCTTGCAGATCTTCACGTTGCAACAGTACTTGGCGCAGGGCGGGATTATCGATCACCGGGCCACGACTGGCGTTGATCAACCAGGTGCCGGGTTTGAGTTGGTTCAAACGGTTCTTGTCGAACAGATGCCAGGTTGCCTGAGGGCCCTGTTTGTCCAGCGGCGTGTGCAGGCTGACGACATCGCATTGCTCGATGATCTGCTCGAGACTGACGTAATCGCCCCCCTCAGCGGCTTGCCGTGGCGGATCGCAAACCAGCACGTTCCAACCCAGGCCTTGCAGAACCTTGACCAGCCGCCCGCCCACCTCGCCAGCGCCGACCACGCCGTAAGTGCGCTGAGCCAGGTCGACTCCTTCGATTTCGGCCAGGGTCAGCAGACTGCCCAGCACGTAATCGACCACACCCCGGGCATTGCAGCCTGGCGCGCTGGACCAGGTGATGCCGGCCTGCTGAAAGTAGTCCAGGTCCAAATGATCGGTGCCGATGGTGCACGTGCCAACAAAGCGCACGCTGCTGCCTTCGAGCAATGCACGGTTGACGTTGGTCACTGAGCGCACCAGCAGTACATCGGCCTGCTCAACGGTGGCGCGGTCGATGGAACGTCCCGGCACTCGGCGGATTTCACCGAAACCTTCGAAGAAGGCATCGAGCAGCGGGGTATTTTCGTCGGCAACAATCAACATGGCAGGCTCCTTTGGCGGACCGGCAGTTTAGGCGCAGATGGAGGTGATGGGCCAGCAGGTATTACGCGCCTTAGTTGCGCCCCTGTGGCGAGGGCGCTTGCTCCCGCCGGCCGATCCGCGCCCGGGCGAAGCAGTCGCAAAGACAGATGCCGCGGTGTGTCTGAAGGAACTGGACAGCTGCTTTTGGGGCTGCTGCGCAGCCCAGCGGGAGCAAGCTCCCTCGCCACACGGAGTGGGGGATGCCCGTAAAACTGATTACAAATCCGCAACACAGGATTTTTCCTGACCATTGCGTCAAGGCGTAGAATGCGCCGCCTCGCGCATCAAAATCCTTTGGACGTTTCGCCTTGAATTCCGTGACTGACCCCACCGCCGCTATTTCCCTCAACCGCCCGGCCCGGGTTCGCCTGGAGCTGAAAAACCTGCTCGGCCTGGCGTTGCCGATCATGATCGCGCAACTGGCGACCACCGCCATGGGCTTCGTCGATGCGGTGATGGCGGGTCGGGTCGGGCCTCGCGATCTCGCGGCCGTCGCGCTCGGCAACTCGATCTGGGTGCCGGTGTTTCTGTTGATGACCGGTACGCTGCTGGCCACTACCCCGAAAGTCGCCCAGCGCTTCGGTGCCGGCACTCACAGCGAGATCGGCCCGATCGTGCGTCAGGCCTTGTGGCTGGCACTGGTGGTGGGTTTGATGGCGACCGGCCTGCTGTTCAGCGCCGAACCGATCCTGCACATCATGAAGGTCGATCCCGAGCTGATCGGCCCGTGCATGCAGTACCTGCACGGCATCGCCAGCGGACTGCCCGCCGTCGCGTTCTATCACGTATTGCGCTGCTTCAGTGATGGCCTGGGTCGCACGCGTCCGGCCATGGTCCTTGGTTTGTGCGGGTTGGCGCTGAACATTCCGCTCAATTACATCTTCATCTATGGTCACTTTGGTGTGCCGGCGATGGGTGGTGTCGGCTGCGGCTGGGCCACGGCAATCGTGATGTGGGTGATGGCGCTGGGGATGGCCGGCTGGGAACGGTGGGCGCCGGCCTATCAGTCGAGCCAGTTGTTCAGCCGTTTCGACTGGCCCCAGTGGGCGGTGATCAAACGCTTGCTGGGCATCGGCCTGCCGATCGGCATCGCGGTGTTCGCCGAGTCGAGCATCTTTGCCGTAATCGCCCTGCTGATCGGCAGCCTCGGCGCCACGGTGGTCGCCGGGCACCAGATCGCCCTGAATTTCAGCTCACTGGTGTTCATGATCCCCTACTCCCTGGGCATGGCCGTGACCGTGCGGGTCGGCCAGGCACTTGGCCGTGAAGAACCACGCGAAGCACGCTTCGCCGCCGGGGTCGGTATGGGCACGGCGCTGGCTTATGCGTGCATTTCCGCAAGCATGATGCTGTTGCTGCGTGAACCCATCGCTGCGATCTACACCGCCGACCCGACGGTGATTCACGTGGCCGCGATGCTGATTGTGTATTCGGCGCTGTTCCAGTTTTCCGATGCGATCCAGGTGACGGCGGCCGGTGCACTGCGCGGCTATCAAGACACGCGAGTGACGATGATCCTGACGCTGTTCGCTTATTGGGGCATCGGTTTGCCGGTGGGTTACGCCTTGGGCCTGACCGATTGGTTCGGTGCGCCGAGCGGCCCGAGCGGGCTGTGGCAGGGTTTGATCGTCGGCTTGAGTTGCGCGGCGCTGATGCTGTCGATCCGCCTGACGCGCAGCGCACGCAAGCGGATCCGCACCAGCCGTTCGGCCGGTTAAGCGAGCGCAAAAAAGGGCCTGGCTATGCAGCTGGCTATGCAGGCCATTTTTTTGTACCCGTTAAGCGAGCTTCTTGCGGATCCAGTACAGGTAGGTGCCTGCCTCTTCGTGCTGCGCCACCAACTCGTGGTCAAGGAACACGCAGAACTTGGGAATGTCGCGACGGGTCGACGGGTCGGTGGCGATCACCTTCAGCAGGCCGCCAGGCACCAGGTCACGGATGTGCTGGTGCAGCATCATCACCGGTTCCGGGCAATTGAGGCCGGTGGCGTCGAGGGTGCCGTCAACCGGCGTATCGATCATTTCACTCATGGTTTACTCCTGAAACTTGCCGGCATTGTCGCGCATTGCCGGGTATGTGGCGAGGGAGCTTGCTCCCGCTGGGCTGCGCAGCGGCCCTAAAACCGGCCACCGAGATCTTTCTGATAGACCGTATGGCTAGAATTGGGGCCGCTTCGCGACCCAGCGGGAGCAAGCTCCCTCGCCACACAAGCCCGCACATTAATTCGGGTGAATCAGCGGGATTTCGGTTTTTTCACGTCAAGCCGGCGCAAATGGCAGGTCACTTCTTCACGGTCGTGATACAGCTGCTTGCAGCCGATTTCAACCCGAATGCCCCGCGCCTTGAATCCCTCGGCAATACGCTCCAGCAAGCGCTTCACTTCGGCATAACGCTGTTTCATCGGCAGCTTGAGGTTGACCACCGCTTCCCGGCAATGCCCCTCGCCAATCCATTCTTCCAGCATCGCCGCGTTGCGCGCCGGCTTCTCGACGATGTCACAGACCATCCAGTCCACCGGCTGCTTGGGCTTGAAGGTGAAACCGTCGGCCATCAAGTGCTGCACCAGACCGGTATCCATCAGGCTTTCGGCCATCGGGCCGTTGTCGATGGCGGTCACCAGCATGCCGCGGTTGACCAGTTGCCAGGTCCAGCCGCCTGGGGCGGCGCCGAGGTCGACACCGGTCATGTCGCTGTGCAGACGCTCATCCCACTGGTCGCGGGGAATGAAGTGATGCCAGGCCTCTTCCAGCTTCAATGTCGAACGGCTCGGCGCTTCACGGGGGAACTTCAGGCGTGGAATGCCCATCGGCCACATCGCCGAATTGTTCGACTCCGCCAGCCCCATGAACACTTCGCGGCCGCTCTTGAAGGTCAGCAGCAGACGCGGCTTGTTGGGGTCTTCCACCAGCTTGCCGGCCGCCATCAACGCCTTGCGCAGGTGCACTTCAAACTTCTTGCAGAAGTTCGACAGCTCTTTGCCATCGTTGGTGTCGACCATTTCCAGCCACAGGCTGCCGCACAGCGGGAAGTCCGCCATGTGGGCGAGGATCACGCTGATGCGGTCGGTTTCCGGCAGATCAATAAAGATCCCGCGGGCCCACTGGCGCGGGAAGATCAGCTCGGCGAAACGCTGGCCACGCATCAGGCGCTCGGCACCGTCTTCTTCGGTGCAGATGAATTCGGCATAGGCGCTGGCGGTCTTGGCCTTCGCATAACCGGCCACGTTCAGCCGCGCGGCATGTTCGGAAATCTCGGAACAGACTTCGCCTTCGAAGCCCGGTCGGCAATGCATAAAGAGGGTGTTCATTCTTACTCCTGGGCAGTTGGCGGAAAAATTGCGCCACTGCGCGATGCCCAGACTTGCGTTGAAGCAAAGCCTGTCACGAAAACCGGCGCATGATAGCCGAGTTCGGAACCTTGGACTTGCCCTTAGGGTCCAGTTATTAGCCTTAAGCACCAAACAGGACTAGGTTTAAACCTCTGCCCTTCCCTCAGTCCGTAGCCGTGTGGACTTAAAGGAGTCATTTCAATGCCGTCCCTCGATAGCCTGAAAACCCTTAAAACCTTACAAGTCGACGACAAGACCTATCACTATTTCAGCCTGCCCGAAGCCGCCAAGAGCCTGGGTGATCTCGACAAGCTGCCCATGTCGTTGAAAGTGTTGCTGGAAAACCTGTTGCGCTGGGAGGACGAGAAAACCGTCACCGGCGCCGACCTCAAGGCGATTGCCGCCTGGCTCAAGGAGCGTCGCTCCGACCGCGAAATCCAATACCGCCCCGCGCGGGTATTGATGCAGGACTTTACCGGTGTCCCGGCCGTAGTCGACCTGGCCGCCATGCGCGCCGCCATGGCCAAGGCCGGTGGCGACCCGCAGCGCATTAATCCGCTGTCGCCGGTGGACCTGGTGATCGACCACTCGGTGATGGTCGACAAATTCGCCAGCAGTAGCGCCTTCGAACAGAACGTCGACATCGAAATGCAGCGCAACCACGAGCGTTACGCCTTCCTGCGCTGGGGCCAGAGCGCCTTCGACAACTTCAGCGTGGTGCCGCCGGGCACCGGCATCTGTCACCAGGTCAACCTTGAGTATCTGGGTCGCACCGTCTGGACCAAGGACGAGGACGGCCGCACCTATGCCTTCCCCGACACATTGGTCGGCACCGATTCCCACACCACCATGATCAACGGCCTCGGCGTACTCGGCTGGGGCGTCGGCGGGATCGAAGCGGAAGCGGCGATGCTTGGCCAACCGGTGTCGATGCTGATTCCGGAAGTGATCGGCTTCAAACTCACTGGCAAGCTCAAGGAAGGCATCACCGCCACCGACCTGGTGCTGACCGTCACCCAGATGCTGCGCAAGAAAGGTGTGGTCGGCAAATTCGTCGAGTTCTATGGCGACGGCCTCGCCGACCTGCCGCTGGCCGACCGCGCGACCATTGCCAACATGGCCCCGGAATATGGCGCCACCTGCGGCTTCTTCCCGGTGGACGAGGTGACCCTGGAATACTTGCGCCTGTCCGGCCGCACCACGGAAACCGTGAAACTGGTGGAGGCCTATAGCAAGACTCAAGGCCTGTGGCGCCTGCCCGGCAAGGAGCCGGTGTTCACCGACAGCCTGGCCCTGGACATGGGCAGCGTCGAAGCCAGCCTCGCCGGACCGAAGCGTCCACAAGACCGTGTCTCGTTGCCGGATGTCGCGCAAGCGTTCACTGACTTTCTCGGCCTGCAAATCAAACCGACCAGCAAGGAAGAAGGTCGCCTCGAAAGTGAGGGCGGCGGTGGCGTCGCGGTAGGCAACGCCGATCTGATCGGTGAAGCGGACTACGCCCACGAAGGCCATACGCATCGGCTGAAAAACGGTGCGGTGGTGATTGCCGCGATCACCTCCTGCACCAACACCTCCAACCCCAGCGTGATGATGGCGGCTGGACTATTGGCAAAAAAAGCCGTGGAAAAAGGCCTCAAGCGCAAACCCTGGGTCAAGAGTTCGCTGGCCCCCGGTTCGAAAGTGGTCACCGACTACTACAAGGCAGCCGGCCTGACCCACTACCTCGACCAACTCGGCTTTGCCCTGGTCGGTTATGGCTGCACCACCTGCATCGGCAACTCCGGGCCGTTGCCGGAGCCGATCGAAAAAGCCATCCAGAAAGCTGACCTGACCGTCGCCTCAGTGCTGTCGGGCAACCGCAACTTCGAAGGCCGCGTGCATCCGCTGGTGAAAACCAACTGGCTGGCCTCCCCGCCCCTGGTCGTCGCCTATGCATTGGCCGGCACGGTGCGCATCGACATCAGCAGCGAGCCCTTGGGTCACGACAAGGACGGCCACCCGGTTTACCTTCGAGACATCTGGCCGAGCACCAAGGAAATCGCAGACGCGGTGACTCAGGTGAACACCGCGATGTTCCACAAGGAGTACGCCGAAGTGTTCGCCGGCGACGAGCAGTGGCAAGCCATCGAAGTGCCGCAGGCAGCGACTTATGTCTGGAACAACGATTCGACCTATATCCAGCATCCGCCCTTCTTCGATGACATTGGCGGCCCTGCGCCGGTGGTCAAGGATGTCGAAGGGGCGAAAGTCCTCGCGCTGCTCGGCGATTCGGTAACCACCGACCACATCTCCCCCGCCGGTAACATCAAGACGGACAGCCCTGCCGGCCGTTACCTGCGCGAGCAAGGGGTGGAACCGCGGGACTTCAACTCCTACGGCTCGCGTCGAGGCAACCACCAAGTGATGATGCGCGGCACCTTCGCCAACATCCGCATTCGCAACGAAATGCTCGGCGGTGAAGAAGGCGGCAACACGATTTACATTCCGACCGGGGAGAAGCTGCCGATCTACGACGCGGCCATGCGTTACCAGGCATCGGGCACGCCGCTGGTGGTGATCGCTGGGCAAGAATACGGCACCGGCTCGAGCCGTGACTGGGCGGCCAAGGGCACCAACTTGCTGGGGGTCAAAGCCGTCATCGCTGAAAGCTTCGAGCGGATTCACCGTTCAAATCTGGTGGGCATGGGCGTGTTGCCGCTGCAGTTCAAGCTGGATCAGAACCGCAAAAGCCTGAACCTCACCGGCAAGGAAACCCTGGACATTCTTGGCCTGACGGGCGTCGAACTGACTCCACGGATGAACCTGACACTGGTCATCACCCGTGAAGACGGCAGTAAGGAAAAGGTCGAGGTGCTGTGCCGGATTGATACGCTTAACGAGGTGGAGTACTTCAAGGCCGGAGGGATTTTGCATTACGTGTTGCGGCAATTGATTGCCTCGTAACAGCCAGCTGACAACGACACCGCCTTCGGGCGGTGTTTTTGTTTGGGCGGTGTATGTCTCTATAATCGCGTGCCCCAAGAAAACAGGCACCTCCGCCCTCAAGGACTTCAAATGATCGCTCTGCCATGGATCTATCTGGCACTTCTCTCGCTCGGCTACAGCCTGGCTTTGATCTACGGCCATCTCGGCTGGCTGGCTGCCATTTCTTTCGGGTTACTGCTGATCGCCGGTTTCGCCGTTCGCCAACAACAGATTCCCCTCGGCCGCCACCTCGGCCACGGCTTGTTCATCGTCCTGGCGGTGGCGCTGGCGACACACTGGCTTCCCGGTTTCTACAACGGTCGCGCTATCGATCCCCTGCGTTTCACCGACGATGCCGTGCGGTTCGCCATGTACCTGAATCAGGACAAACCCCTGATCGGCTTTTGGCTGTTGCTGGTTTGTCCGTGGATTATCGGCCGGCGCTCACTGCGCCTGTCGGTATATGCCACCGCCCTCGCCCTGACCGTGAGTGCCGTACTGGCTCTGGGTGGTGCGCTATTGCTGGGCGTGATCAGTTGGGCACCGAAATGGCCGGATCAGGCCTGGCTGTGGATGCTGAACAATCTGTTGCTGGTGACGCTGGTGGAAGAAGCGCTGTTTCGCGGCTACATCCAGGGCGGTCTGAGCCGGCAGTTCAAACACCTGCCTTATGGCGAAAGCCTCGCGCTGGTGCTCGCATCATTGCTATTTGGCCTCGTTCATCTGGGCGCTGGCTGGCAATGGGTGTTACTGGCCAGCCTGGCCGGTGTCGGCTATGGCCTGGCTTACCGTTTCGGTGGGTTGGCCGCGGCCATCGCCACCCATTTTGGTTTGAATCTGCTGCATTTCGGCTTGTTCACGTATCCGATGCTCGCGGGATGATGACGCAGCGGTCGTTTTGCGACGCGTTACTGATTTATTGAAAAAAAACTTCAATAAATGCCTGACGATGCCGATACCCCTTCAAAGCCTTGCGGATTGAAAAAGCCATGCGTAACAACCAGCCCATTACACAACGCGAACGGACCTTCCCGGCTCAGCAACGGTTGATTTCCACCACTGATGCCAAAGGCGTGATCACCTACTGCAACGATGCTTTCATCGAAATCAGCGGGTTTTCGCGTGAGGAACTGATCCGTGCGCCGCATAACCTGGTTCGTCACCCCGACGTCCCGGCTGCGGTGTTCGCGCACATGTGGGGCACACTGAAACAAGGCTTGCCATGGATGGGCATTGTCAAGAATCGCTGCAAGACCGGTGACCACTACTGGGTTAACGCCTATGTCACACCGGTGTTCGAAGGCAATCAGGTGATCGGTTACGAGTCGGTGCGGGTCAAGCCCACCGCCGAGCAGATCCGCCGTGCCGAAGCGCTCTACCAACGCATCAACCAGGGCAAGTCCGCCGTTCCTCAAAGAGATAAGTGGTTGCCAGTACTTCAGGACTGGCTGCCGTTCATTCTGGTCAGCCAGTTGAGCTTCATGATCGGCGCCACCCTGACGTCGCAATGGGGCTTCGCCCTCGCCGCCGGTCTTTCGGTGCCGTTGGGCTTGATGGGCTTGAGCTGGCAACAGCGCGGCATCAAGCGCTTGCTGCGCCTGGCCGAACAGACCACGTCCGACCCGCTGATCGCGCAGATGTACACCGACAGCCGCGGTGCCCAGGCACGCTTGGAAATGTCCATTCTCAGCCAGGAAGCTCGCCTGAAAACCTGCCTGACGCGCCTGCAAGACACCGCCGAGCATCTGAACGAACAAGCGAAACAGTCCGACACGCTGGCTCACAACAGCTCCACCGGCCTGGAACGTCAGCGCGTCGAAACCGAACAAGTGGCGACCGCCGTCAATCAGATGGCCGCTACCACTCAGGAAGTCGCCAGTCACGTGCAGCGCACCGCCGACGCCACTCAGGAAGCCAATCGCCTGACCGGTCGCGGTCGCGACATTGCCGGCGAAACCCGCGAAGCCATCCAACGCCTGTCGGTGGTGGTCGGTGAAACCGGCCTGACCGTTACGCAACTGGCCAAGGACAGCGACGAAATCGGTGGCGTGGTCGATGTGATCAAAGGTATTGCCGACCAGACCAACCTGCTCGCTTTGAACGCTGCGATCGAAGCCGCACGTGCCGGTGAGATGGGCCGTGGTTTTGCGGTGGTGGCCGACGAAGTGCGCCAATTGGCGCAGCGCACCAGCGAATCCACCGGGCAGATCCACGCCCTGATCGCCAAGCTGCAACAAACCGCCAGCTCGGCGGTGCAAACCATGGAGACCGGCCATCGCCAGGCCGAAGAAGGTGTGGCGCGGGTATTGGAAGCGGATCAGGCGCTGGTGGGCATCAGCGAAGCAGTGGCCCACATCACCGACATGACCACCCAAATCGCTGCCGCGACCGAAGAGCAAAGTTCGGTGGCCGAAGAAATCAGCCGCAACATCAGCAACATCTCACAACTGGCTGACCAGACCTCGGAACAGGCACAGAACTCGGCGCTGCTGAGTGAAGAACTGACCAAAACCGCGAATACCCAGTATTCGTTGGTGGAGCGGTTTAACCGCTGACAACAAAGTCAAAAGATCGCAGGCTGCGCCGGCTCCTACATTTGAACGGCGTACACCCCGTAGGAGCTGCCGAAGGCTGCGATCTTTTGATCTTGCTTCTCACAGAAACCCGGCGACTTTCTTCGCTGTCGCATCCAAATGCTGCTCATGGCTAAACCCCGAAGCCTTCAACGGCTTCAAATCATGGTCCGCTGCCTCCAGCCAGAACACCTCGATACCCGGCGCCAACGTATAAACCTCAACGGCTTCACGATTGCCCAGCGCATCGCGCTCGCCCTGCACAATCAACGTCCGTGTCTTTAGCGCAGCCAAATGCTCAACTCGAGGTTTTTCCGGTTTACCGACGGCATAAAACGGATAACCGAGACACACCAGCGCATCCGCTTCCAGCTCATCGGCCAAAAGACTGGCCATCCGCCCGCCCATGGACTTGCCGCCAATGGCCAGACGCCCAGTGACATGGCGTCGCACCACGGCGTACACCTCACGCCAGCATTCCAGCAGTTTCGGCGCCGGGTTCGGTGGGCGCTTGCCACCGTCCACTCGCCGTTGCGCCATGTACGGAAACTCGAAGCGCAATACATTGACGCCTTGATCGGCGAGGCGTGCAGCCATGTCGCTCATCCAGCCGCTGTCCATCGGCGCTCCGGCGCCATGGGCGAGAATCAGCGTCGCCGAGGCCGGCACCGAGGCGGCATTCCACAGCCATCCGTGATCCCGCACGCACTGCGCCCATTGATCCCCGTCAATACTGGCCTTGTGCTGTTTGTCCATGCTTGCCTCGCTTTTAGTCTGCCTATAACTCCAGGCGAAGGGAGCGTCTGCCTTGCGGCTTACTCGCAAAGACAGGCCCTCACTTCGGCTGAACCGTGGATGGGGAACCATGAACACTTCTATCAGTACCGCCTACAACTACAAGGTGGTCCGCCAATTCGCCATTATGACGGTGGTGTGGGGCATCGTCGGCATGGGGCTCGGGGTTTTTCTCGCCGCCCAGTTGGTCTGGCCCGAACTCAACTTCAATCTGCCATGGACCAGTTTCGGCCGGTTGCGCCCGTTGCACACTAATGCGGTGATCTTTGCCTTCGGCGGCTGCGCGTTGTTCGCCAGTTCTTTTTACTCGGTGCAGCGTACTTGCCAGACTCGGCTGTTCGCGCCGAAGATCGCCGCGTTCTGCTTCTGGGGTTGGCAACTGGTGATCCTGCTGGCGGCCATCAGCCTGCCGCTGGGTTACACCAGTTCCAAGGAATACGCCGAACTGGAATGGCCGATCGACATCCTGATCACCATCGTCTGGGTGGCTTACGCCATCGTGTTCTTCGGCACGATCATGCAGCGCAAGACCAAGCACATCTATGTCGGTAACTGGTTCTTCGGTGGATTCATCATCACCGTGGCGATCCTGCATATCGTCAACAACCTGGAATTGCCGGTGAGTCTGACCAAGTCCTACTCGCTGTACTCCGGAGCGACCGATGCCATGGTGCAGTGGTGGTACGGCCACAACGCCGTAGGCTTTTTCCTCACCGCTGGTTTCCTCGGGATGATGTACTACTTCGTGCCGAAACAGGCCGAACGCCCGGTGTATTCCTATCGCTTGTCGATCGTGCACTTCTGGGCGCTGATCACCCTGTACATCTGGGCCGGTCCCCACCACTTGCACTACACCGCGCTGCCGGACTGGGCACAGTCGCTGGGCATGGTGATGTCGTTGATCCTGCTGGCGCCGAGCTGGGGCGGGATGATCAACGGCATGATGACCCTGTCGGGGGCCTGGCATAAGTTGCGTAGCGACCCGATCCTGCGTTTCCTCGTGGTGTCCCTGGCGTTCTACGGCATGTCGACCTTCGAAGGGCCGATGATGGCGATCAAAACGGTCAACGCCCTCTCCCACTACACCGACTGGACCATTGGCCACGTTCACGCCGGCGCGCTCGGCTGGGTGGCGATGATTTCCATTGGTGCGCTGTACCACATGATCCCGAAAGTCTTCGGCCGCGAGCAGATGCACAGCATCGGCCTGATCAACGCGCACTTCTGGCTCGCCACCATCGGCACCGTGCTGTACATCGCCTCGATGTGGGTCAACGGCATCGCCCAGGGCCTGATGTGGCGCGCAGTCAACGAGGACGGCACGCTGACCTACTCCTTCGTCGAAACCCTGGTGGCCAGCCATCCTGGCTTCATCGTGCGACTGGTGGGCGGCGCGATCTTCCTCAGCGGCATGCTGCTGATGGCTTACAACACCTGGCGCACCGTGCGGGCCTCGCAGCCTGCCGAAGCCGTCGCTGCCGCGCAGATCGCCTGAGGAGTCCGCCATGAAACACGAAACAATCGAGAAAAACGTCGGCCTGCTGATGTTGCTGATGGTGTTCGCCGTGAGCATCGGCGGCCTGACCCAGATCGTCCCGCTGTTCTTCCAGGACGTGACCAACAAACCGGTGGAAGGCATGAAGCCCTACACCGCGCTGCAACTGGAAGGTCGCGACATTTACATCCGCGAAGGCTGCGTCGGTTGCCACTCGCAGATGATCCGCCCGTTCCGCGCCGAAACCGAACGCTACGGCCATTACTCGGTGGCCGGAGAAAGCGTGTGGGATCACCCGTTCCTCTGGGGCTCCAAGCGCACCGGGCCGGACCTGGCGCGAGTCGGCGGGCGCTACTCCGAAGACTGGCACCGCGCGCACTTGTACAACCCGCGCAACGTGGTGCCGGAATCGAAGATGCCGGCGTATCCATGGCTGGTGGCCAACCCGCTCGACAGCAGCCACACCGAAACCAAGATCCGCGCCATGCGCACCCTCGGCGTGCCGTACACCGACGAAGACATTGCAGGCTCAGTCGCTTCGCTCAAGGGCAAGACCGAGATGGACGCGCTGGTCGCCTACCTGCAAGTGCTCGGCACTGCCATCAAGAGCAAGAGGTGAGTCATGGTCATTGATATGAGCACAGGCTTGATCCGCGGCCTCGGCACAGTCGTGGTGTTCGTGGCCTTCGTCGGCCTGACACTGTGGGTGTTCAACAGCAAGCGCAATCCGCAATTCGCCGAAGCGCGCCTGCTGCCGTTCGCTGACGAGCCGCAACCCGAAACTACCCAAGAATCTGCAACAACAAGGAGTGCCCGGCCATGACCACCTTCTGGAGTGCGTGGATCTGCGTACTGACCATCGGCAGCCTGATCGGCCTGACCTGGCTGCTGATCGGCACCCGCCGGGGCGAAACCAAGGGCAGCGTCGACCAGACCATGGGCCACAGCTTCGACGGCATCGAGGAGTACGACAACCCGCTGCCGCAGTGGTGGTTCATGCTGTTCGCCGGCACCCTGGTGTTCTCGGTCGGCTACCTGATTCTTTATCCGGGCCTGGGCAACTGGAAAGGCATCCTGCCCGGTTATGAAAACGGCTGGACCGGCGTGCACGAATGGGAAAAGGAGATGAGCAAGGCGGACGCCAGATTCGGGCCGATCTTCGCCAAATTCGCAGCAATGCCGGTGGAAGAAGTAGCGAAAGACCCGCAAGCGCTGAAAATGGGCGGCCGCCTGTTCGCCTCCAACTGCTCGGTGTGCCACGGCTCAGATGCCAAGGGCGCGTTCGGCTTCCCCAACCTGGCCGACAGCGATTGGCGCTGGGGTGGCAGTGCCGAGACCATCAAGACCACCATCATGGGTGGCCGGATGGCGGCCATGCCGGCCTGGGGTGAAGTGTTGGGTGAAACCGGGGTGAAGAACGTCGCCGCGTACGTGCGTCACGAATTGGCCGGCCTGCCGCTGCCGGCCGACAGTGGTGCCGACGTGCAAGCCGGACAGCAACTGTTCAGCACCACCTGCGTAGCCTGTCATGGGGCAAACGGCCAGGGCACTGAAGCCATGGGCGCGCCGAATCTGACGCACCCGGCCGGTTTTATCTACGGTACCAGCCTGGCGCAACTGCAACAGACTATTCGCCATGGCCGCCAGGGCCATATGCCGGCGCAAAACGAACTGCTGGGCAACGACAAGGTGCAATTGCTGGCCGCTTATGTGTACAGCTTGTCCCACGGAGTCGGCACCGAGCGTTTGCAGGCACAAGGCAAAAACGAATAATTTTTGACCGCTCTGCTGCCGCATTCTGCGGAATGCGGCAGTTCCCTGCCTCTTTGCGACCCATTGTCGCACCCTGCCGTTCCCCTTCCTTTCGGTTCACCAGATTCGGGTCTAAGCTTCCTCGGTGCGGACTGGCATGAGCCGGTTCCAGGTCGATTTTACCCGATGTGTTCGACGATTCTGTTCGATGACAGGCCGCAAAGGCTGGTAGATACCGGCTGTCGCGCAAATTGCCGTCTGTCCCTCGATCGTTGCGTTTGAACACACCCCGTTACATCTGACTTGAACCCCTCGCCTTTTTCATCCGCTGCGACATTTTGTCAGAGGGCAATTTTGTCCTTACGCGGCGCATGGAAAGGCCGCAGAATCAGGTTTTGAAAGCATTGACCCAGGTCATGGCGCGTTGCAATGACCCCCCGCTTTCTCCATACTTGCGGCCGATTTTTACTCCTAATAAAACACCCAAACCGTGGAACCTTAGAATGAGCACAGCAATCAGTCCGACTGCTTATAACTATAAGGTAGTCCGCCAGTTCGCCATCATGACGGTGGTCTGGGGGATCCTTGGCATGGGGCTTGGTGTCTTCATCGCCTCACAGCTCGTATGGCCGGAATTGAACTTCGGTCTGCCGTGGACGACTTTTGGACGCTTACGCCCGTTGCACACCAACCTGGTGATTTTCGCCTTCGGTGGTTGTGCTCTGTTTGCCACTTCTTATTACGTCGTGCAGCGAACCTGCCAAACGCGACTGATCTCCGACAGCCTCGCGGCCTTCACCTTCTGGGGTTGGCAAGCGGTGATCGTCGGCGCGATCGTGACCTTGCCGATGGGTTTCACCACCACCAAGGAATACGCGGAACTGGAATGGCCCCTGGCTATTCTGCTGGCCATCGTCTGGGTCACCTACGGTCTGGTGTTCTTCGGCACCATCGTCAAGCGCAAGACCAAGCACATCTATGTCGGTAACTGGTTCTACGGTGCCTTCATCGTCGTGACCGCGATGCTGCACATCGTCAACCACATGTCGCTGCCGGTCAGCCTGTTCAAGTCCTACTCGGCCTACTCGGGTGCGACCGACGCGATGATCCAGTGGTGGTACGGCCACAACGCCGTGGGCTTCTTCCTGACCACTGGCTTCCTGGGGATGATGTACTACTTCGTGCCGAAACAGGCCGAGCGTCCGATCTACTCCTATCGCCTGTCGATCGTGCACTTCTGGGCGCTGATCACCCTGTACATCTGGGCCGGTCCGCACCACCTGCACTACACCGCACTGCCGGACTGGGCACAGTCGCTGGGCATGGCGATGTCGATCATCCTGCTGGCTCCGAGCTGGGGCGGCATGATCAACGGCATGATGACCCTGTCGGGCGCCTGGCATAAGCTGCGCACCGACCCGATCCTGCGTTTCCTGGTCGTGTCGCTGGCGTTCTACGGCATGTCGACCTTCGAAGGCCCGATGATGGCCATCAAGACCGTCAACTCGCTCTCGCACTACACCGACTGGACCATCGGCCACGTACACGCCGGCGCCTTGGGCTGGGTAGCGATGATCTCGATCGGCGCCATCTACCACATGATCCCGAAACTGTTCGGCCGTGCACAAATGCACAGCACCGGCCTGATCAACGCGCACTTCTGGCTCGCGACCATCGGTACCGTGCTGTACATCGCCTCGATGTGGGTCAACGGCATCACCCAGGGCCTGATGTGGCGTGCAATCAACGACGACGGCACCCTCACCTACTCGTTCGTGGAAGCGCTGCAAGCCAGCCACCCTGGTTTCATCGTTCGTGCCCTGGGCGGCGCGTTCTTTGCCAGCGGCATGCTGTTGATGGCCTACAACGTGTTCCGTACCGTTCGTGCCTCGGACCCGGCTGAAGCTGAAGCCGCCGCCAAGATTGCTGTAGTTGGAGCTCACTGATGAAGCATGAAGCAGTCGAGAAGAATATTGGCCTGCTGGCCTTCTTCATGGTTATCGCCGTCAGCATCGGCGGCCTGACCCAGATCGTTCCGCTGTTTTTCCAGGACGTTACCAACAAGCCGGTCGAGGGCATGAAGCCTCGTACCGCCCTTGAACTGGAAGGCCGCGACATCTACATCGCCAACGGTTGTGTCGGCTGCCACTCGCAGATGATCCGCCCGTTCCGCGCTGAAACCGAACGCTACGGCCACTACTCGGTCGCCGGTGAAAGCGTCTGGGACCACCCGTTCCTGTGGGGTTCCAAGCGTACCGGTCCGGACCTGGCCCGTGTCGGCGGTCGTTACTCCGATGACTGGCAGCGTGCGCACTTGTACAACCCGCGCAACGTGGTGCCCGAGTCGAAAATGCCGGCTTACCCGTTCCTCGTGGAAAACAAGCTCGACGGCAAAGACACCGCCAAGAAAATGGAAGTCTTGCGCACGCTCGGCGTCCCTTACACCGACGAAGACATCGCCGGCGCCAAGGATGCTGTGAAGGGCAAAACCGAAATGGACGCGCTGGTGGCCTATCTGCAAGGCCTGGGCACCATCATCAAAAGCAAACGGTGATTTAGATGGATATCGGGATGATTCGTGGCCTGGGCACCGTTGTTGTGATGGTGGCCTTCATCGGTCTGGCGTTGTGGGTATTCAGCCCCAAGCGCAAGTCGGAGTTTGAAGACGCGACCTTGCTGCCTTTCGCGGATGATCCCGAAGCCATCAAGCACGTCGAGCAAGCTTCTAGGAGTAACAAAGAATGACTACGTTCTGGAGTCTGTACGTCACAGTCCTCAGTCTCGGCACCATCTTCGCCCTGACCTGGCTGCTGCTGTCCACCCGCAAGGGCCAGCGCGCCGAGCAGACCGACGAGACGGTCGGCCACTCCTTCGACGGGATCGAGGAGTACGACAACCCACTGCCAAAATGGTGGTTCATGCTGTTCGTGGGCACCATCATCTTCGCCCTTGGCTATCTGGTCCTGTACCCGGGCCTGGGTAACTGGAAAGGCCTGCTGCCGGGTTACAGCTACCTCGATAACGACAAGCAGACCGCGTTCGCCAACGGCCAGACCGGCTGGACCGGCGTCCACGAGTGGGAAAAGGAAATGGCCAGGTCGGACGCCAAGTTCGGCCCGATCTTCGCCAAGTTCGCTTCCATGCCAATCGAAGAAGTCGCCAAGGACCCGCAAGCCCTGAAGATGGGTGGCCGCCTGTTCGCCTCCAACTGCTCGGTCTGCCACGGTTCCGACGCCAAGGGCGCTTATGGCTTCCCTAACCTGACCGACGCCGACTGGCGCTGGGGCGGTGAAGCGGCAACCATCAAGACCACCATCATGGGCGGTCGTCACGCCGTGATGCCGGCCTGGGCCGAAGTGATCGGCGAACAAGGCGTCAGCGACGTTGCCGCTTACGTGCTGACCAGCCTCGATGGCCGCAAACTGCCGGAAGGCGCCAAGGCTGACCCGGTTGCCGGCCAGAAGCTGTTCGCTGCCAACTGCGTGGCTTGCCATGGTCCGGAAGGCAAAGGCACCCCGGCCATGGGCGCCCCTAACCTGACTCACCCAGCAGCGTTCATCTACGGTTCGAGCTTCGCTCAACTGCAGCAGACCATCCGTTACGGCCGTCAGGGCCAGATGCCTGCGCAAGAACAGCTGCAAGGCAACGACAAGGTTCACCTGCTGGCCGCTTACGTCTACAGCCTCTCTCACGGTGAGAAAGCGCCGGTGGCAGACGCCCAGTAAGGCAAACGCTTGATGCAAACAAACGGCCCCGCCAATGAGAATTGGCGGGGCCGTTTTGTTTTAGACACACTCTGCCTGCCCCCTACCGACCAGTGGTAGCGGACCCGTCACCCATGAGGTTGCGATACGACCTGCCGAGTAGTAACGTTTCTACAAAGTACTTTCAAGAGGGTCAACCATGATGGCCATCACCACCATTTCCAGCCGTGAATTCAATCAGGACACAAGTAGTGCCAAAAAAGCCACGCGTCAGGGGCCGGTTATCATCACCGACCGTGGCAAGCCCGCTCACGTACTGCTAAGCATTGAGGAGTACCAAAAACTGACTGGCATAAACGCCAACATCGTCGATCTGTTGGTGATGCCAGAAGCAGCCGACATCGAATTCGAAACCGAGCGTGCCGTGATCATTCATCGCCCCGTGGACCTGTCCTGATGTTTCTACTCGACACCAACGTGATTTCTGAACTACGCAAACCCCAGGCCGATGTAAACGTCGTCGCCTGGGCCAAAAGTGTCATCGCACCACGTATGTTTATTTCGGCCATTACCTTGAAGGAACTGGAGACAGGGGTATTACGAATGGAGCGACGTGACCCCGCGCAAGGGAAGGTTTTGCGTGCGTGGCTGAAGCGACATGTCATTCCGGCTTTCGATGCCAGAATCTTGCCGGTCGACGCCGCTGTGGCGCTACGCTGTGCCAGCCTGCATGTTCCGGACCGCGCCAACGAAAGCGACGCCCTGATCGCAGCGACCGCGCTGGTTCATGGCCTTACAGTGGTCACCCGTAACATCAGCGATTTTCAATCCAGTGGTGTTGCCCTGATCAATCCATGGGCCGATTGAGCGCCAACACTCGCGTAACCGTCCATAATTCACAAGTCAATTGATTCAAGTCATTACACTGTCAGTTGATTTCCACCAACGTGACCAAAGGTCGCACCCTTGAGTTAGAGCTACAGGCGTATCATTGCGCCACTGCAACACCTCTTTTTGACCGCGGTCGGCACGTACTGACCGAGGCATTTTTCCACTGCCGTGGGATGCAATGATGAGCAATCAGATTCCGGTACACGACGTCACTCCACCTGCCAAGAACGCGAACAACAGCGTCGACCTCTACGCCTCTCGAGAAAAGATCTACACCCGCGCCTTCACCGGTCTGTTCCGCAACCTGCGGATGACGGGTGGTGCCGCACTGTTTCTGCTGTATTTCGGCACGGTGTGGCTGAGCTGGGGCGGTCATCAGGCCGTCTGGTGGAACCTGCCGGAGCGTAAGTTCTTCATTTTTGGCGCGACCTTCTGGCCCCAGGATTTCATCCTGCTCTCGGGCATTCTGATCATCAGTGCCTTCGGCCTGTTCTTCATTACCGTGTATGCCGGTCGGGTCTGGTGCGGCTACACCTGCCCGCAAAGCGTCTGGACCTGGATCTTCATGTGGTGCGAAAAGGTCACCGAAGGCGACCGCAACCAGCGCATCAAGCTCGACAAGGCGCCGATGAGCGCCAACAAATTCCTGCGCAAATTCAGCAAACACACGATGTGGCTGCTGATCGGTTTCGTGACCGGCATGACCTTCGTCGGCTACTTCTCGCCGATTCGTGAACTGGTGATCGACTTCTTCACCGGTGAAGCCGATGGCTGGTCGTATTTCTGGGTCGGTTTCTTCACCCTCGCCACCTACGGCAACGCCGGCTGGTTACGCGAACAGGTGTGCATTTACATGTGCCCTTATGCACGCTTCCAGAGCGTAATGTTCGACAAGGATACGCTGATCGTCTCCTACGACCCGCGCCGTGGCGAAAGCCGTGGTCCGCGCAAGAAAGGCATCGACTACAAGGCTCAGGGCCTGGGCGATTGCATCGACTGCACCATGTGCGTCCAGGTCTGCCCCACCGGCATCGACATCCGCGACGGCCTGCAAATCGAATGCATCGGCTGCGCGGCCTGCATTGACGCCTGCGACAGCATCATGGACAAGATGGATTACCCGCGCGGCCTGATCAGCTACACCACCGAGCACAACCTGTCGGGGCAAAAAACCCATAAACTGCGCCCGCGCCTGATCGGCTACGCCTTGGTGTTGCTGACCATGATCGCGTTGCTGGTGACCGCGTTCTTCATGCGCTCGCTGGTCGGTTTCGATGTCAGCAAGGACCGCGTGCTGTACCGCGAGAACGCCGAAGGCCGGATCGAAAACGTCTACAGCCTGAAGATCATGAACAAGGATCAGCGCGACCACACCTACGTGCTCGAAGCCACCGGCCTGCCGGACCTCAAGCTGCAAGGCAAGCGCGAGATCAAAGTCGCGGCCGGGGAAATTTTCAGCCAGCCGGTCGAGTTGTCCAGCTCACCGGAGCAACTGCCGTCAAGCACCAACGAGGTGAAATTCATCCTCAAGGATGCCGATGACGCCAGCGTCCACGTTGAAGCCAAGAGCCGATTCATCGGCCCACAAATTCGTTGAGAGAAGTGATCATGCCCGCAGCAACTGCCGCAAGTCCCTGGTACAAGCACCTTTGGCCGTGGATCATCATCGCCATCCTGGCCTGCTCGGTGACCTTGACCCTGTCGATGGTGACCATCGCGGTGAATCACCCGGACAACCTGGTCAACGACAACTATTACGAGGCGGGCAAAGGCATCAACCGCTCCCTGGACCGGGAACTGCTGGCCCAGACCCTGCAACTGCGAGCCAGCGTGCACCTGGATGAGCTGACCGGCGAAGTCGACCTGCGCCTGAGCGGCAACAGCCAACCGAAAACCCTTGAGCTGAACCTGATTTCGCCGACCCAGCCGGAGAAGGATCGCAAGATCACCCTGGCCCGCAGCGAAACCGAACAGGGCCGCTACATCGGCCAGTTGAGCGACAAGGTCGAAGGCCGGCGTTTCGTTGAATTGTTGGGTGTGCAGGATGACAAGATCTGGCGCATGTTCGAAGAAGAACAGGTCAGCCATGCCAAGGATCTGCTGCTCGGTGATGAGCCGTTGCAAGGTGCTGAAGACCTGAAAAAATAGTCACAACGATCTCCTGTGGCGAGCGGGCTTGCCCGCGTTCGGTTGCGCAGCAGCCGCAGGTTGTCTACTCGATCTATCGAGAAGTTCGCGCTGACTGTCTTTGGGACCGCTGCGCGGTCCAACGGGGGCAAGCCCCCTCGCCACAGAGGCCTTTGGGCCTGCCACAATGGTTTCCATGGCAACAAACATGACCACTCCAACCCCCTGCTACCACTGCGCCCTGCCCGTCCCGGCCGGTAGCCGCTTTACCGCCGCCGTCCTCGGGGATACCCGCGAATTCTGCTGCCCGGGTTGCCAGGCGGTGGCCGAGGCCATCGTGGCCGGTGGGCTGGAAAGTTATTACCAGCATCGCAGCGAAGCCTCGGCCAACCCCGAAGCCTTGCCGGTGCAGTTGGTCGACGAGTTGGCGCTGTATGATCGCGCCGACGTGCAGCAACCCTTTGTCCGTCACGAAGGCGAACTCGCCGAAACCACCCTGTTGATGGAAGGCATCAGCTGCGCCGCCTGCGGCTGGCTGATCGAAAAGCATCTTCGCAGCCTGCCGGCGGTGGCCGAAGCACGCCTGAACCTGTCCAACCATCGCCTGCACGTGCGCTGGGCCGACGCGCAATTGCCGTTGAGCCAGGTGCTCAGCGAATTGCGCCACATCGGTTACGCCGCTCACCCTTATCAGGCCGACCGTGCCAGCGAACAACTGGCCAGCGAAAACCGCCTGGCCCTGCGCCAACTCGGCGTTGCCGGACTGCTGTGGTTCCAGGCAATGATGGCGACCATGGCCACGTGGCCGGAATTCAACATCGACCTCAGCCCCGAGTTGCACACCATCCTGCGCTGGGTCGCATTGTTTCTCACTACGCCGATCGTGTTTTACAGCTGCGCGCCGTTCTTCAAAGGGGCAATGCGCGATCTGCGCACCCGGCACCTGACCATGGACGTCTCGGTGTCACTGGCAATCGGCAGTGCCTATATTGCCGGGATCTGGACCTCGATCACCGGGGTTGGCGAGCTGTATTTCGATGCGGTGGGGATGTTTGCGCTGTTCCTGCTGGCCGGGCGTTATCTGGAACGCCGCGCCCGGGAACGCACCGCCGCCGCGACCGCACAACTGGTCAATCTGTTGCCTGCCTCCTGCCTGCGGCTGAGTGCCGACGGCCAGAGCGAGCGAATTCTGCTCAGCGAGCTGCGCGTGGGCGATCAGGTGCTGGTGCACCCCGGCGCGATCCTGCCGGCCGACGGCAAAATCCTCGACGGTCAGTCGAGCATCGACGAATCCCTGCTCACCGGCGAATACCTGCCGCAACCACGGACCCTGGGCGACGCGGTCACCGCCGGCACCTTGAACGTCGAGGGTGCGTTGACCGTAGAAGTCCTGGCGCTGGGTCAGGACACGCGCCTGTCGGCCATCGTCCGCCTGCTGGATCGCGCCCAGGCCGAAAAGCCGCGGCTGGCGGAAATCGCCGACCGCGCCGCGCAGTGGTTCTTGCTGCTGACGCTTATCGCAGTGGCCGCCATCGGCCTGCTCTGGTGGGAGCTGGATTCATCGCGAGCGTTCTGGATTGTCCTGGCGATGCTGGTTGCGACCTGCCCGTGCGCATTGTCCCTGGCCACGCCGACCGCCCTCACCGCCGCCACCGGCACACTGCACAAACTCGGTTTGCTGCTGACGCGCGGCCATGTACTGGAAGGCCTGAACCAGATCGATACGGTGATTTTCGACAAGACCGGCACCCTCACCGAAGGTCGTCTGGCCTTGCGTTCGATCCGGCCGCTTGGGGCTCTGGCGAGCGATCAATGCCTGAGCCTCGCCGCCGCCCTGGAAAACCGCTCCGAACACCCAATCGCCCGGGCTTTTGGCCGCGCGCCGCTGGCCGCCGAAGAGGTCCACAGCACGCCGGGCCTGGGTCTCGAAGGCTTGGTCGGCGCGCAACGCCTGCGCATTGGCCAACCGGGTTTTGTCTGCGAGCTCAGCGGTGCTCAAGTGCCGATGATGCCCGATGAACCCGGCCAATGGCTGCTGCTCGGCGACAGCCAGGGACCACTGGCGTGGTTTGTCCTCGATGACCGTTTGCGCGCCGACGCCCCCGCCCTGCTGGCGGCATGCAAGGCACGCGGCTGGCGCACCTTGCTGCTGTCCGGCGACAGCTCGCCGATGGTCGCCAGCGTCGCCGCCGAACTGGGTATCGACGAGGCCCGTGGCGGTTTGCGCCCGGACGATAAATTGCAGGTGCTGCAACAGCTGCACCAGGAAGGTCGCAAAGTGTTGATGCTCGGCGACGGAGTCAACGACGTGCCGGTGCTGGCCGCCGCCGACATCAGCGTGGCGATGGGCTCGGCCACCGATCTGGCGAAAACCAGTGCCGACGCGGTGTTGCTGTCGAACCGCCTCGACGCGCTGGTGCAAGCCTTCAGCCTGGCCCGCCGCACCCGTCGGGTCATCATCGAGAACTTGCTGTGGGCAGCGCTGTACAATGGCCTCATGTTGCCATTCGCCGCCCTCGGCTGGATCACTCCGGTGTGGGCCGCGGTCGGCATGTCCATCAGTTCGTTGACCGTGGTGTTGAATGCTTTGCGCCTGACTCGCCTGCCGAGCGCGCCAGCCACCAGCGCCGCGCCAGAAACCCGCCCGCTGCCGGCCTGAGCCGCGCGGGCATGGAGTCCAGATGCCAGCTCTCTACGTGATGATCCCGGCCGCGCTGCTGATCGTGGCCATCGCTATCTACATCTTCTTCTGGGCGGTCGACAGCGGTCAGTACGACGACCTCGACGGCCCGGCCCACAGCATCCTGTTCGACGACCAGGACCCGAAGCACACGGCAGCGGTCGACGAGGCCAGCGGCCATCCGGTCAAACCGGACGACAAGGCGCCACCCCATGCTTGAGTTGGCACCGCTTCTGGTCTCTGCGCTGATCCTCGGCTTGCTCGGTGGCGGCCATTGCCTGGGCATGTGCGGCGGCTTGATGGGCGCGTTGACCCTGGCGATCCCCAAGGAACAACGCAGCCGACGCTTCCGATTGTTGCTGGCCTACAACCTGGGGCGGATTCTCAGCTACGCCGCGGCCGGCCTGCTGATCGGCCTGGCTGGCTGGGCCGTGGCCAATAGCCCGGCGGCGATGTTCATGCGCATCCTCGCCGGACTGCTGCTGATCGCCATGGGGCTGTACCTGGCCGGCTGGTGGAGCGGCTTGACCCGTATCGAAAGCCTCGGTCGCGGCCTGTGGCGGCATATCCAGCCGGTGGCCAACACACTGTTGCCAGTGTCGAACCTGCCCCGCGCCTTGCTGCTCGGCGCGCTGTGGGGCTGGCTGCCGTGCGGGCTGGTTTACAGCACATTGCTGTGGTCGGCGAGTCAGGGTAATGCGCTGGACAGTGCGTTGCTGATGCTGGCGTTCGGGTTGGGCACCTGGCCGGTGCTGCTCGCCACAGGCCTGGCCGCCGAACGGGTCACGGCGTTATTGCGCAAACGCAGCGTGCGTATGGCCGGTGGTTTGCTGGTGATGGTGTTCGGCATCTGGACCTTGCCGGGGCCGCATCAGCATTGGTTGATGGGGCATTAAAGGGCAAAAGATCGCAGCCTCGTTTCACTCGACAGCTCCTACAAGGGATACGCGCTCCATGTAGGAGCTGTCGAGTGAAACGAGGCTGCGATCTCTTGATCTTGACACCCGTTGATGCAAATCAAGATGCCGCAACGCCGCACCCCCTAGACTCGCCGACACTGCCAGCCTATCCGGGGGAATGCCCGCATGCTCGACGCCATTCGTTGGGACACAGATCTGATCCGCCGTTACGACCTGGCGGGGCCACGCTACACCTCGTATCCGACGGCCGTGCAATTCGACAGCCAGGTCGGCACTTTCGACCTGTTTCATGCCCTGCGCGACAGCCGCAAGGCGCTGCGACCGTTATCCCTGTATGTGCACGTGCCGTTCTGCGCGAACATCTGCTACTACTGCGCCTGCAACAAAGTCATCACCAAGGACCGAGGCCGTGCCCTGCCCTATTTGCAGCGCCTGGAACAGGAAATCCAGCTGATCGCCTGCCACCTCGACCCCATGCAAAAAGTCGAGCAACTGCATTTCGGCGGCGGCACACCGACCTTTCTCAGCCACGATGAACTGCGTCAGCTGATGGCCCGGCTGCGCAAGTATTTCAATCTGCTGGACGACGATTCCGGTGACTACGGCATCGAGATCGACCCGCGCGAGGCCGACTGGTCGACCATGGGCCTGCTCCGGGAACTGGGCTTCAACCGGGTCAGCATCGGCCTGCAAGACCTCGACCCGGCGGTACAACGGGCGGTCAATCGCCTGCAAAGCCTGGAAGAAACCCGTGCGGTGATCGACGCCGCCCGGACCCTGCAATATCGCTCGATCAACATCGATCTGATCTACGGCTTGCCGAAGCAGACGCCCGAGAACTTCGCCCGCACCGTCGACGAAGTCATCAGCCTGCAACCGGACCGGCTCTCGGTGTTCAACTACGCCCATCTGCCAGAGCGCTTCATGCCGCAACGGCGGATCAACAGCAACGATCTGCCGGTGCCGGCGCAGAAGCTGGAAATGCTCCAGCGCACCATCGAACAACTGACGGCCGCCGGTTACCGCTACATCGGCATGGACCACTTCGCCCTGCCCGATGATGAACTGGCGATTGCCCAGGAAGAGTCGACCTTGCAACGCAACTTCCAGGGCTACACCACCCACGGTCATTGCGATCTGATCGGCCTGGGGGTATCGGCCATCAGCCAGATCGGCGACCTGTACTGCCAGAACAGCAGCGACCTGAACCAGTACCAGAACGCTTTGGCGTCCGCACAACTGGCCACCAACCGCGGCCTGCTGTGCAACGCCGACGATCGCTTGCGCAGGGCGGTGATTCAGCAACTGATTTGCCATTTCAACCTGGAATTCGCGGAAATCGAACAGGCCTTCAATATCGATTTTCGTGGTTACTTCGGCGAGCTTTGGCCACAACTGCAGGACATGGCCGAGGACGGACTGATCGTGTTGGACAATGAAAGAATCACCGTGCTGCCCGCAGGCCGGCTGCTGGTGCGTTCGGTGTGCATGGTGTTCGATGCTTATCTGGAACACAGCAATCGCCAGCGTTTCTCACGCGTAATTTAGAGTATGAGGTTAAATTGTCGCAGGCTGGCCCGAATGTCCTCCCGTGGGGTACCCTTACGTCTTATGCGTGTTTTCCCACAAGGATTAAAGAAATGTCCGAGCCAGTAAAGCTGCGCGCTCATAGCCAGGCCCATTGCAAGGATTGCAGCCTGGCCCCTCTCTGCCTGCCACTTTCTCTGAATCTGGAAGACATGGATGCGCTGGACGAAATCGTCAAACGTGGTCGCCCGCTGAAAAAAGGCGAGTTTCTGTTTCGCCAGGGCGACACGTTCGATTCTGTTTATGCAGTCCGCTCCGGTGCCCTGAAGACTTTCAGCCTGAGCGATGGCGGCGAAGAGCAACTCACCGGCTTCCATTTGCCGAGTGAACTGGTCGGCCTGTCAGGCATGGACACCGAAAAGCACCCGGTCTCGGCGCAAGCCCTGGAAACCACTTCGGTGTGCGAGATCCCGTTCGAGCGCCTCGACGAACTGGCCCTGCAACTGCCACAACTGCGCCGTCAGTTGATGCGCGTGATGAGCCGCGAGATTCGTGACGATCAGCAAATGATGTTGCTGCTGTCGAAGAAGACCGCCGACGAGCGCATTGCCACCTTTCTGGTCAACCTGTCGGCCCGTTTCCGCGCCCGGGGGTTCTCGGCCAACCAGTTCCGGTTGAGCATGTCGCGCAACGAAATCGGCAATTACCTGGGCTTGGCGGTGGAAACCGTGTCCCGGGTGTTCACCCGCTTCCAGCAAAACGAACTGATCGCCGCCGAGGGCAAGGAAGTGCACATCCTCGACCCGATCCAGCTCTGCGCCCTGGCCGGTGGCTCGATCGAAGGTTGATCCTTTAACGGTGGCTGAGCGAAACGGTTCAGCCGCCGTTATACTGCGACGTTTGCAGCCCGCCAGGACACTTCGACGATGGTCTTCGACTCCTTCGACATCAAATCCCTGATCCGCCCCGTGATCGACTTTCCCAAGCCGGGCGTAATCTTTCGCGACATCACCCCGCTGTTCCAGTCGCCCACGGCCCTGCGCCTGGTGATGGACAGCTTTGCCCATCGCTACGTCGAGGCCGACTTCACCCACATCGGCGCCATGGACGCGCGCGGGTTCCTGATCGGTTCGATATTGGCGTATCAGTTGAACAAGCCATTGGTGTTGTTCCGCAAGCAGGGCAAATTGCCTGCCGACGTGCTGGCCGAAGGTTACGCGACCGAATACGGCGAAGCCTTCCTTGAAGTCCACGCCGACAGCCTGTGCGAGGGGGATTCGGTGGTGCTGTTCGATGACCTGATCGCCACCGGCGGCACGCTGATTGCGGCGGCCAACCTGGTTCGGCGCATGGGCGCGCGGGTGCATGAAGCGGCGGCGATCATTGACTTGCCGGAGCTGGGTGGTTCGCAACGGCTGGAAGACATGGGGATTGCGACTTTCTGTCTGACGCAGTTTGCGTTGAGCGATAAGTAAGCGGCGTCAGTTGCCACACCACCAACTACAGCCCCATCTGCTTGCTGATAATCTCGTTCATCACTTCCCGTGTCCCGCCGCCAATCGACAGAATCCGGTTATCGCGGTACAGCCGCTCCACCAGACTTTCACGCATGTAACCCATACCACCCAGAATCTGCACCGCGTCGGTGGTAATGCGATCTGCCGTGTCTGTAGCGAAATTCTTCGCCATGGAAATCTCTTTGATCACACTCTGCCCGGCTGCCATTTTCGCCGCCTGGCGGTAGGTGAATTCCCGAGACACCTCCAATGCCCTGGCCATTTCCGCGAGGCGGTGCTTGAGCACCTGGAACTTGCCGATGAGTTTGCCGAAGGCTTCACGCTGACCAGCCCATTTCAGGCTCTCCTCCAGCGCCAACTGTGCGGTCATGTTGGCCATCAGCGCCAGAGCCAGACGCTCGCTCTGGAAATTGCCCATGATGCAGGCAAAGCCCCCGTTTTCGGCACCGATCAAATGGCTGGCCGGTACCCGGCAATCATCGAAAAACAGCTCGGCAGTGTCGGACGCCCACCAGCCCATTTTCTTCAACTGACGACCGACGGTGAAACCCGGCGTGCCCTTCTCGATCAGCAGCAAACTGATGCCGCCGAATCCCGGCTCGCCGGTGCGCACCGCCACGGTGTAGACATCCGCGCGAACGCCGCTGGTAATGAAGGTTTTGCTACCGCTGACCCGGTAAAAGTCGCCATCACGCACGGCGCGGGTTTGCAGGTTAGCGACGTCGGAGCCGCCGCTGGGCTCGGTGACGGCCAAGGCGCTGATTTTCTCGCCCGCCAGCACCTGAGGCACTACGCGATCGCGGACCTCGGGGCTGGCCCACTTGAGGATCGGCGGCAGGCCGATGTCCAGCGAGCCCAGCCCCGCGACCAGACCACCGGAACCGCAGCGCATCAGTTCCTCACTGGCGGCGATCTTGGCGAACACATCCCCTTCGTGGCTACCGCCCAAGGCTTCGGGATAGCCGATGCCCAGAATCCCCGCAGCGCCGGCCTTGAGGTAGAGCTCACGAGGGAAGCTTTCAGCTTCTTCCCACTGATCGATGTCCGGAAGAATCTCGCGCTCGACGAAACGTCTGACGCTGTCGCGGACCAATTGGTGGCCGGGGTCGAAGTATTCCTGGAAGGCAGGCATCGGCGAACTCCACTGAAGGTTCAGCGAAGTTAACCGAGCGCTTGCTTGGTATTCAAGTGAGGATTGAAGATGCGGTTACAGCGAAATCGGCTTACGCCCGGCAAACGAATGCGCCAATGTCCCGCCATCCACCAGTTCCAGCTCGCCACCCAACGGCACGCCATGGGCAATACGCGAGGCAACCAGGCCTTTGTTGCTGAGCAGTTGGGCGATGTAATGCGCCGTGGCTTCGCCTTCCACCGTCGGGTTGGTGGCGAGGATGACTTCGGTAAATGTGCCCGCCTCTTCGATCCGCGCCATCAGTTGTGGGATGCCGATGGCTTCCGGCCCCAAGCCGTCCAGAGGCGACAGGTGGCCCTTGAGCACAAAGTAGCGACCGCGGAAACCGGTCTGCTCCACCGCGTACACGTCCATCGGACCTTCCACCACACACAGCAAGGTGTCGTCGCGGCGTGGATCGGCGCATTGCGGGCACAGATCGTCTTCGGTCAGCGTGCGGCACAAACGGCAGTGGCCCACCCCTTCCATGGCCTGGCTCAGCGCCTGGGCCAGTCGCGAACCGCCGCTGCGATCGCGCTCAAGCAGTTGCAACGCCATGCGCTGGGCAGTTTTCTGACCCACACCCGGCAAAATTCGCAGGGCATCGATCAGTTGGCGAATCAAAGGGCTGAAGCTCATGGGGAAAAGTCCGACATAACAACGAGACGCGGTTTATACCCGCGCCTCTGTTTAGCGTCAAATAGCAGCGCCCCCTTGATCGATGAATCCGGATGTATAGGGAGCAGACCTTTGTGGTGGTATGGCGTTCGATGTTTATACCTTTCATTGTGGCGAGGGAGCTTGCTCCCGCTGGGTCGCGAAGCGGCCCCACTCTCTACCTGAAAAGAGGGGGACTGCTGCGCAGTCCAGCGGGAGCAAGCTCCCTCGCCACAGGGATTAGCAAAAACCAGGCAGAAACAAAAATGCCAGGCGCGATGCCTGGCATTTTTTTTAACCCATCCGACGCCCGTTGGCGAATCAGAATGGCAATTTCATACCCGATGGCAGTTGCATGCCAGCGGTCATGCTGCCCATTTTGTCCTGGCTGTTGGCTTCGATCTTGCGCACGGCATCGTTGACGGCGGCGGCGAATACAGCCTCCAGCATCTCTTTGTCGTCTTCGCTCAGGCCTTCGACCAGGCTTGGGTCGATGGTCACGCGCTTGACGTCGTGACGACCGGTCATTACCACGGTGACCATATCGCCACCGGCCTTACCGGTGACTTCGGCGTTGGCCAGCTCTTCCTGCATCTTGGCCATTTTTTCCTGCATCTGCTGCGCCTGCTTCATCAGGCCGGCCATGCCACCTTTCATCATGGGAATCACCTCAAAAGTACTTGGATAAAAACAGCGCCCGGCGAGTGCGGCCAGGCGCCTTCAGTTATTAGCCCTGACTGACCAGGGCCTCGACAGGTTCAATAGTATCGTGACGGACCACCGCCCCGAACTGCTGCATCATTTGCTGGATGAACGGATCGCCATGGATCGATTCCTCGGCCTCGCGCTGACGGTCGGCACGACGCCGGGACGCCGCCTGGGCCGGGGTTTCCTGCTCGGGCTTGATCAGCTCGATGCTCAGGGTCAGCGTACGCCCGTGGTGCTGGTTCAGCGCATCGTTGAGGCGACGTTGTTGCGTCGCGTTGAACAGGGCGCTGTGAGCCGGGTCCAGGTGCAACAGCCAATTGTCGCCATCGACGGCGATCAGCGTGCAGTTGGCGGCGATGCTGCCGGTCATGCCAGACACCGGCAATTTCGGGAACAACTCCAGCCATTGCAGGGCCAGGCCGGTGGCCGGCATCGCGGCCGGTTCAGGCTCGGGCTGCGCCGCAGGTTCGGCGGTATGCTCACTGGCCAGATCGTCGAGGTAGCTGTAGGCCGAATCCATGTCCGGCTCGATGTAGTCCTCGTCCAGCGGCGGTTCGTCATCCAGGTCGATGCCTGGCGTGGCGGCATCGACTTCGGCCACGGACGGTTCCGGAATCGGCGCAGCGGCCCACTCAGGCGCATCCGGCACCACGCTGTCGGGCGTCGGCATGGGCATCGGCGGTAATTCGGGTTGTTCACCGGCCGTCTCCAGCACCGGCTCGACGGCGGGCTGCTGGACAACCTCGGGCTCTACCGGATCGTTCCAGGGCAGATCGACGACTTCTTCGACCGCTACGGGCTCGGGCTCAGGCACCGCCACCAGCGCAACAGGTTCAGGCGCAACGGCCGGGACAGGTGCTGGTGCTGGTGCAACCACGGGCGCCACTGGAACCGGTGCCACGGCCGCAGCGACTACCGGCGCAACAATCGGCGCGGCAGCCACTGAGTTTGCGGAATCAACTGTGGCCTGGCTGATCCCCACTGGCTTTAGCGGTTGCCTCGGAGCGTCCTCGGTGTCTGCTGGCCTGAATGCGAGCATTCGCAGCAGGACCATTTCGAAGCCGCCGCGCGGATCCGGTGCCAGCGGCAAATCCCGGCGACCGATCAGGCCCATCTGGTAATAGAACTGCACATCTTCGGCCGGCAGTGCCTGAGCCAGTGCCAATACGCGATCACGGTCGCCATGGCCGTTGTCGACACCTTCAGGCAGGGCCTGGGCGATGGCAACACGGTGCAACACGTTGAGAATTTCCGAGAGCACGCCGTTCCAGTCCGGGCCTTGCTCGGCCAGATGGCGCACGGCTTCGAGCAACGCCTTGGCATCGCCTTCGATCAGCGCATGCAGGACGTCGTAGACCTGGCCGTGATCGAGGGTGCCGAGCATCGCCCGCACGTCGGCGGCCAGAACCTTGCCTTCACCGAAGGCGATGGCCTGGTCGGTCAGGCTCATGGCATCGCGCATCGAACCGTCGGCGGCGCGACCCAGCAGCCACAGCGCATCGTCTTCGAACGGCACGTTCTCGACGCTCAGCACATGGCTCAGATGCTCGACCACCCGCTCAGGGGTCATGTTCTTCAGGGAGAACTGCAGGCACCGCGAGAGAATCGTTGCAGGAAGTTTCTGCGGATCGGTGGTAGCCAGGATGAACTTGACGTAGGGCGGCGGCTCTTCGAGGGTTTTCAACAGCGCATTGAAGGAATGGCTGGAAAGCATGTGCACTTCGTCGATCAGGTAGACCTTGAAGCGCCCGCGGCTCGGCGCGTACTGCACGTTGTCGAGCAGCTCGCGGGTGTCTTCGACCTTGGTCCGGCTCGCGGCGTCGATCTCGATCAGGTCGACGAAGCGGCCTTCATCGATTTCGCGGCACACCGAGCACTCGCCACAGGGCGTCGAAGTGATACCTGTTTCACAATTCAGGCATTTGGCGATGATCCGCGCGATGGTGGTCTTGCCGACCCCGCGGGTACCGGTAAACAGGTAGGCGTGGTGCAGCCGCTGGCTGTCCAAGGCATTGATCAGAGCCTTGAGCACATGGGTCTGGCCGACCATTTCGCGGAACGAGCGCGGACGCCATTTACGTGCAAGAACCTGATAACTCATCGAAAACCGTCGCAGCGAAGGAAGCAGAAGCGGCTAATGCTAGCGGAGCAAGGCCAAAATTGCATCCGGTGCGCTCGTCTATTCTGGCTAAGCTGCACTTTGAGGAGCTTTTATCAGCTCAGGCTTGAGCCGTACCGGAGCATTTATGCACTTTGCCTTGGGGGCACTGCTATTAGTCAGCCTGAGCGTCGCGGCCGCCGAAGTACCGTTGCGCTTTGTCGTGCCGGACAGCTGGGCCATGCCCTTGGTGCAAATCGAGCGCGACCGGCCGACCCAGGGCATTCTGCACGACATCATGCTTAGCCTGGCGACTCAGGTCGGCGCGCCGGCGCAATTTCACGTGTTGCCTCGGCCGCGAGTACAGAACGCCATGGAACACGGCGAGGCCGATGTGCGCTGTTTCGTCTCACAAGACTGGTTGCCGACCCCGTCCGGCGACTATATCTGGAGCGTTCCGCTGCTGGTTCAGCGCGACATGCTGATTGGCCGGCAAGGCCCACCCGATTCTGTCAATCCAGCGGAACTGCCACAACAGTCGATCGGCACCGTCCTCGGCTATAGCTACCCGACCCTGCAACCGCTGTTCGACGCCGACCGGCTGCACCGCGAGGACGCACGCAATCAGGAACAGGTGCTGGAAAAGCTGCTGGCTGGACGCTATCGCTATGCGGTGAGCAACCAATGGACCCTGGACTGGTTCAACCAGCGCCTGCTGCCCGACCAGCAACTGAAAAGCGTAGCGCTGGTGCAGGAACAGCCTATCAGTTGTTACGTGCGCAATGACCCCAAAGTGCCGGTACAACGCATTTTGCGTACGTTGCAGCAAATGAAAACGTCGGGGGAGATCAATGACATCATCCGGCTCTATACCGGTAACCCGACCCCGTAGCAGCTGCCGAAGGCTGCTATATAGAGCGAGTCAGGCTATTTGATCGAGTGCCTGCCATTGCGACGGGGCAACAAACCCCGCCACCCAGGCCGGTACCTCGGAGGGCGGCATCGGACGGGCGATGAAATAGCCTTGAGCGACTTCGCACCCCAGCCGCAACAACAACTCACCGTGCTCAAGGCTTTCCAGCCCCTCGGCAATCACCTGCCGACCGAATGCGCGGGCCAGGCCAATCACCGCCGTGGTCAGGGCCAGGTCATCCCGGTCATTCAGAATGTCACGCACAAATGACTTATCGATCTTGATAGTCTGGGTGCGTAAACGCTTGAGATAACTCAGGGACGAATAGCCGGTGCCGAAATCACCCAGGGAAAACTGCACCCCCAACGCCTGACAGGCCTGCAAACAGGCGCTGACATGCTGGATATTCTCGATCGCCACCGACTCGACGATTTCCAGGTCGAGCATCCGCGGGGCAACCTGAGCATGCCGAGCGAGTACCTCTCTGAGCCGGTCGACGAAATCCGCGCGCTGAAAATGTCGCGCCGCGATGTTGATACTGATCGGCCAGCCCTGCCCCGCTTGCTGCCAGCGGTGCAACTGCGCCAGCACCTGGTCCATCACCCATTCGCCGATATCGATGATCAGGTCGGTATCCTCAACCAGCGGCAAAAACTCCCGAGGCGGCACCATGCCGTTTTGCGGGTGCTGCCAACGCAACAAGGCCTCGAAACCGACGACCTCGCCACGACGCATGTTCACCTTGGGCTGAAAGTGCAGGCGAAATTCACCGGCGACCAGCGCCTGACGCACCCGCTCGACGGTCTGGTGCGTGGCCTTGACCTCTTGATCCCGGGACACATCGAACAGATGAAAGCGGTTTCGCCCGCGCTGCTTGGCCACATACATCGCCTGGTCGGCGTGGCGCAGCAGGGTTTCGGCATCTTCGTTGTCATGGGGAAACAGGGTGACGCCGATACTGGCAAACACATTGATGTCCTTGCCGTGCAATGTGTATGGCGCCGAGATCGCCCCGAGCACGCGACTCAACGCCGCGCGCAATTCCGGCAGATCACGCACGTAACGCAACACCAGCACGAACTCGTCACCGGCCAATCGCGCCACCACATCTTCGCCGCGCACAATGTCACGCAGACGCTTGGCCACTTCCACCAGCAACATATCGCCACTGGCGTGACCGTAGCCGTCGTTGACCGCTTTGAACCCGTCGAGATCAAGCATGCACACTGCCAGCGGAATGTTTTCCTGCCGGGAAAATTCCAGCGCCTGATCCAGCAAATCCGACAGGAACGCGCGATTGGGCAGCCCGGTCAGCACGTCATGCCCGACCCGCCATTGCAGGGATTGCAGCAATTGGCGTTTTTCGCTGATGTCGAAACGAATCGACAGGTATCGATCAACGAGCCCGGTGGTGTCGTCGAGCACCGGCACCATGGTGCTGTCGACCCAATACAACCTGCCATCCTTGGCGCGATTACAGATTTCGCCCTTCCAGATATTGCCCAGTGCAATGGTGCGCCACATGGCAGCGAAGAAATCGGTGGAATGCAGGCCGGAGTTCAGCAGGCGATGGTTTTGCCCCAGCAATTCCTCGCGGCTGTAGCCGGACACGACGCAGAATTGATCGTTGACGTAAGTAATCCGGCCGTTCAGATCAGTCTCGGAAAAAATTGCGGCGGCATCCACGGCCCTGCGGTATTTCTCATCCATGAGTGAGGCTCACTGTCGCTAGCGGAGGTACCGCTCGACCAGTGCAGGATGCCCGGAAGAGATGTTTTGAGACGTACAGCGCAGAGACACGTTATCACTCCATGAACAGCATTTGATGGCCCCCGGACCGCCGAAGATCAACTAGTCTCGGGCAAGGTAGCAACACCGACTCTGGTAACATTTCGCGAGGGTTTCAGACCGCCAACGGCTTCTCTGCACACCCGGCAAGGGAAGACAATGCTGGCTGTTTCATATCGCCTAAACTTCAGACAGCAGATCATCAAAACCCCCTCCGAAGCGGCGATTCTACGAAATGCATCACATTTTGCAAAGCAAGGTGATGGATCATGCAGTTGCCTAATGCAAAAATCTATCGTTAAGTTCTTGATTCTAAATGGGAATTGAGCGATGCAAATTTCAAGTTTGGGTCCAGCCATCCGACGCTACCGCAAGGTCGCAGGGCTTACTCAGGCTGAACTCGGCGAAAAAACCGGTTTTGACCCCAAAACCATCAGCCGCTTCGAAACTGGCACCTATACCCCCAGCGTGGAAGCATTGTTCCTGCTTGCCGACGTGCTGGGTGTGAAGCTGAAAGCCTTTTTCGCAGATCTAGGCGACGAAGATGAACAGCGAGCGTACCTGTTCAGCGTCATACACAAAGCCACCCCGAAGGATCTGGGAAAGCTGATCGCAGCGGTTGACCAGGCCTTGTCCAAGCCTTGATGCTAACAAACAAAAAAAGGAGGCCGACCTGTCGAATGCGACAGATCGGCCTCCTTTTTTATATCCCGCTGTTTCATTCGGAAACGCGATAAACCGCCCTGGATGAGCTCCATGGCAGGGAAAGCAAAACAGTATTTTTAGATAGAACACACGAAAGAGGGTTCGTGTTGCGTTATGGAGGCAACCCCACCAGCCACACCCCGGCACACAATGTTCCCGCTGTGGCTGCTTCCTTCCGGATCTGACCAGGTTCACGGGTAATCGTTGCGGGGGGACCGATGGGGTCACCATAACGACGCTCACCTGACGGCGAGCCGCGCCATTGTACCTATCTGAGACGAAGTTACAACCGTTCGGGCAGATTAAAAAACATGAGCCGCTTCAAGGACATGCGCCGACCTTCAAAAGATCGCGACCAGGCCGCGACCCTTTGATCCTATTGCACCAACACTTCATCTGCCCGGCCGCCCTCTTGCTGGATCACCAGGTGAATGAAGTGCAGCCTGGCGATCACCGCCGGCGGCAAGACGAACGGATAGAAATCCGGCTGCCCCATGCTGCGTGACAGCTCGTTAAGCATGCCGGCCAGCTCGATCCACGCATTGACGAACGACAGGAACGCCGGACCGCCGGGGTGCTGCGGATCAAACAGCGTGCTAGGTGGAAACGGCTGATAGTCGAAATCCATTTCCCGCGCACTCATGCCAAAACACAGGGCGGTGTCCACCGCATCCATCATGTGCAGGTAACGCGCCCAGGTTTCCGCCCAGTCTTCCCAAGGGTGCATGGTGGCGTAGGCGCTGACGTAATGTTGCTGCCAGTCGAGCGGCGCACCTTGTTGATAATGCTGTTCAAGGGCCTCGGCGTAGCTGGCACGCTCATCGCCGAACAGGCCGCGGAACGGTTCCAGCCAGGCACTGTTGGCGATCAGTCGGTCCCAGTAGTAATGCCCTGTCTCGTGCCGAAAGTGACCGAGCAGCGTGCGATAGGGTTCGTGCATCTGCACGCGA
Organism: Pseudomonas sp. Pseusp11; assembly: GCF_047304405.1. Classification (NCBI taxonomy): domain Bacteria; kingdom Pseudomonadati; phylum Pseudomonadota; class Gammaproteobacteria; order Pseudomonadales; family Pseudomonadaceae; genus Pseudomonas; species Pseudomonas sp. Pseusp11. The sequence goes on from NZ_JBGLZF010000008.1 coordinate 203,958, forward strand.
ACCTGCTCGCGGTGGGCGTCGTCGGCTTCTTTGATATCGAGGGTGATCAGACCGTTGGCGTGCCCGGTGGTCGGCGGCTTGCCTTCGAGGTCGATACCGATGAAATCGAAGGCCAGACCAGTCTCTTCGTCTACTGTTTTGGGAATGACCTGCAAGCCCAGGCTGAGCAACTGCGCCACCAGACGACGCTTGGCGGTTTCCACTTTGCCCCAGCGCTCGTGGTTCTCGGGAATCGACAGGTCGGGGATGGTGCGATTCAGGCTACAGGCGATGCACAACCCATCGTGATGATTGGCCGGCAATAACCAGTTGCACGCAGCCGGGGAGTCGAGATTGGCGCAACGGCGGAAAATACCGGCGTCAGGGTCGGCGTCAAGCAACCAGGTATCCGCTTGCGGGCCGGGTTGCAGCGACGACAAGCGACTTTGCTGCGGCTGATAGCCCAGCGCCGCCGAACAGGCCAGGCACTGGCTGTTGCGAAAGAACAGCGACTGCCCGCAGCGACAATGCCAGACCTTGCTGTTGCGCGAATGCTCACCCATGAAAGGCGCGGCGATGCGCGAGCTGAGCTGTTCGAAGAAGCGGTACATGGCGATCTCTCTTTGGGGACTGCCAAGACTAGATCATTGCTCAGCAATGATCGTTCCCACGCTCTGCCTGGGTAAAATCAAAAGATCGCAGCCTTCGGCAGCTCCTACAGTGGAAAGGCGTACACCCGTAGGAGCTGTCGAAGGCTGCGATCTTTTGGCGATCTTAAACGTCGATACCGTGCTTCTTCAGAAACTCGACAAACGCCTCTTCATCAAGCACCTTCAACCCCAGCTCATTGGCCTTGGCCAGCTTCGAACCTGCGCCCGGCCCGGCGACCACGCAATGGGTCTTGGCCGATACCGAACCGGCCACCTTGGCACCGAGGCTTTCAAGTTTGTCCTTGGCAACGTCGCGACTCATCAGTTCCAGCGAACCGGTCAGCACCCAGGTCTGCCCAGCCAGCGGCAATCCTTCGACGACTTTTTTCTCGCTCTGCCAATGCATGCCAAAATCGCGCAGCTGCTTTTCAGCGGACTCGGCGAGCTGACAATTTTCTGCGACCGCAAAAAACTCACGCACCGAATTTGCCTGTTTCTCCGGCAGCGTCTGACGCATGTCCAGCCAGTCAGCATTCATCACCGCTTCAAGCGAGCCGAATTTGTCGGCAAGCTTCTGCGCCCCGCCCGGCCCGACCGAAGGAATGTTCAGCTTGTCGAGAAAACCGCCAAGCGTGGTGCTTGCAGCGAATTCGGCAGCCAACGCTCCCTGATCCTGAATCTGCAGGCCGTGCTTCAACAGATTGGCGATCACCTGCTGGTTATGCGGGTCTTCAAAGAAGCTGTGAATCTCGTGAGCCACTTCCAGCCCGACATCCGGCAGGTACGTGAGCACTTGCGGCAACGCCTGCTGAACACGCTCCAGCGAGCCGAGAGACCGCGCAAGCACCTTGGCCGTCTCTTCGCCGACATCAGGGATACCCAAGGCATAGATGAACCGCGCCAGACTCGGCCGCTTGCTGTCTTCGATAGCGCCGAGCAGGTTCTTGCTCGACAGCTCGGCAAAGCCTTCAAGGTCGACGATTTGTTCGAAGGTCAATGCGTACAAATCGGCTGGCGAATTCACCAGACCTTCATCCACCAGTTGCTCGACGCTCTTCTCGCCCAGCCCTTCGATGTCCATGGCGCGACGCGAAACGAAGTGAATGATCGCCTGCTTGAGTTGCGCACCGCAGGCCAGACGGCCGACGCAGCGATACACCGCGCCTTCGCTGACAGTCTCGCGACCCTTGCTGCGCTTGACCAGCTGCGTACGCTCGACATGCGAACCGCAGACCGGGCACTGCTCGGGTATCTGTACCGGTCGAGCATCCTCAGGACGACGCTCGATGACCACTTGCACCACTTGCGGAATCACGTCACCGGCGCGACGGATGATCACGGTGTCGCCGATCATCAGCCCCAACCGCGCAACCTCATCCATGTTGTGCAGCGTCGCATTGGCCACGGTAACGCCGGCGACCTTGACCGGTTTCAAGCGTGCCACCGGCGTCACGGCACCGGTGCGACCGACCTGAAACTCCACATCGAGCAACTCAGTGAGCTCTTCCATCGCCGGGAATTTATGCGCGATGGCCCAACGCGGTTCGCGAGCACGGAAACCCAACTCGCGCTGGGAGGCAATGCTGTTGACCTTGAACACCACGCCGTCGATTTCATAGGGCAGCGCATTGCGGCGTTCGCCGATGTCGCGGTAGTAATCCAGGCACTCATCGATGCCACGAGCCGACTTCAACTCATGACTGATCGGCATACCCCAGGCTTTGAGTTGCTGCAGATTGCCAATGTGCGTGTCGGCGATATCGGCGGAAACCTGGCCGATGCCGTAGCAGCAGAATTCCAGCGGACGGTTGGCGGTGATCTTCGAATCCAGCTGTCGCAAGCTGCCCGCCGCCGCGTTACGCGGGTTGGCGAAGGTCTTGCCGCCGACTTCCAGTTGCGTGGCGTTGAGCCGCTCGAAACCGGCCTTGGACATAAACACTTCGCCGCGCACTTCCAGGGTCGCCGGCCAGCCGCTGCCATGCAGCTTGAGCGGGATATTGCGTACGGTGCGCACGTTGACGCTGATGTCTTCGCCCGTGGTGCCATCGCCGCGAGTGGCGCCGCGCACCAGCATACCGTCCTGATACAGCAGGCTGACCGCCAGGCCATCGAGCTTGGGTTCGCAGCTGTACTCCACCGCTGCGCCGCCACCGAACAGGTCGCCAACCGGCAGGTCCAGCCCTTCCGTCACCCGGCGATCGAATTCGCGCATGTCGGTTTCTTCGAAGGCGTTGCCAAGGCTGAGCATCGGCACTTCATGACGCACCTGAGTGAACGCCGACAGCGCCGCACTGCCGACACGCTGGGTCGGCGAGTCACTGGTGATCAGCTCGGGATGGGCCGCTTCAAGGGCCTTGAGTTCATGGAACAAGCGATCGTATTCGGCGTCCGGAATGCTCGGCTCATCCAGCACATGGTAGCGATAGTTGTGCTGATCGAGCTCGGCGCGCAGCTCTAGAATGCGGGTTTCGGCGGCAGTCATGGGTGTTCTCTCATAAAGCAAAAGAGCAGCCGAGGCTGCTCAATCTCATTTCATCAAGATCAAGGGATCGCAGCCTCGTTTCACTCGACAGCTCCTACAGGGTTCGCGACTTTCTGTAGGAGCTGTCGAGTGAAACGAGGCTGCGATCCTTTGACCTCAGCGCTTCTGGGTCAACGCGCGGCGTTCGAACTCGACGATGCGCTGACGGTAGTGCTCAATCGTTTGGGCAGTCAGCACGCTGCGCTGGTCATCCTTCAGTTCGCCGTTCAGCTCCTGGGACAGCTTGCGCGCCGCCGCTACCATCACGTCGAAGGCTTGCTTCGGATGACGCGGGCCTGGCAGGCCGAGGAAGAAGCTCACCGCCGGGGTGCTGAAGTGGTCGATATCATCCAGATCGAAAACGCCCGGCTTGACCGCGTTGGCCATCGAGAACAGCACTTCGCCGTTACCAGCCATGCTTTCGTGGCGGTGAAAAATGTCCATCTCGCCGAAACGCAGACCGCTTTCCAGAATGTTCTGCAACAGCGCCGGGCCCTTGAAGCCGGCCGGGTCGCGGCAGATCACACTGATCACCAGCACTTCTTCGGCTTGTGGCTGATCTTTTTCAGGCGAGCTGGCGGACTTGCTGTCATCCGGGAAATCGTTGTCACGGCTGCTGAAGCTCGGGCCGCCGTCCAGGTCCAGGCTGAGGTTCATATCGCCTTGCGACGGCTCGCCATGGCCACGCTTGCCACGCTTGGAACCCGATTCGCGCGGTTCACGGGCAGGCATGCTCACCGACGGCAAGTCGTGCTCGTCCAGCTGCGGTTCTTTCTGGGTGTCCAGCACGCGGGGCGGGCCCAACAGCTCGGCGCTGGTGTCCTCGTCCGGCAGGTTGGACAGACTTCGGTCAAGACGGAATTTCAGTTTTCCCTTGCCGCCGCGCATGCGACGCCAGCCATCGAAAAGAATACCGGCAATGACAATAATGCCGATGACGATCAGCCACTCGCGCAGACCGATTTCCATGTAATCCCGTGCCTCTATAAAAAATGCTGAAAAATAAGGGGTTTACATTGTGTAAACCGCTTTAAAACGTGGCGCCAACTCTATGTTCTGACAGGCGTTTTGCCCACGCATACGAAAAATTGACATTAAACTAGCACGACCAAAGATAACTTTACACCGTCTGTCACATTGGCTTGCGCGAATATGTCGATTGGCCAGCAAGTCAAGCCAGGTAAAAAAGCCCTACAGCTCAAAATTACCTGCCCTACATGCAATGACTCAGGCGTCCACCATGGCCATCGCCTCCTCCACATCCACTGCCACCAGACGCGAGCAACCCGGTTCGTGCATCGTCACCCCCATCAATTGATCGGCCATTTCCATGGCGATCTTGTTGTGGGTGATATAGATAAACTGCACCGTCTGCGACATCTCTTTGACCAGCCGCGCGTAGCGTCCAACGTTAGCGTCATCCAATGGCGCGTCAACTTCATCGAGCATGCAGAACGGCGCCGGATTCAACTTGAAGATGGCAAATACCAGGGCCAATGCGGTCAGGGCTTTTTCGCCACCGGAGAGCAAATGGATGGTGCTGTTCTTCTTTCCTGGCGGCCGCGCCATGATCGTCACCCCTGTATCGAGTAGATCTTCGCCCGTCAGTTCCAAATAGGCGCTGCCTCCACCGAAAACTTTTGGGAAAAGGGCCTGTAAACCGCCATTGATCTGATCAAAGGTATCTTTGAAGCGGTTCCGGGTTTCCTTGTCGATCTTGCGAATCACGTTCTCGAGAGTGTCCAGTGCTTCCACCAGATCGTCGTTCTGGGCATCCAGATAACGTTTACGCTCGGATTGTTGCTGGTATTCGTCGATGGCCGCGAGGTTGATCGCGCCGAGGCGCTGAATCCGCGCGGCAATACGCTCGAGTTCTTCTTCGGCGTCTTTCTCGCTGACCCCGGCCACCAGTGTGGCGAGCACGCCATTGAGATCGTAGCCGTCTTCGAGCAATTGATCCTGCAAGGTCTTGCGCCGCACCGTCAACGCTTGCCATTCCATGCGCTGCTGTTCGAGCTGACTGCGAATCAACTGGGATTGCTGCTCGGCCTGAGTCCGGCGCTTTTCAGCATCGCGCAGTTCACGGTCGGCGTCTTCCATGGCGATTTGCGCGGTCTTGAGCTCTTCGTCGACGGTCATGCGCTTGTCGAGCAACTCTTCGAGCTTCAGCCGCAGCTCTTCCAGCGGCGCCTCGCCCTCTTCCAGATTGAGGCTCAGCTGTTCGCGCTTCTCGGTCAGGCGCTCTGCCTGCATTTCCAGCCGCTCAAGAGCCTGACGGGTGGAATCGTGTTGCGCCTTCAGCGACCCCAGGCGTACCGCCAATTGATGCGCATGGTCCTTGTGCTGCCGGGCTTCCTGGCGCACCCGGTCGAGGCGTTCGCGCAGGCTGTCGCGCTGGGCCAGCAGCAACTCGCGCTGCTCGGTATCCACCGCCATGCTGTCGAGCGCTTCCTGCAATTGCAGGCGCGCTTCGCCGATGTTTTCGTGTTCCAGGGCGCGCTGTTCGCTGAGCTCGGTGAGTTCTTCATCGAGACGGCTGCGGCGCAGGGTCAACTGTTCGACCTTGGCTTTACCAGCCGACAACTGGGCTTTCAATTCGCCCTGCTGACGCGCTTCGTCTTGCAGCAGACGGCGCAAGTGTTCGCGGCCGTTTTCCTGCTGACGCTGTTGCGCCCTGAGATTCTGAAGCTGGGTTTCCAGAGTTTCAACCGTGGCTTCGCGCTCTTCGCGCTCCAGGCCCAGCCGCTGGATTTCCTGGCCACGGGCGAGCACGCCACTTTCCGCTTCACTGGCCCGACGCACGCGTAAAAAGTGCCTGCCGACCCAGTAACCGTCGCGGCTGATCAGGCTTTGGCCGGCAGCCAATTGCCCGCGCAAGGCCAAGGCCTGTTCAAGGCTGTCGACCGGCTTGACCTGCCCCAGCCAAGGCGACAGATCGATCTGCGCCTCGACCTTGTCGAGCAAACTGCCGGGCATGCGCACGCCATCGCTGGCCGGGCTGAGCAGGCGCAGATCGCCTTGGGCAAACCCGGCCAGATCGAAATCACCGAAGTCGTCCACCAGCACCGCTTGCAGGTCGGCGCCGAGCACGGTTTCCACCGCCAGCTCCCAACCCGCTTCAACTTTCAGGCCTTCGGCCAAACGCGGACGATCCGCCAGATGCTGTTCGCGCAGCCATTCGGCGGTGCCGGTGCCCGGATCGAGCGCGGCTTGCTGCAAGGCCTCCAGCGACGCCAGCCGACCGTTGAGCCGCTGCAAATCACCTTGGGCTTGCTGCTGCGCCGACAACGCTTGCTGCAACTCTTGGCGCAGTTGCTCAAGACGCTCGACTTGCGCCTCTTCACTGGCCTGCAAGTCTTCCAGCGTCGCCTCGGATGCGGCCAACTGCTCGCTGAGTTCCATGATCGCCGCGTCTTCCGGGTCTGCCGAGAGCAGCGCGCGCTCTTCGGCCAGACGCTTCTGGCGATCGGCCAATCGCTCCATGCTGGTTTCCAGCTGCTGGATCCGCGACTGCTGAACTTCAGCCTGGCGACGCGGCTCGGCGGCGGTGAGGTTGAAAGTGTCCCACTGCTCCTGCCAGCCGTGCATGGTGGTTTCGGATTCTTCCAGTGCGGCGGCGGCTTCTTCGGCGGCGGCGCTGGTGACTTCCTGTTCCGGCGTGAGCATGTCCAGCTCTTCGCCCAGGGTCAGCAGCAAGGTGCGGTCATGGCCCAAGTGCGATTCGGTTTCCAACCGCGCGCGCTCGGCTTCTTTCAGATCGTCCTGCAATTGACGCAAGCGCTGCTGGCCGTGCTGGATGCTCTGCTCGACCCGGGCGATGTCGCCGCCGACCGAATAGAAGCGCCCCTGCACCAGATTGAAGCGCTCGGACAGGTCGTGATGCCCGTCACGCAGGCGTTCAATGGCCGCGTCGGCATTGCGCTGCTCAGCCACCAGGGCTTCGAAGGTGATTTCCTGGGTGCCGATGATCGCTTCGCGCTGGCCGACCTGCTCGTTCAGCGCCTGCCAGCGCAGGGCCGACAGCTGGGCCTTGAGCTGACGCTCTTCGCCCTTGTATTCCTGATACTTCTTGGCGGCCTCGGCCTGGCGGTGCAAGCGTTCAAGCTGACGCTCGAGCTCTTCGCGCAGGTCGGTCAGGCGGGCCAGGTTTTCGTGGGTGCGGCGGATGCGGTTTTCGGTTTCGCGTCGACGCTCCTTGTACTTGGAAATACCGGCGGCTTCTTCGATGAAATTACGCAGGTCTTCGGGCTTGGACTCGATCAGCTTGGAGATCATCCCCTGCTCGATAATCGAATAGCTGCGCGGACCGAGGCCGGTACCAAGAAAGATGTCGGTAATATCGCGGCGGCGGCATTTGGTGCCGTTGAGGTAGTAGGTGGTCTGGCTGTCGCGAGTCACTTTGCGGCGAATGGAAATTTCCGCATAGGCAGCCCATTCGCCGAGCAGGGTGCCGTCGGAGTTATCGAACACCAGTTCGATGCTCGCCTGGCTCACCGGTTTACGGCTGGTGGAGCCGTTGAAGATGACGTCGGTCATCGACTCGCCGCGCAAGTTCTTGGCCGAGCTCTCGCCCATCACCCAACGCACGGCGTCGATGATGTTCGACTTGCCGCAACCATTGGGCCCGACCACCGCCGCCATGTTACTGGGGAAGTTCACCGTGGTCGGGTCGACGAAGGATTTGAACCCCGCCAGTTTAATGCACTTGAGCCGCACGCTTAAGCGACCGTCAAGGCAGAAACCACCAGATCGCAACTGCGCTGGGCATACGCCGTCAGCACCACGCGGATCTGCGCAAAGTCACGGGCCAGCACGGCGGCCAGCAGGCGTTCGAACAGTTCCAGGAACTCGCTCATCGAGGCCTTGCGCTGCTCCAACGCCAGGAAATACGCACGGCTCATGGCCGGCTGCAGATTCTCGACGGTTTCCTGCAGGTACAGGTTGTTGGCGAACGGATACGCGGCGCGCATCACGCTGAAGCTGTCGTCGACGAACGTGCGGATGTCCTGGCGTTCGTAGCTGGCGGTCAGGCGCTGCTGGATCTGCAGGAATGGCGCCATGTCGGCCTGGACTTGCCAACCGCTGGCCACGGCGTTGCCGAGCAATATGTACAACTCGCTCATCAGCGTGCACAGGCTCTGCACCTTGTGCGCCGTCAGTTCGGTCACGTGGGCGCCACGTCGCGGCAAAATCGCGATCAAGTGGCGGCGCTCGAGGATCAGCAAGGCCTCACGGACTGAACCGCGGCTGACATTGAGGGCCAGCGTGACCTTCTGTTCCTGGATGCGCTCCCCCGGCTTCATTTCGCCGCGAATGATACGTTCGGCGAGGTGGTGAGCGATTTGCTCGGCGAGGCTGTCCGGCGCCTTGAACGTCATGGTTGTCCTTCAAACTCTTCGATCTGCACAAGCGGCGCAGTGTAGCGCAATTGAGGGGTCATGGCGGAGTGCCCACCCAGCGGTTTTTGGCACGATTCAAGCAAAAAGCAGGCTATCCCGTGAGGGTCAATAATGAAGGAACGAGTCGTTGATCGACAAAACGCTATTTCCTGACCTTTAAGTCAGAAAATCATTGACCGGAAAGTCAGACCTGATAAATTCGGTTCATGTCGGTTAACAACAATAATGAGTCTGCGAGGCCATCCGTGATCCAGTTTTTACTCAACCAGGAACTCCGTAGCGAGCACGCCCTGGACCCGAACCTGACTGTGCTCAATTACTTGCGCGAACATGTGGGCAAACCCGGCACCAAAGAAGGCTGCGCCAGCGGTGACTGTGGCGCGTGCACTGTGGTGGTCGGCGAGCTGCAGACGGATGACGATGGCCGCGAACACATTCGCTATCGCAGTCTCAACTCTTGCCTGACCTTTGTTTCGTCGCTGCACGGCAAGCAACTGATCAGCGTCGAAGACCTCAAGCACCAAGGCCAACTGCACAGCGTGCAAAAAGCCATGGTCGAGTGCCATGGCTCGCAATGCGGTTTCTGCACCCCGGGCTTTGTCATGTCGCTGTTCGCCCTGCAAAAGAACAGCGATCAACCGGACTCCCACAAGGCCCACGAAGCCCTGGCCGGCAACCTCTGCCGCTGCACCGGTTATCGGCCGATCCTGGCCGCTGCCGAGCAATCCTGCTGCGCCAAGCAACCGGATCAGTTCGATGCCCGTGAGGCTGACACCATCGCTCGCCTGAAAGCCATCGCCCCCACCGACATCGGTGAACTCAACAGTGGCGACAAACGCTGCCTGGTGCCGCTGACCGTGGCCGATCTGGCCGACCTCTACGACGCTTATCCACAGGCCCGCCTGCTGGCCGGCGGTACCGACCTGGCGCTGGAAGTCACGCAATTCCACCGCACCTTGCCGGTGATGATCTACGTCGGCAACGTCGCCGAAATGAAGCGCATCGAATGCTTCGACGATCGCCTGGAAATCGGCGCCGCCACCGCCCTCTCCGACTGTTACGACGCTTTGAAGGCCGAGTACCCGGACTTCGGCGAATTGCTGCAGCGCTTCGCTTCGTTGCAGATTCGCAACCAGGGCACCCTAGGCGGCAATATCGGCAACGCCTCGCCGATCGGTGACTCGCCACCGCTGCTGATCGCCCTTGGCGCGCAGATCGTGCTGTGCAAAGGCGAGACTCGCCGCACCCTGGCCCTGGAAGATTACTTCATCGATTACCGGGTCACCGCGCGCCAGGAAAGCGAGTTCATCGAGAAGATCATCGTGCCCCGCGCCAGCGTTGAACAACTGTTCCGCGCCTACAAGGTGTCGAAGCGTCTGGACGACGACATTTCCGCAGTCTGCGCAGCATTCAACCTGCGCATCGACAATGGCGTAGTCGCCGACGCCCGCGTTGCTTTCGGCGGCATGGCGGCCATCCCCAAACGCGCGAAAAACTGCGAAGCCGCGCTGGTTGGCGCACCGTTCAACAACGCCACCATTGAACGCGCCTGCGCCGCACTGGCCGAAGATTTCACACCGCTCTCGGACTTCCGCGCCAGCAAGGAATACCGCCTGCTCAGCGCGCAGAACCTGCTGCGCAAATACTTCATCGAACTGCAAACACCGCACATCGAGACTCGGGTGACCGCTTATGTCTAATCATCACGCCGTAGAGAAGACCCAAGCCGAACTGGCTGAATTGTTCGCCAAGGACCTGACCACCGGAGTCGGCCGCAGCGTCAAGCACGACAGCGCCGCCAAGCATGTGTCCGGTGAAGCACAGTACATTGACGATCGGCTGGAATTCCCCAATCAGCTGCACGTTTATGCACGGCTGTCGGACCGCGCACACGCGAAGATCATCAGCATCGACACCCAGCCCTGCTACGCCTTTGAAGGCGTGCGCATCGCCATCACCCACGAAGACGTGCCGGGCCTGAAAGACATCGGCCCGCTGTTGCCGGGCGATCCGCTGCTGGCCATCGAAGATGTGCAGTTCGTCGGCCAACCGGTGCTCGCCGTCGCCGCGAAAGACCTGGAAACCGCGCGCAAAGCCGCGATGGCGGCGATCATCGAATACGAAGACCTCGAACCGGTTCTGGACGTGGTCGAAGCCCTGCGCAAACGCCATTTCGTGCTCGACAGCCATACCCACCAGCGCGGCGATTCGGCCAATGCCTTGGCCACTGCCGAGCATCGCATCCAGGGCACGCTGCACATCGGCGGCCAGGAACACTTTTATCTGGAAACCCAGATCTCTTCGGTGATGCCGACCGAAGACGGCGGGATGATCGTTTACTGCTCGACCCAGAACCCCACCGAAGTGCAGAAACTGGTGGCGGAAGTGCTGGACGTGTCGATGAACAAGATCGTCGTCGACATGCGCCGCATGGGCGGTGGTTTCGGCGGCAAGGAAACCCAGGCGGCAAGCCCGGCGTGCCTGTGCGCGGTGATCGCGCACCTGACCGGTCAACCGACCAAAATGCGTCTGCCGCGTGTTGAAGACATGCTGATGACCGGTAAGCGTCACCCGTTCTACGTCGAGTACGACGTGGGCTTCGACAGCACCGGCCGCCTGCACGGCATCGCCCTGGAGCTGGCCGGTAACTGCGGTTGCTCGCCGGACTTGTCAGCGTCGATTGTCGACCGCGCGATGTTCCATGCCGACAACTCGTACTACCTCGGCGATGCGACCATCAACGGTCACCGCTGCAAGACCAACACCGCGTCGAACACCGCTTACCGTGGTTTCGGCGGCCCGCAAGGTATGGTCGCCATCGAAGAAGTGATGGACGCCATTGCCCGCCATCTGTGCCTCGATCCGCTGGCGGTGCGCAAGGCCAACTACTACGGCAAGACCGAGCGCAACGTCACCCATTACTACCAGACCGTCGAGCACAACATGCTCGAGGAAATGACCGCCGAACTGGAAGCCAGCAGCCAGTACGCCGAACGCCGCGAAGCGATCCGCCGCTACAACGCCAACAGCCCGGTCCTGAAAAAAGGCCTGGCGCTGACCCCGGTCAAATTCGGTATTTCCTTCACCGCCAGTTTCCTCAACCAGGCCGGTGCGCTGGTGCATGTCTACACCGACGGCAGCATCCACCTGAACCACGGCGGCACCGAAATGGGCCAGGGCCTGAACACCAAGGTTGCACAAGTGGTGGCTGAAGTATTCCAGGTGGAAATGGACCGGGTGCAGATCACCGCGACCAACACCGACAAAGTGCCGAACACCTCGCCAACCGCCGCTTCCAGCGGTGCCGACCTCAACGGTAAAGCCGCACAGAATGCCGCGGAAATCATCAAGAAACGCCTGGTGGAATTTGCCGCGCGGCAATACAAGGTCAGCGAAGAAGACGTGGAATTCCACAACGGTCATGTGCGGGTTCGCGATCACATCCTGACGTTCGAAGCGCTGATCCAGCAGGCGTATTTCGCCCAGGTGTCGCTGTCGAGCACCGGCTTCTACAAGACTCCGAAAATCTACTACGACCGCAGCCAGGCTCGCGGTCGGCCGTTCTACTACTACGCCTTCGGCGCGGCCTGCGCCGAGGTGATCGTCGACACCCTGACGGGCGAGTACAAGATGCTGCGCACCGACATCCTCCACGACGTCGGCGCCTCGTTGAACCCGGCCATCGACATCGGTCAGGTCGAGGGTGGTTTCATCCAGGGCATGGGTTGGCTGACCATGGAAGAACTGGTGTGGAACGACAAAGGCAAACTGATGACCAACGGCCCGGCCAGCTACAAGATCCCGGCCGTGGCGGACATGCCGTTGGACCTGCGGGTGAAGCTGGTGGAAAACCGCAAGAACCCGGAAGACACGGTGTTCCATTCCAAGGCTGTGGGTGAGCCGCCGTTCATGCTTGGCATCGCCGTCTGGTGCGCGATCAAGGACGCCGTGGCGAGTTTGGGCGACTACCGGCATCAACCGAAAATCGACGCGCCGGCGACGCCGGAGCGGGTGTTGTGGGGCTGTGAGCAGATGCGCCGGTTAAAGGCTTTGAAGCCTGTTGAGGCTGAAGCCGAGTTGGCTTCGCTGTAAGACCTAGGCGTGGCCATCGCAAGCAAGCCAGCTCCCACAGGTACGATGCATTCCTTGTGGGAGCGTGGCTTGCCCGCGATGAGGCCCGAACAGACAACAGAGATGTTGAGGTGAACCATGTACAACTGGATCGACGCCCTCGCCGACCTGAAAAACCGGGGTGAACCCTGTGTGTTGGTGACCATCATCGAAGAGCTCGGCTCGACGCCGCGCAATGCCGGCTCGAAGATGGTCATCAGCGCCACGCAAACATTCGACACCATTGGTGGCGGGCATCTGGAATACAAGGCCATGCAGATCGGCCGCGAGATGCTTGCCAGCGGTCGGCAGGACACCCATCTGGAGCGCTTCAGCCTCGGCGCCAGCCTGGGCCAGTGCTGCGGCGGCGTGACCGTGCTGCTGTTCGAACCGATGGGCCAGGTGCAAGCGCAGATTGCTGTATTCGGCGCCGGCCACGTCGGTCGGGCGCTGGTGCCGCTGCTCGCCAGCCTGCCCTGCCGGGTGCGCTGGATCGATTCGCGGGAAGCCGAATTCCCCGAACAGATCCCCCACGGCGTGCGCAAAATCGTCACCGAAGAACCGCTGGATGAAGTCGATGACCTGCCCGCTGGCAGCTACTGCATTGTCATGACCCACAATCACCAGCTCGACCTCGAACTCACCACCGCGATCCTCAAGCGCAACGACTTCGCCTACTTCGGCCTGATCGGTTCGAAGACCAAACGGGTGAAGTTCGAACACCGCCTGCGTGATCGTGGTTTCGATAGCGCCGTGCTGCAACGCATGCGCTGCCCGATGGGGCTGGGCGAAGTCAAAGGCAAGTTGCCTGTGGAAATCGCCATCTCCATCGCCGGCGAGATCATCGCCACCTATAACGCGAATTTCGGCCAGCACACCGCCAGCGCCGGATCATCGATCGCCAAACTGCTGCCTGCTTCACGCCGCAGCCAAGCTTCTAACTGAAAAGCTTTGAACTAATTGAGAACCCCATGCCAATGACTCGCAAAGCCTACCGCGCCGCCATTTTGCACAGCATCGCCGACCCTGCCGAAGTGGGTATCGAAGCCTCGTATGAGTATTTCGAAGACGGCCTGCTGGTGGTCGAGAACGGCCAGATCAACGCCATCGGCCACGCCAGCGATTTGCTGCCGACGCTGCCAGCCGACATCGAGATCACCCATTACCAGGACGCACTGATCACCCCTGGTTTCATCGACACCCACATTCACCTGCCGCAAACCGGCATGGTCGGCGCCTACGGCGAGCAACTGCTGGACTGGCTGAACACCTACACCTTTCCGTGCGAAAGCCAGTTCGCCGACAAGGTTCACGCCGATGAAGTGGCAGATATTTTCATCAAGGAACTGCTGCGCAACGGCACCACCACCGCCCTGGTCTTCGGCAGCGTGCATCCGCAATCGGTGAACTCGTTTTTCGAGGCTGCCGAGCAACTGGATCTGCGGATGATCGCCGGCAAGGTGATGATGGATCGCAACGCGCCGGACTACCTGACTGACACTGCCGAATCGAGCTACGTCGAAAGCAAGGCGCTGATCGAGCGCTGGCATGGCAAGGGCCGCCTGCACTACGCGGTCACGCCGCGCTTCGCCCCGACCAGCACCCCGGAACAGCTTGCACTGGCGGGGCAGTTGCTCAGCGAATACCCGGATCTGTACATGCAGACCCACATCAGCGAAAACCTCAAGGAAGTCGAGTGGGTCAAGGAACTGTTCCCGGAGCGCAAGGGCTACCTGGACGTCTACGATCACTACCAACTGCTCGGCGAACGCTCGGTGTTCGCCCACGGCGTGCACCTGTGCGACGACGAATGCGCGCGCCTGGCACAGACCGGATCGGCCATCGCCTTCTGCCCGACCTCGAACTTCTTCCTCGGCAGCGGCTTGTTCAACCTGCCGATGGCCGAGAAGCACAAACTGAATGTCGGACTGGGCACGGACGTCGGTGGCGGCACCAGTTTCTCGCTGCTGCAAACCCTGAACGAAGCGTACAAGGTCATGCAGCTGCAAGGCGCACGGCTGAGCCCGTTCAAGTCGCTGTACCTCGCCACCCTCGGCGGCGCCCGCGCACTGAGGCTGGAAGACCAGATCGGCACCCTGCAACCGGGTACCGACGCGGACTTCCTGGTGCTGGACTACAACGCGACGCCGCTGCTGAGCTATCGCCTGAAGCAGGCCAATAACATTGCCGAGACGTTGTTTGTGTTGATGACGCTGGGGGATGACCGGACTGTTCTGCAGACGTACGCGGCGGGGAATCTGGTGCATCAGCGTTAAGGTTTTTCGGGCATAAAAAATCCCCCGCAATGGTTGGTTGCGGGGGATTTTTTTTGCCAGTCAGAATGCCAAAAGATCGCAGCCTTCGGGAGCAACGGAGGGGGTTAGCCTATGCCCAGGATTCGCTGGCGCAGGCTGGGCATATTAAGGGGCACCCCCCCAAAAATACCGTGGGAAT